>JBEKMT010000329.1:0-3291 GCA_050008355.1 Verrucomicrobiota bacterium
AGACGAGGGTTCCGGCGTCATTGATTCCTTCCGTCCCACTGAAAAACTCGTCATAATTAAGGAGAGCGATTCGGCCGGCTATGATTCGGCATGGGATGCGGGTGTGGCCAGCCGCAGCGACAGCCAGCGAAGTACGCGGCCAGTCGAGCCCGGGGCAAACATCCAACTGATGTGTCCGTGCGGCAACCGCCAGATTTCAGGGTGCCCCCATTTTTGACAGAGCTCTTCGATGCCTTCCGTCCCCACAAACAGATCATACGTGCTTTCCAGCAACAATATGTTTTCCTTCGGGATGACTGGGCGGTGCAAAGTCAGATTCAGCGGTGTTCGGTTCAATGCTTCACAGGCAGCCTGCTGCGCCAGCAAAGATTCTCTGCCGCGAGACTGGCCCTTCGCGTCGGAAATCTTCATGCGCACACCGGGCACGGCCAGAACGACAGCGGCCAAACGCACATCGTGACACGCCGTCAAGCCGCTGAGCCAACCGCCAAGTGAAACGCCCCACAACGCCACCGCAGGGCAACCCTCGGCCAATAGCCAGCCAGCCAAGGCGCGAATTTCGGCAACTGCTTGCGCCACTGCCTCCGCGCGACGCAAGTGATCCAGCGCGAGGGATGGACGTCGACGGCGTTGAAAGTGATAAGGCAACACCAAAGTCGCTGCGTTGTATTTCGCGCGAGCGCAACGCGGTATGAGCAGCGGAAATCGCAAGCGATGATTGACGAAGTCACCGGCGCCGTGCAGCAGAATAATCGCCGAATGTTTTTGCCAGTCTTTCGCACAACGATAGAGCCGACCGTGAGCGACGTTGTTCTGTGGAGTATCGCTCGGTCGCGGCGTTGGAAAATGAAAGTTGACCGGTCCATCAAATTCAACGTGCGCGGGCTGGCTTCCGGGGGGAATGAAGTCAGACCCGTTTAGAAAGTTCAGCGCTTCCTCCAATTTTGAATCTGATGCCGCAATTGGGCGCTTCCGGTCCGAATTCAGACGAATTGCCCGCAGAGTTTGCAGGGCCGACCAATCAATAAATTTGGCCAGTGGCGCGATCATTCGTTGACTATCTTTCCCTCACCCTCCACCAATACAGCTGCAGTGTGGATTTATTAAGATCCAAGCCGTTGCAGGCAACAGACCTCCCGGATTATGCCACGCCGCAAAGATTAAAGAAGACGATTCCTTCAGTTTTTGAAAGAGTCGCCCGAAAGAAACCTGGAATAATCAATCACATGGCTCAATAACCGGGTTCACGCAGGCCGGTCCGGCCTTTGCCATCCGGAGGCATCAGTCCAGGAATCACTTGGCCGGTATAATTTCAATACCAACCCCTGCCCTGCCCTGGTCAATCTTGAGTGCTGGAACGAAGCTCTGAATTGACGGCTTGCCGCCTGCCCGGTGAAAAGTACCAAGTGCGAAACCAGCGCGTCACGGCACTTCGCTCAGTCTGAAAAAGGTGGGGAGAGCGGACAGGGGAATATTATTGGTGAAAGAGAACACCCCGTTCGTGTTGAAGGTGTTGGTTGAAACTATGTCCCATTGAGCTGGCGGCAGAGTGAGGGACGTGCTCGAGATCAAATGAGCAATACTGCCAGGGGTGCCACTCGTAACGTTGAATACCATCTTGTTCCCCGAGGTTACCAAGAAGACAGAGGGAATGGGGATGCTGGCCACGAAACCATGCGTAACGCCGTCGTTGTCCAGATAATAGCCGACAATACTGCTGCCGGAAATTCCCTCGAGAAAGGTGTTTTCCGAAGGAGCCAGCGGATCATGGAGGGAGGTTGCCGTGAAAACGCCGGATGCCAGGTTATAGACGAAACCACTGTAATCGTAGCCATAATTCGGGTCGGCATAATATCCCACAATGTTGTCGCCGCTAATGCCGGTCAACGGACACCCGCCGCCGGTCGGCGAATTCAAGGCGGTATAGGTGCCCGTAACGAGGTTGTAGATGATTCCGTGATAAACATAATTGTCATCCAAATAATACCCCACTGCGTTGGTCCCGGAAATGCCGCTGATGTAAGTTGTATAATTGGTCACATCGTAGCCGGCGCTTACGGTGATGTAGTGTATCGACGGGTAATAAAATGAGGTGTCGTACACAATGCCTGAGCTGCCAAATTGCGCCTCAAAGCCGCCGATATAATTGGCATAAATTGACGGGACGACGGAGACGTAACCGACGACATTGTCGCCATCAATCCCCGTCAGCCAAGTGTGGCTGGTGTCCCGGGAATCCCCCGATGAATTATCCATGCTCACATAGGTGGCGTTGGCAATATTGTAAAGGAATCCATAGTAACCCGAAGCGCCGTTCTGGTAATTCTGGTAAGTACCGACAATATTGTCGCCGGATATGCCGAAAGCCTCCGTGGACGAGGAACCATTCACAAAACCCAGAGGTTCGTCAAGCGTCGTGTAGTTGGTCGTGCCTAAGACATGATAAAAGCCATGCAACAGAGGGCCGAAGTAATACCCCACAACGGTGTTGCTGGAGATCCCGGTGACATAGGTGGTCCCGTTGGAAGACACGGCCACCGGATCGTCGATTGTGGTAAAAACGTATTGCGCCTGTGCAGAAACACTCAACCAAAGCAACGCGGCGATAGCCAGGCACAATTGTCTGGCGGAGGATTTTAAGTCGGGATTTTCCATTTGATTGCTGACCCACGATCAACGCGGGCATTTTTTGATATTGCCCTTGCTTCATGGAATTGCAAGCCGTTTTGCCAGTCCATGCTGGATTTGCTGCTGACAGAGGCTGCTTTCCGTTGACATTCGATGTTGTCGGCTGATTTCTGCGGATGCTTGGTGGTGCAGAAAGTAAGGATGTCGAAGGCATTGCCAAGTTGGGTTTGACATGACCTCAACCCTTGACGTTTTCAAAACCACCGGTAATTGGCAATTGATTTTGTTCCATCCTCCAATGTTCCAGCGGCAGTAATCGCCATCGTGATGCTTGGTATTTTCCATGCTGGAGACGTATTGTGAAAGGTGCCTAATTACAAAGGACATTATTATTTATTGAGTTGGGAGCAACCGCACCCGAATCCGGTAATGCACTTTGCCTGAATGTGTGCAAACTGCACCCGGCTCTCAAAGCAGATGGCACGATGCATTTATTTTGCGAGCGAGTCTATTGGGTGTAGTTTGAGAGAACTGCTTTTTTGTAAAAGCATTTTTAGTGGAGGTAAAACATGAAAACAAGGTCCGCTTTATTAGTATTTTATGCGGCGTGTATTGTCCCGTGCATTAATCCAAGCCTGTCAGTTGGCACTACTGTGGCCATCG
>JBEKMT010000033.1:0-31269 GCA_050008355.1 Verrucomicrobiota bacterium
CGAATAGCGTACTGCTATGCTGGTTGGCCGTGTCCGCTGAGGAGGCGGGGTCGGCGGCCAGCCAGAGACGGTAGTTGGCGATGAGGTCGGCAACGTTGCGATCGGTCGCGTCGCGGACGCGCCGGTATTTGTCGCCGGTCAACTGGACGAGGCCACAGGTGTCGAGCGGCGTGATGGTGATGTCCCACGGGGCGGCAAATACGGCCTGCAAGGCCTTGGGATCTGCCTTGACGTTCCATTCCGCGCAAGGTTGCCTGGCGCCGCCGTAGCCGAGGCGCACACTGCCATCCATACCGACAAACCGGGCGTGCAGGGCGATACGCGGCTCGCGTTTGAGCGCGGCGGCGATATTGGGAGCGGGGCCAATGCAAATCAAAGTAACGGGCTGCGGCGAGCGCATGATGGTGTCAATGATGGCCTGCACGCCGTCGGCGCGGACCTGGCCGGGATAGGACTTGAGATCGTAATCCTTGACCCAAACGATTTGGCGTCCGGCGCCGCGCGGGGCAATGTCGAGTCCGAGTGCCACCGGGACGTCGCTGCGTCCGGCACGTTGCAGGAATTTGGCGAGCAGCCGAGCGCGGTATTCGGACTTGCCATAATCCCCCACTGCGAGCTTCAAATCCAGCTCGGGAGATTTGAGCAGGAGGGCCAGCGCCCAGGAGTCATCAATGTCATCACCGATATCTGTGTCCAGAATGACGGGGATGGGTCTGGCCGTCGGCGCATCAGCGGCCCGGGCGGCAGGCAGCAGAAAGTTCAGGGCCAGCAGGCAAAGGCTGAGCCGGCAAACGGACGAAAGAGTGGTCATAGACGGATGGCTGGATTCTGTCATAAACCCTGCTCAACGGTCAATTACCAGCGGCTTAATTCGGGGGCAATAAGTCCAGTGCTAGGGGATCATTTCGAGAAGCTTGAAACCCAGTCCGCTCGTGCAATTTAATCGCGTCGAACTGTTGCAATGAATCCTACGGCAAGAGCGACCAAGCCAAAAGGCCGGGTGTCACGGGGAGGGTTACTGATTTTATCACGACAGAGTCTTGATGCTGACAGCTGCCCGCAGTTTGTACCAAAGGCAATG
Organism: Verrucomicrobiota bacterium; assembly: GCA_050008355.1. Taxonomy (GTDB): domain Bacteria; phylum Verrucomicrobiota; class Verrucomicrobiia; order Limisphaerales; family UBA11358; genus UBA11358. The sequence goes on from JBEKMT010000033.1 coordinate 1,082, forward strand.
CCAAAGGCAGAACCAGTGGAGACAATCAGTTACCATCTCCAACTTGGCGTCTGGGCCATGAGGAGCCGAACCCAATTGGGAAATCAGTACAACCGGGGAGACTGCTACGCAATTCGAGGAACGGGAGGTTGCTTTATTGATTAACTGCGCCCGACGGTTGCTTAAGCGAGGCAGTGAATTCCATTAATGTGCCGCCAACGAGGATGCCCGCCGGCCGACCGGATAAGGTGGCGATAACGGCCCGGTCGGATTTCGGCTTCCCGTCCGCATTCAGTGACTTAAGCTCCACGTTGATTTGAACGCCGGCGGGAGTTTCCCGACCGGTGAGGGTGCAAGTGGTGTTTGAGCCAAGGGCGAACACTGTGGGCTGCTGTGCGACCAATTCGATGTTGCCCAAATCAGTAGTACGCGCTGAACCATTTCGGACGAGCGTCTGCGAGAAGGAATTGTTGGTGCGCGGACTTGCGACAGGATCATTGGAATGAGCAATCACGAATGAACCGGTTAGGACCAAAACTGCGATCAAAATTATATCGAGTCTTTTCAGCAGCGGGGCCGCTGCGGTTGAGGGCATGGGAATTCGTTGCTCAGGGTAATAGTGAGAGGCATGCCGCATATTAACGTAATAAAGCAGGTTGCATTCCAACGGCATTACCAAGGACTTACGCAAGACAATGCCCAAACATGTCCCAACGGAACTTCCCAGCCGGAAATACTTCACAATTACATGCGCATCATATGTTTAAACAGTATTTCCGAGTATTGAGGTGCCGGGGGACACCCTGTGTGGACTACGCCCGTCCACACTGCGATCACCTAGAACTCGCTGCTTTTAAACCACAGGCATGGAATGGATTAAGACTAAGCCCTAAACTAGATACAGAGCGTTGTCGCCTTTAAATGACAAAGGCGGATTATGCTGTCTATATTTAATACACCGATTTGTCTTCGAAAGATGTTGGCGTGAGATTAATTTTGCCGCACTTGCGCAGACAATTGAGCCGCGCTTTGCAGCCAGCAGTACGGAGCGGTTTTCAGCCGTCAGATTTACCGGGATCGGCTGGTTCCCGTGGTTTCGAGACTTCGGCGTGGATGCCTGCACGGAGGATCACAATTGAACCTTGGGCAGCAGAGGTTATTTTCAAGTCCCGGGATTTAGGACAACCGGCTGCAGTGAATGCTTCATCCGGTATCGCAACCAAAAAACCAAACAAAGGAACACCACCATAAACAGGATATTCGCAATCAGTTCTTGAAGCGATGTGTGGCTCATAGAGACCATGATGTTAAACGCTACGAGGACAATCTGGTCGCCGGCAGCAAACAAGAGCGCTGTCGTCACCGGCACCACGGAATGCCTGCCGAGCCGGCGAAAAATAAGTACGCCGATCAAGATGAAATAGCCGTAGAACAGCGGCGTCGGGAGCCTTGCTTTGGAGAAAATTATAGGCACAAGCAGGAGCGCCAGATAATAAAGCCCTCCCCAGACAATCGGCCTGACCCGGAAAGTCATATTGTCAGCAAGCTGTGCCACGGCGGGCCACCGGGCGGCCAGCCACAGCAAGCAACCGATGCCGGCGAGCATGAGGAGGTAGTGCGGCCACAATCCGGGTGCACGGTCGCTGGACCGGGTAAAAAAGATCAAGGTCGAAAGGAGGACGGTCGGTGTGGCGATCCAGATGATGGAGGTTCGTGACAGCCATGCCTGCTGCCGTTGGCCGGGGAACAGCCAGTAGGTCAACAGGAGCGGATAGAGAAACGCGTGGGTCGAATGCCAGACGCTGATGGTGATCGCCCAGGGCACAGCAATGCCCGCGATGAATCCATAGTTATCGAACGTATTGACCGGCACGTTTTGGGCCAGATAGAACGTCTTGGCCAGAATGCCTTCGTTGTACATGCCGTAAGCGAGCCCTAGAAGAATCAATGCCGGTATGCCCAAATTCCGGCGGACCGCGAATTCCCGCAGCAGCAGAACGGGAAATCCATAGGCAATTGTAGCCAGACAAAAAAAAGTTATCGGCCGGAAGAAAAACGACGGCGGCAGGTTGTTGGAAAGCAGCTCCGTCAGGAACGGCGTAACCAAAAGCACAGTCAGAATTGGCTGCCAGTGTCTGGGCGGCGGTCTCATGTGTCTGATGCCTCAGACTGTCGCAGTAAAGAACCACGCCGTAAAGGAGGCAGTTCCGGACAGGTTGGGTAGCGCGTTCTACCGGCTGACCGGCATGCGCGATACGTCAGCTCTGGTTATGGCTGGGCTGACTCAGGGGGAACTGACACGATAGAAACTGGCCGGGTTGCTCGAGCTCAGCACATTGGAGAACTGAAACTGACCCGCCGAAAGCTCGGGAACAACGCCGAGCCAGGTCCAATTGCTGAACGGACTGAGCAGGCTCGCCGAGCTATAAGCGTTGAACAGCTGGTTGGGAACGTTAGTGAATCCGAATTGAAATACGCCAGGCGTCGCGCCGATGGGCAACAGTGCCAAATTAGTCAGGGTAACCGAGGTCACTGTTTGTCCGGGGACCTGGAACGCATAAACTTTATTGTCGTTGGCCACATAGATGTGTCCGCGCGCCACAATTGCGGTGTTGAATCGCCTGGTACCGGCCATCAACTCGTTCGGGCCGCCGCCGGTGAAAATGTTGGTGCCGGTATCGCCATCGAAAGCGTGCAGCCGCTGGTCATCCTCGGAACCGATACCCCACACGATGAAATTGTTCGTACCGTCCGTGGAAGTTACGAAAGGCGAACCGCGTCCGTTTTCGGACACCGTCCAGACGTTGGTGATCGAAGGCGGGTTGGTGGCGCCAAGGCGCAGGGCATAAAGATTATCGGCATTGGCAAAAGCCACATAGGTTCCCTTGGAAGTGGCGTAGGTGACCGCCGCCTGGATGATACTGCTGCCGGCCACGTGGGCGGAGGCGACCGGCAAGCTAACTCCGCCCATATTGGTGCGGTTGAGCAAATAAACATTGCCATCCTTGCCGAGCGCAACCACCAGCTTGGAAGGTGTGGCCCCAGGCACATCAACAATCAATGGTCCGGTCCCGCCAATATCGAGATCCTCGGAATCCAAAGTGGACCAATTTTGGGGGGCCCAGTAATTGGTGCCTCCGTTTGTCAGCACCAGGTCAGGCCGGAAATGAATGATCGCCTCGCCTCCGCTCCAGGCGCTGGCACCAAAGGTATTACCAGTGGCGAGGAAAGGATCCACGCCGTCACTGGCGATGCCGCCGACGGACCAGGCGCCGCCGCCATTAGCGGTGGTGGCCCAAGCCATCATGTTTGTGGGGTTGGTCAAGGGCATACCCACAATCCAGCCGTGATAAGTCCCGCAATCACCGTAAAGTCCGCCATAGGGCACATACAAGTTGGTGCCGATGATCGTGAGTGCGCCGCGCTCTCCCTGGGCCAGGGAGTCGAATTTTATGTTGCCGAATGAGGCATTGCTATCCACATCCACCGGCCAGCCCGGATTGAGATTGCCGGTATCCACATTCAGAGAAAAAATGAAGTGTTGCGGGAGCGGATTGCCGGTATTGGTGCTCAAGATCATGGCATCAAAAAACAGTGATCGCGAAGGCAGATCAACGACCGGGGTGCCCGAGATGCCCACCGGTTGGACGTTGCCACAAGGCAGAACCCCCGCGGGGACGGGTGGGCCCACATTGGTTGACCACACAATGCTGCCGTTACCGGCGTCGAGAGCATAAACGTTGTTCGATTCGGTCACGGCGATGACCACTGCCCGGCCGCGCGGGCCGCCTTCAATGTAGAGGGGTTGCGCGTAGACATTTCCGGTAATGCTGCCATTAAACGCAGCGTCACGCGTCAAATTAGCAGCGAGGGCAGGTGTGAATGCCGGATCAATGTAAACCCCGTCCCGCGAAAGATGATTGTGGTGCTGGGTGACATTGACCTGGGCCGGTGATGAAGCAACTGCACCCCAAAGAGCCAGGAAACAGCCCACGGTTGTCAGCGCAGAGCGCCAGAAAGTGTGTTGCCACAGTTGGTAACTCTTAAATATTTGGTTTGAGCGAAGCTTCGAATTTTCGGCCAGGTTTGAAATTTTCATGGGATCATCCTTTTCATCAGCGTGGATTTTCCGGGTCCGTTCACGCCGCACAAGAGACTTTTGGAGACACTGCGCACTGTACCTGACGTCGATGATTAAAGCAAGTTTTGGTGACAGTTTTGGTGACGGTTGAGGCGACTTTTCCCAACCCGGAGACGATTTACGGGCGATTTCCGCATTAACGGTGCAGTCGAACCACAACCGCGCTGGCATGTGGCACCGGCACATTAACCAAGCCCGCATTCACGGCCAGCGGTTCCGGCGATTTTGGCGTCCATTGGCCACTGGCAGAAACCTCAGCGCCGGCAAGAGTCACCTGGTTGGTGCTGTACACCGAAGGGGCGACCAAGCGGAAAGCTCCCGCCCCGGCGTATCCCTCCGGCAAAGTCATTTCGACCGTGGCATCCCGCGAAAAATCCTTGTTAATGACGGTAATCCACAGAAATCCGGATTCGTCCCTGGTGGCGTAGGCAGACAGGTTCACATCGCCGGCATCCAATGTTAGTTTTAGCAAATCTCCTTTCCCGGCCAGCGAAAAAGCCAGCATTCCGTAATACTCCGGACGGGCGTGGCAAATCCCAGCCGGGTCATGGATGATTGGCGAGTAGTGACTGATCCAGGCGAGATGGTTGATGTCCGTCTGCATGTTGACACCATTGCAATCATGGGAAGCGAGGAGAAACATATAATCGAGGCACCATAGAGCGGAGCCAAAGGTGTCGCTCACCCCGGCTTTTCCGCCGCCAGAGAATGAATTGACCTCGTTGATCCGGTAAGCGATTCCGTCCTTCCGGCAGAGCTGTTGCAGTTGTTGCAACCGGTTGTCCCAGCCGCTGTCGCGCTGCAGCAGCTTTTCCAGGCTGGTGGTTGGGTCTTGCGCCCCGCCGCGATAGTAATGACGGGTCAGCAGTTTTATATCCCCGGCTTCAGTGGCGGCAAAATTCGTGATCCAACTCCAATTGCCGATGCTGTCCGGCCCCGAAAACGGTGCGTTGGGCAGCACGGACCGGATTCCTTGCTTGTAGTCGAGGTAAGCGGCGTGATAGGTGTCGTAATTGTGACGGGAACGTAACAAAGCTTCAACTTCGTTGCCGATCTCAAAGGATTGTAACCGGTCGCCCAGCGCGGCATTGACGGCCACTGCTTCGGCGACGGCTTCTGCCCTGGAACCCGAACCCAAGTTGAGTCCCCACATCACCTTCCAACCGGAAGCGCGGGCAAACCCTGCGAGATTGAGGAGACTCGCGTGGTTGAAGATGGTTACCGCCCGCTGCGAATTCACAATCGGAATGCCCTGCGGGATGTATTTGGTGTGGTCGGATACGTTGCCGCCAACGCGAATCAACCCGTTTGTCGTCAGATTGCGATAAAGTTGTATCAGCGAGGCATTGGTCGCACTGAAATAATTTGTCTGGGCCACGGCAGAACTTTCATAGCCGAAACCGATAAAGTCTGGCGAAATCCGGCTCACCACCGTTTGGGGATCCACTTGAATTTTGACCGTTTCCACTGGCGCCTCAACAGCTTGTGACCGAGTGCAAACAAACAGGGCGATCAGATAAACAAGGACGCTTCGGCAAATGCACCGAAAAGCGCTGATCATCAGGACTACTTTAACCGTAGGAGCATTCGGACTTGATATTAGATTCATTTTTTTATTCTCAGGTCGCTCTTGGGGAAATTCCGGGCTCAACCTTACACCATCAAGCCATCTCCGGTCATTGAGGAATTGGATATTTTTTCTGAAAATTTGGGTCAATTGACGAGTACCAGGGAACAGCCATCAAACACTGACCGGCGCGGTCTTTCTTAGAATCACTTTTTCTCCGCGATTCCGGGATTGATTTTTTACTTAAAATCTTTAGCTACTTCGCATGAGTTCCAACCAAACTGCGACCGTCGGCCATCGGTTGGAGGTTTTTCGCGCATTCTTGAAACTCGGCTGCACATCCTTTGGCGGTCCGGTGGCGCACCTCGGATTTTTCCGGCACGAATTTGTTGAGCGTCGGCAGTGGATTGACGATGCCGGTTATGCGGACCTCGTTGCTCTGTGCCAGTTCCTGCCCGGCCCGGCGAGTAGTCAGGTGGCCATGGCCCTCGGCTGGAAGCGGGCGGGACACCTGGGCGCGTTCTGCGCGTGGCTGGGATTCACCCTGCCCTCAGCCGCATTAATGCTGGCGTTTGCTTATGGCGTCCAAAGTCTCAACGGTTTCAGCCATAGTGGCTGGGTTCTGGGATTGAAAATTGCGGCCGTCGCCGTGGTGGCGCAGGCGCTCTGGCAGATGGCCCGGCGGCTTTGTCCCGATGCACTGCGCGCAACCATCGCAGGCGCCGGCTTGATCCTGTTACTACTTGTACCAGCGGCGCGGATGCAACTGGTGGTCATCGGCGGCGGCGCACTGGCAGGAATTTTGTTAAAGCCGAGGTTTTCGCCCATGGCAAAACAGGTATCACGCTCGACAGGACCTTCGCGGAGAGCTGGTTTAAACTCGCTCGTGGCGTTCTTCCTATTATTGCTGGTATTACCGCTGGCCGCGCGAATCTGGCCCCTGCCCTGGCTTCAAATCGTGGATGCATTTTATCGCGCCGGCGCTTTGGTGTTTGGCGGCGGACATGTCGTGCTGCCCTTGCTGGAGGCTGCCACGGTGGGTCGCGGGTGGCTCGACCACAACACCTTTCTCGCCGGTTATGGCGCAGCGCAGGCATTGCCCGGCCCGCTATTTACTTTTGCGGCCTATTTGGGCGCAACCATTTGCATCGGACCGCAAGGGATCATCGGCGGTTTACTGGCGTTGGTTTCGATTTTCCTGCCTTCGGCCTTATTGATCTTCGGTGTGCTGCCGCACTGGGATCGTCTGCGGCAAATTCCACTGGCACAAGCATTACTGGCTGGAACCAACGCGGCGGTGGTCGGGCTTCTGGGTGCTGCCTTCTATTCTCCCATCTGCACCTCGGCCCTCACCGCAACTGTTCCGATACTCATCGCCATCGGAGCGTTCGCGGGATTGATGTTCGGCAAAATGCCGCCGTGGCTGGTCGTGCTGGCCTGTGCGCTGGCGGGGAGGTTACTCCTGCATCAATCAGATTAGAGTCTCCAAATAAAAAATTCTTTCGACGATTGGTAATTAACTTGAAGTTGTGGCGGATAGGCGGTCAACTGCATATGGAAATCATCACTCACCTTATGAAAACATTACTGAATCGTTTTGGGTTGTTTGCCGGTCTAGTCGCCGCCGTGCTGGTTTCGGGAGGGTGCAAGACATCACAAGTCAGCAGCACCGCCCCGGCAACCATGGCCGACACCGATGCCGCTGTGTCGGCGGGGGTGCAAACGAAGGCATCACAGGCGGCCATGACTCCGCAGCAGGCATTGGAGGAATTGCGCGAAGGCAACGCGCGCTTTGTTGCGGGCGCGCCGCGCGTTCGAAATTTCCCGGCTCAAGTCAAGGCGACAGCGGCCGGCCAATATCCATTCGCCGTGGTCCTAAGTTGCCTGGATTCACGTCAACCGATTGAGATCGTCCTGGATCAGGGCCTCGGCGATATTTTCAGCGCGCGGGTTGCCGGCAACGTGCTGGATGATGACAATCTTGGCAGCATGGAATTTGCGTGCAAAGCCTCCGGCGCAAAGCTGATCGCAGTGATCGGTCATTCGAATTGCGGCGCGGTCAAAGGCGCCGTGGACGACGTCCAACTCGGCAACCTGACCGGCTTGCTGACGAAAATCAAACCGGCCATTGACGCGGTGCCCGACGACGGCCAGCCGCGTACTTCCAAAAACTACGCGTTCGTCAACGCCGTTTCCGAGGCGAACGTGAAGCTCGTCATGAAGGAAATCCGCGAGCGCAGCCCCATCCTGAGTGAAATGCTCGACAAGGGAGAAATTGGATTGGTGGGCGGGATGTACGATCTCAAAACCGGCAAGGTCAACTTTTTCGATAACTAGGTTTGCGGGCTTCGCCCGGGATGTTCCACTCGTCGCGCACATGCCTGCCCCTCACTTGCAAGCCTTGCCTGTCCTGGTGGTTAATCAGTCATCAGAGGTCTGGCAGCCGTTGATTTCGAAATGTTTTGAATTGGCCCGGCGCTGCCCCAATGATTCGCCAGCAGGCCGTTGATGAATATCTGGATCGGATGGTAAAACATCAGCGGCAGCAGAATGAGTGGAAGGTCATTGCGTGAGCCAAAAATCAACATTGCCAGCGGCACACCCATGGCCAGGGTCTTTTTAACGGAACAGAAATACGCGGTGATCCGGTCTTCCCGGTTCAGTCCCAGTGCGCTACACGTGGAATAAATCAGCCACGACATACCGGCAAATAACAGGATGACGCAGAGAAACAGTTTGACGGTCGTTGCGGCTCCGTGCTGCTGCCAGATATTCTCCGCGACTGAATCGCAAAATGCCGTGTAAACGATAAAAACAATGACGGAGTTGCTGATGCGGGCGACCCACGCCTTGTGTTGCTCCACCCATGTTCTGACCCCGCTCCGCAAAACCATGCCGGTGAAAAAGGGCAGCAACGTGAGCAACATAATTTTCAACATCAGCGGGCCCAGCGGCGCTGACTGGCCGGTAGTCTGCATCAATGCATGAACCAGCAGCGGCGTCAACACCACCCCGATAATGTTCGACAGGGCGGCGTTAAAGAGCGCACCGGCAACATTCCCATGCGCGACGGCGGTGAGCACCACCGACGTGGAGATCGTGGAGGGCAGAACGCACAAATAGAGGAATCCCTGCCGGATCGCCGCCGGCTCGGACTTCCAAATCAAAGGCACTGCAAAATAGCATCCTATTCCAACGAGCGGGAAGATGATGAAGGTAAAACTCTGAATGATGACATGCATTTTCCAGTTGCGGGCACCTCGTTTCAGCCTTTCAAACGCCAGGGATAATCCCTGCAAAAACATGATTAGAGCGATGCCGAGATTATTGACCAAGTCGGGGTGTAAAAACCCGTTCCGGGAACCGGGCTGTGGAAAGAGAAATGCCAGAAACACGGCCAGGATCAGACCGAGAACAAAACCATTGCGCCGAATCCAGGTTAGATAGTCCATTCGACGACTTATGTTGCAGTGGCTTTCATTTGGTCCAACCATGGCTTATCCGCCAGTTTCAGGAGCTTCTCGCCGGCGGAGCGGAGGGTTTCGTCCTTCTTGGCGAAATGAAAACGAATAAACCGGTTTTCCGGTTCGCGGAAGAAACTGGAGCCAGGCACGCCGGCCACGCCAATTTCGCGGATAAACCATTCGGCGGCTTCAGAATCCCGCGCAAAGCCGAGCGACGAAATGTCAACCATGACGTAATAAGCACCCTGCGGTTCCGTGTACGGCAGTCCGGTCCGGCGCAGGTAACCAAGAAACAGGTCACGCTTTTGCGAATAGATTTCGCGCAGTCCGTCGTAATATGAGTCGGGCAATTCCAGACCGGCGACAGCAGCTTCCTGCAGCGGCGCCGCGGCACCAACCGTCAGGAAGTCATGAACCTTGCGTGCCTGCGCGATGATTTCCGGCGCCGCGTGAACATAGCCGAGCCGCCAGCCGGTGATGGAATAGGTCTTGGAAAGTGAGTTGCAGGTCATGACACGCTCGAAGGCCCCGGGCAACGCGGCGCAATAAATATGTTCGTGCGGGGCGTACACAATGTGTTCGTAGGGTTCGTCAGTAATGACGAACGCGTCGTGTTGTTCCGCCAGTTTCAGGATTTCCAGGAGTTCGGCACGCGTAAAGACCTTGCCGGTCGGATTGGAAGGGTTGCAGACAATGATGGCCTTGGGCTTTTGGGCGAAAGCACCCGCCAGCTCATCGGAATCAAAACGAAAATCCGGCGCACGGAGCGAAACGTAAATGGGTTCGGCGCCGGAGAGGATGGCGTCTGCGGCGTAATTTTCGTAGAACGGCGAGAAGACAATGACTTTGTCGCCCGGATTGCAGGCGGTCATCATGGCCACCATCATTGCCTCAGTACTGCCGCAAGTGACGACAAGTTGGGCCTCGGGATCGACCGCCAGCCCGGTGCTGCGGGAAATTTTCCGGGCGAGCGCCTGACGAAAACGCGGAGCACCCCAAGTGACGGCATACTGATGATACGGACCGCGGCTGGCACGCTCCAAGGCGGCGAGCAATACTTCGGGCGGATCAAAATCCGGAAAACCTTGTGCGAGGTTGATGGCCCCGTACTGGTTGGCCAGTCGGGTCATCCCCCGGATGACGGATTCAGAAAAGCGGGAAAGTCGGGTGGCAGGTGCGGGCATTTACTTAAAAATAAAATCCCATTGAGAATATATTTTTAAACCAGCTTTGTCCATTTCCACGTTGCCGGAGCCAGCATCTCCGGCCCGGAAACTGATCGGCTCGTTTCTAACTCGCGCGCAGTGTTTGCTTTCCATTCGTCCGGGCGTGGTTCAGGAGCCGCGGCGAGTCGACGAAACGAAAACGCTCGGTGATATCGACTTGCACGATTCGCGAGTCGTGAACGACAATCTCGACTGAACCGTAATGGAGTGAATTCACATGGTGCCGGATGATCTGTTGCCAGTCGCCGTCATAAGGAGCCCGGAATGTTTGCCTGAATGCCATGGTAGTGGGTGGTTAAAGTTGGTTTGGATTTGTAATACTGAATTAATCGGGACGATAAACGCTGTGACAGGCCTGACAATTGGCCGCCTTGGTATATTGGGCGAGTGCCTGGCCTTCGCCTGCTTGCAAAGCCTTGGCGGCATCCAATAAAGCCGTGGTCTTTTTCTGCCAGCCAGCCGGGTCACCTTGCGGCGGGTCGTTCTGAGGCAAAACCGAAACATATGCCACGAGTTTGGCCAGATCATCCTTGGAAGCTTTGCCGTTGATGATGCGCTTATGAACAGAATCTTCACCCTTGAATACCGCCTTCATGACTTGCTCGACGGTATATTTGGGATCATCAGCTCTCGCCGAAGTCGACAGCCCGCTGACCAGGGCCAACACAAAAACCGAGGCGGTAATATGCTTATGCAATTTCATTGAATCGTAGCGGCATGACAAAACACTGCGTCCGCGAAAGCGAACGCAATGTTGATGTATTATCAGGGTTGATTAATTTGCTCCGGTAGCACGTTTGGCATCCCACTTGCGAGTTTGAGTCTCACCATTCCGGTTAAACTGGATCTGACCGATAATCTCGTCGTTCGTCAGGCTTCCGGCATAGATATTGGTATTTGAATTGCCATTAAACTGGCGGATGATGTCAAAGTTGATGTTGTCGCCATCAACTTTGCCTTCGGTAATGGGTGTTTCCACGGGCTGACCATCACGACCCGGCACGGAAAGTTTTCCGGTCAAACCCGAATCGGCAACTTTCAAGGTCAGCGTGCTGACCCGGTCGGGACCTCCATTGCGGCCAGGAGTTGTCCAAGTCCAGGTCCCGGAGAGATCAGCCGCCTGAGCCAGAACCACCATCAATACCAGCAAGGTCGTGCTACCAAGTATGATTTTTTTAACGTGGGATTTAAGTTTCATTTTAATTTTGGTTTTTGGTTGAACTGCAAAATTCCTAGTCTTTGACGACCGGCTGGCCGGCCTTTTTCCAGGCCGCAATGCCACCATTAATGGCCACTGCGTGTTCAAAACCGTTGGCCTCAAAATATTCCAAGGCGCGCACCGTGCGATAGTGACCTACGGCGCTGTGAACGAGGTACCATTTGGTTTTATCCGTGATCGTCGCCAGGACATCCTTGTAGGTGGCATCATCGGTCAGATTGTAATTCTTGGCGTTCGGCAGATGGCCGGAGGCGTATTCCTGCGGCGAGCGGGCATCGATTATGATGGCATCGGGATGGTCGGCCAAAAACTGCACGGCTTCCGCCACGGAGACCTCCTTGTAATGCGTTTCGTTAACGATTTTATGCCCGTTCTCATCGTAGCCCGGTTTCGGAGCGACCACGGCAACCGCCGTTGCTTGGGTCTGGTCGCCGGCATTTTTTGCAGTCCAATCCCGCGTTTGGGTGTCGCCGTCACGGACGGTTACAATTTTTCCTGTGATCTGGCCGTCGGCCACAGTGCCGCTGTAGCTGATCGTGATGGAGTTACCGTTGAACTGACGGACAATGTCGAACGAAAAGTTATTGCCATCCAATTTGCTGTTGGTGATGGGCGTGTCCGTGGGTTTCCCGTCGCGCCCGGGGGTGGAGAGTTTTCCGCTTAGTTGCGAACCATCGGTCTTCAGCGAAAGAACCGATTCGCGCGGAGCGCCGCCATTTCGACCGGGGTTGGTCCAGACCCAGTTGCCATCGGCGTCCGCGGCTTGGACCGCAGTTCCAATCAACAGCAGTGCCCCGGTTACCAGGCCTAAAAGAGACGAAGAGTTTTTTTTCATATGATCAGTTGTTTTGAGATAAATAAACATTGGTTGTATTGAGTTTTGTGTATAAGTCAGTAATTAGTTGATATCAGGCAAGAATGTCCGTTTGCACGTCACCATAGACATCGGTGAGGCGGAAATCACGTCCGCCATAGCGATAGGTCAATTTCTCGTGGTCGAGACCAAAGATGTGAAGGAGTGTCGCGTGGAGATCATGATAATCCATTTTGCCGTCCACGGCGTTGATGCCGTATTCATCCGTGGCGCCATAGGCGAAACCGGGTTTCACACCACCACCGGCCATCCACATCGTCCAGCCCTTGGTGCTATGATCGCGGCCATCCGGTTTCGGGCTGTCGGGAGTGCGGCCAAATTCACCGCCCCAAAGGACCAGCGTATCTTCGAGCATGCCGCGCTGCTTCAAATCCGTTAACAATGCCGAAATTGGCTGGTCCACCGCCCGCGTGCTTTTCTTGAGCCCGGCGTAAAGCTGGCCGTGGTGATCCCAGTCGTCATAGCAAACCTCGATGAAACGGACTCCGGCCTCGGCGAAACGGCGTGCCAGCAGACATTGCCTGCCAAAATCGTCCGTTTCATCCTGATTGACGCCGTAGAGATCCAACGTGGCTTGGGATTCCTTGGACAAGTCGGTTACCTCGGGTACCTCCGCCTGCATCTTGAAGGCGACCTCATAGGATTGAATGACTCCTTCCACTTGATGATCGAGCGTGCCTTTCTGCAGGAGATTGTGGTTCAACCCCTGGATAAAATCGAGTTGCGTCCGTTGCTCCCTGGCCGTGAGATTCGCGTTGGCGATGTTATTGATGCTGCAATTTTTGATGTCCGTTTTCGACTCACCGATCCGGGTCGCCGAATAAACCGACGGCAGGAACGCCGACCCATAGGCCTGGCCGCCCCCGATCGAGAGCGCCGGCTTGATGGTGATAAACCCGGGTAAATTCTGGTTCTCGGTGCCCAAACCGTAAAGCAACCACGAACCCATGGACGGCCGCACAAAGACCGGACTGCCGGTGTGCAGCGCAGGCCATGCCTGCGGATGCAATGCCGGGGCATTCGTCCACAAACCGTGGAGGAAACACAGTTCATCGGCGTGCGTGGCAACATTGGGAAACAACTCCGAAATCCAGCGGCCACTTTGTCCGTATTGCTTGAACTTGAAAGGTGAACCGAGATACAGGCGGTCCTCATTGTCCTGAGATTGTCTGCCGTCGTCGGCCTGCAGCTTCGGTTTGTAATCAAAGGTGTCCACGTGGGATGGCGCGCCTTCCATGCCCAAAAAGATGATCCGTTTGGCTCGCGGCGGGAAATGCGGCTTCTTGGGCAGCATTAAATTATTGCCGCCGCCGCTGGCGGCTGCAGCGTCAGCCGGGGAGGTCGCCGCGTCCGCAACTTTATTCAATATGGCCGCTTGCGCGGCTATGCCGGCAAAGGCCATATAGCCAAAACCGGTCGTAAAGGTCTTGAGCATTTGGCGCCGCGTATAAGCGCCGGGTATGACGCCGTCGCAACGTCGCGGATGATGTTGAGGTTGTTTACTCATAAGAATGATTGTTTGTTTTATTGCAGATAACGAAATTCCGCGCTGCCAAACAGCGCCTGGTTGAAGAGGGCCAGCGATCCCTCCTCGGGTGTGGCCGGTTTTTCCGGTAATACCTGATGGAACACCGGCGGACGGGCGATGCCTGGTGCCAGCTTTCCAACCACCACGTCACTTGCCGAGCCGGGGCCGAGATAGCGGCGCTGACGATACCCTCCACGGTAACCGCCATTGCCAGCATTTCCACCCGGAGTGACCACAGACGGTGGGGCATTGGCGGAAACGGCGGCGGCCGGTGGAGTCAAGTTCATGGAGACCTGGGTCAGAACCGGCACGAGGGTGGTCGCCGACCTCACCGCAGTCGGCGGCGTTGCCGCGGTCAATTGCGCTGTAGCCTGGGCATCCAGCTCAGGCGAGGAGTACCTCTTCTCGGCTTTGGCGGGAGTTTCCGAGGCCAGGAGCGCCTTTTCCGCCTTGATGAATTTTCGCGCCTGTTTGATTTCCCCAGACGTCGGCTCGCGTTGAAATATAGTCAGGTATGCCTGACGAATGCGTCCCTTTTCCGACAGTTTTTTGTTTTGCTCCAAGTTGCGAGCCAGGTGCAAGGCTTCGTCTTCCACCAGCGCGTTATTCAATAGGAACAGCTCCTGGCTGGGTGAAGTCGTATCTTCACGCAGCGCACCGACGAGATTAGGATTGGGAAGGTCGAATACCGCAAGCACATCGGGCACCATGTCGCGCGGCACCGGCAGGTACACACTACGTTTATAATAGTGTTGCGGTAGATCGCTCTCCCAAATATTGACACCATAGTAGCCGTCGCCGAATTCCGCGGTCACACTGTATTGCGGGGGTTCCAAATCCAGCCGTCCGCTAGCCGTGAGAATGGAATCGCGCAATTGTTCCGCCGTCAGCCGGCGCGGGGAGGCCCGCCAGACGAAAGTGTTCTCCGGATCCACTTCCTCCGCCTTGGGATCAATGTCGCTACTCAATTGATAGGCCCGCGTCAACACGAGCGACCGGATCAGTTGCTTCACCGACCAGTGGTCATCGTTGACAAATTTGACGGCGAGGTAATCCAGTAATTCCTGATTACTCGGACGCCCGCCGAGATGGCCAAGATTGTCCGGGGTCGCCACGATGCCGGCGCCAAACAAATGCTGCCACACCCGGTTGACAGCCACCCGCGCGGTCAGCGGATTTTCCGGATCGGTAATCCACTGCGCCAGTTGCAATCGGCCGCTTTCGTTTGCCGGAATGGCGGGCGCATTGGTAAGGGAAAGAATGCGCAGAAAACCCCGCGGAACCGTGTCCATCGGTTTGGTCAAATCACCACGATAGTAGACGGGCGAATCCTGCGGCTCATCGTAATCGCGGACGCCCATGGCATAAGCATTATGCGCCGGGATGCGTTCGAGTTGGTTGGTCGATATATTCCGGCCAAACCGGCGGCCGCCAAATCCGCCGCCAAATCCATTGCCATTCCCATTTCCGAGGCGCCGGGTCCGGGCCAGCTGGTTGGTGCTATCACCGATGGCATAGTTGCGGTTGGTGTTCACGAACATGTTTGGTGTCGGTTCACCGGTGGACAGCACCGCGAGTTCCGGGGCTCCGTCGAGCGACAACAGTGAGGTTGGCCGGCGATTGCCGCGTCCGCCCACCGTCCCATACAAGGTTTCTGTGCTCGCAAAAATCCCGGCCAGAGCGTGGTAATCTTTCTGAGGGATTGGATCAAATTTATGGTCATGGCACTGCGCACAACCCACCGTCAAGCCAAGGAATCCCCGGCTTGTTACATCAATCTGGTCGCCAACCACCTGCCATTTTGAATACTTCACCCGGCCTTCATTCAAACCTTTCGGACCAATGGCCAGAAAGCCAGTCGCTGTCAGATTTTCATCACGCTCTTTCTGGTCTTTATAGGGCAGCTGATCACCCGCGAGTTGTTCCTGGATGAACCGGTCGTAGGGCTTGTCGTGGTTGAATGCATCAATGACGTAATTACGATAACGCCAGGCGTACGGATAATTTAAATTGCGGTCCAAGCCGGTGGATTCTCCGTAGCGGGCTATATCGAGCCAGTAACGCCCCCACTGTTCCCCGAAACGCGGTGAATCCAATAATTGGTTCACTACTTTTGCGAAGGCGTCGGGTGATTTGTCTTTTACAAATGCGTCTACTTCAGCAGGTGTCGGCGGCAAACCAATGATGTCGTAATATGCCCGGCGTAATAAGGTGCGCTTGTCAGCATCCGCAACAGGTTTGAGGCCTTTCTCCTCCAACTTGGCGAGTACAAAATGGTCAACGTCGGTTCGCGGCCATTGCCCATCGACGACTTTGGGAGGTTCGACAACCTTCGGTTGCTGGAAAGCCCAGAACTGGCGAGCTTTATCCCAGTCAATCGGCTTCTCCGGCTTGGCTTTCTGCACCGCAACAATCTTCGCTGAGTCACGAGGATCCGCCGCGCCATCCTTCACCCATTTCTCAAAGTTTGCAATGACGTCGTCCGGCAACATACCACCGCGAGAATCCGGCGGCATATGTAATTGTCCGGTCTGCCGGATCGCTTGAATGAGAACACTGTCATCCGGCTTGCCCGGAACCACCGCCGGTCCGCGGGTGCCTCCCGCCCGAATGCCGTCGCGCGTATCGAGCGTTAGTTCGCTCTTGCTCATGCCCTTTTCCTCCGAGTGGCACTCGTAGCAATGAGCCACGAGCACTGGCCGAATATTCTTTTCAAAGAATTCAAGCTGCTCCGGCGATATCGACTTATGCTCAATCTGGGCATTGGCCACCAGTGCCGTCGAGGCGAACAAAAGCACCAGCAGGGAGCCTGTAATATTGTGTGTAATTGGTCGGTTCATGTATTTGCGTGGGCAAAAAGGTTCTGAGCTTTTCATGGATGATGCAGGCGGAAGAATTCGTTGCCAGTATTGCTGACCGACTGGGTGACGACGTTATAACCGTTGACCGTTGCGGGTGAAACCGGATTGGAAAGCCAGATGCCAGAAGCCAGATTGGTCGTGTACTCCAGATAGTAACCGCCGGCACTGACCGGCCAGCTCAGATGGAGAGCTCCAATGGATCCGCCGGAGCCGGTCCCGCTGGAGCCAGTTGTGAAATTCAGGCTCGGCGGAGTGACGGTTGTGTTGTTGGTCACAATCACAAACCCGTCAGATGCCCAGTTGGTTTGGCTGAAGGAATAGAGTTGCGCGATGCGTGCGTCCGAAAGCGCGCCCTGATTGATATAGGCAAACTCATCAATCACACCGTTCAACGGCGCACCGATTGGAGTCGTGGAGGTGACAAGTTCAGGGTTTATGGTCGAGCCATGTCCGGTGTAGGAAGTTACGTACCCCTGACTGAAACCAGGAGGATCATTAGGATTCTGATAAATCGCGCCGACATCAACCACTGTACCAACCCTGACACCATTGATGTAGAGTCGCAGCTCACCGGTAAGGAAACCGGCGTTGCCATCCAATACGGCCGCGACGTTGTAAACGACATTGGTGGTTATCGGATAAGTAATATAGGTGGCCGTTGCCGGAGTGTTGCCACCCCAGGGTGAACCCGGACCGTCACTGGAGGTTTCCTGCGCCTCAAACACCAACTGCGCCTGTGACGGATTGTTTACGTTGGTTTGGGTGGGATAAAGATAGATGGCGTATTGAAAGTCCGAGAACAGGATAGGCGTCTCATAGTTGGTGGTTGCGCCAGTGAGCACCATATCCGGCAGGCCATTTGCTTTGAAGGCGAAGAGCGTGGTGATCTGATACCATGGCCCCAAGGTGGCATCAATATCAGCTCCGTTGGGCAGCTCAATCCGGTTAGTGCCGCCAAGACCATTAAAGGAAATGGCGTTATTGTTCGGAATGTTGGGCACCAAACCCGGCACCCCCAGAATCGGAACACCACCGGAATTAGTGTCTCCCAGAATTGTTCCGACAATGTTTAGCGGCGAGGTGTCATATTGGGACACCAATGAATTCACTGAACTGCCATTGGTCTCGTCAAATGTGAAATAGCGCACCAATCCCGGTTCGGCGAGAACTTCATCCCGATAACTGATCGTGGAAACAAATTGTGCCGTGGTCGTGAGTGTATTGGGCACATGAGAAAGGTCTTGGAGACCCGTAATGGTGATCTGATTGGTCTGACCATGCACTTGCGGTGTCGTTGTCAGTGTGACTTCCAGCCCATTGGCAGAGAGAGATGCTCCGAGCAGGCCCAGACCCGTCACCCCGGCAGTGGGAATGCTGTAGGTGCTGAGGCTGGCCGCGGTGATCGGATCCACCGGTTTGTTAAAAGTGAGCTGAATCTCATTCAGGGTCCCCGCCAGTGCGCGCAAGTTCACCAATTGTGGCGGCGTAAGGTCGGGCAACACAGTCAGCACTGAAGGCGGGCTGCTCGTCACTGAGCTAAACTGATTGCTGACGACGACGGTGTAATCGCCTCCCGAATTCCATAGGGCCGTGAAGGACAACGCTGCATTTGTTTGGCCCGGCAAGGCGCCATTATTGTAATACCATTGATAGCTGTACGGGGTCTGTCCGGTGGCGAGCACCGCGAATTGCGCATTTTGATTTTCCGTCACCACCTGGTTGGCCAGACTGCTGCTATTGGCGATGCCTACGCTTCCGGAAGAGCTGAAGGCGAAGACTAGATTCGTCGAAACAACCACATTCGTGGAGGACAAAATGTCCGCCACACCGCCCACGGTCAGATTGTAACTCGTTCCGATAGTGAAGCTGTTTGCAGCGCCGAGACTGAGACTGACAGTCGTCAGATTGCTGCTGAGCTGGGCAGATTGGATTGCAAGGGTGGTGCCGCCAGCGGTTTCCAACACATAATTCGCGAGGTTATTCGCAGTTGCCGGCGATACTGGCTGGCTAAAGTTTACTTGCAGCTGGTATGGATCGCCCTCCGGAGTGACTCCGGTCACCAGTGTGGGCGGAACGGTCGCCACGAGACTTGCGCCGGTACCGGCCTCATAGTGAGCCTGAATGTCGTTGGACGAAAGAACAGAATTATAGATGGCCACATCCTGTTCCGTTCCGTCAAAATAACCCCATAGACCGCTGACGTTAAGATGTGACCGTCCGTTGCCGCCCGCAATATGGACGGCTCCATTGTGGTCATAGATTTGCCCGACTCCGTTGGTCGTGCGTCCGACCAGATCACCATTAACGTAAAGCCTCAATTCGCCCAGCGTGCCGGCTGTGTCCCCATCCAGGACCCCCACGACATGATAAGTGGTGTTGGTGGTGACGGGATAGGTAATGTATACCGGCGGAAATTGTAGCAGGCCGAATGGTGATCCCGGGCCGTCGTCAGTTGAGTTGTAGGCCGTAAAACAAAGCAGTGCTTGCGGAGGATTTGTGACCACTGCATTGGTGATGCCGGTGGGGTTCCAAAGATAAACCCCGATGTCGCGGAGATTCCCTCCCTCCTCCCAGAGACCATAAACCGAATGAGTTTGTGCATTGATGGCCGTGTCGCCCGGCTGGGCTCCGATTGGGAAACTGTTAGCGTTGAACCATAGCTCGATCGTTCTTTGTGACCATGGACCACGGTTTATGTTGATGTCACCATTGTTCGGGATAGACACCTGATTGCTATGAACATTCACAAACGTCACCGCCGTGTCGGCTGGATCGGAGGGGACGAGGGATGGCACACCTAAAATCGGCAATATCTCCTCGTTCGCAGTGGTGGCCGCGGTTTGATAGGTGCCATTGGTGTTCAAGGTATCACCGCCGGTTGTAAGCGTGTAGGCAACCGTGCCGCTGGCCTCATTAAGCTTGTAGTAGCGCACCGGTTTGTCGCCCAAAACCTCATCGTCATAGCTTAAACCGGAGATAATTGAAATATTGGTATTCAAGACATTATGGCTGGCGTAATTGTCTTCCAGACCGGTAATGGTCAACGGGTAAGTTGTTCCGTAACGTTGCTGCGTAGTGTAAAGAACCACACTCTGGCCGTCGGCTCCCAAACTCACTGAAGTGATCGCAAAATAAGGCGACGAATAGGTCGTAGTAGCGAGCGCTGTGGCCACATCGAGCGTCTGATTGAAACTGAGGTCAATCTGGTTGATGCTGCCGGCCACAGCTTTGGCCGAGACCAATATTGGCGGCGTTAAATTGGGCTGGATGATGACATTCTGGGGAGGACTCACTATCCCGCTGAATGAATTGCTGACTGCAAGGGTGAAACTGCCGCCCGAACCCACCGTGGCTGGAAACGTCAGTATCCGATTTGTGGCACCGGTTACCGCGACATCGTTGTCATACCACTGATAAGTGTCCGGGCCGGCGCCGGTGGGCACGGCGACCAGTTGAACTGTCGAACCTTCCGGGAAAGTCCCGCCCAGAATGCTATTTGTCGCCAGCCCCACGACACCCACATAGCCTTCATAATAATTTACATACAGATCGGAAATGTAGTGTGTTTCATACCAGGACTCGGTCTTCGCCCCGAAATTCACTTGTGCGCTGTTCAGACCGATCCAGCCCGTTTGGTAATTCGTCAAAATAATCACGCTGTCGAAACTCAGATCAAGTGTGCCATCACGGTGCAGGTTGATGTCCACCGGTGCCCAATGCCCGTCCGAACTCGTGATGGGCGGAATCCCGTCCAAACTGGTGAAATTGGTGCCCGCGAGGATGTTAGTAAGAACCTGGCCGTTCAATTCAACCCCGATTTCCACTGGGTAGGCCGGAAGATTCGTCCGGGAATTGAAATAAACCGTGAATTGCGGCTCGGCCACCGGGGGCGCATAACCATATTGCGGGTTACTGAACGTGCCGAGCGGAAGGTTGGCCGAAATATTCACGCTAAAACCGTCGCCGCCATCGGAGCCTCCTGTCGTTGCGTTGTAAGATGATCCGACACTGACGTCGAAACTGATATGCGCCTGGTCAATATTGTTTCGCGCCGCCAGCAACAGGGCGCCGTTTTCATTTTCCGCCGCGTCGGTCAGGGCAATATATCCGCCAATGCTCGGATTCGGACTCGTTTCGATGGAGGCGTTGCCGTAAAGGTAAACATTCGGAGGCAGCCCGGAGTTGAAATTGTAAGTCGTGCCCAACGGCGCGCTCAGGGTAAAGGGTGCAACCGTCGGGTTCGGACTTAGAATATTCGGTGTGCTGGCCTGGTCCTCCACATTTTGCACGGTAAGAGTGTAATTTGTCCCGGCACCGAAATTGAAAGTCCCCAACAACGTCACGGTCTGCTGGTCGGGGGAAAGGCTGATGTTGGTCACCGTTAAGGGAAGCGCGCCGCCCCCGGTGAGGCTCGCCACATAGTTGGCCAGGTTGGTCGCGCTAGCCGGATTCACCGGCTTGCTGTAGGTAATCTCCAAAATGTCCGGACTGCCAGCCGTGTCAACACTCACCACTGTTGGCGGCGTCGAATCAGGCGTGACCGATACGCTGCAAACCGAGCTGGTCAAACTGCCAAATTGATTGCTCACCACGGCCTGAATCCGCAAACCATTGTAGGTCGCGGGCGTGCGCGGTATTTCAAAATAAGACAGATTCTGCCCCGGAACCACCACGCCATTGGTCGTCCAGACAAAAGTAGTCGGCTGTTGGGCGATCACGTCCAGAGGAAGCAGCAGCTCCTGACCTTCTTCTAAACTCACTTGATTCGAGATATCCCCGCCGTTCAAGCCCCCCGGTCCGTTACCAACGCCCGGCAGGTTGAAGACCGGCGCTTGAACTGGACCAAATCCCGTGGCGTAATTGTATTGATATTGGGCCAGGTGCAGCGCGGGTATGAGTTCCTGCACGCCATCCGGGCGGATCCAGCCCACCTGGATATAACCCGGCCCGGGACCGACTTGCTGAAAGATGTCAAAATAGTATTTCTGACCTTGTATCAGGCTGATGGGCGCCGACTCACGGGTATCCAGGTCGTTTCCCGAAAAGAGCGGATTGCCGGTCCCCGGTTCGTAAGCAATTTGCACATCATTTGCCGGATCATAATTTGTACTTAGCAACAACGTCGAGTTATCGGCACTGGCAATGCAGAACGTGTATCGGCCAGTGAGAGGCGCCTCAATGTAACCATAAATCCACGTGCCATAGTCAGTGCCGGCTTGCGGGCCCTGAATTCGGCCTTGCAGACCGAAAATCGGAGGTGACCCCGCATAAACAAACCAGTCGTCAAGTTGTTCAGCATTAAAAAACGAATCAGGAAACAGATCGCTGTTCGTCAAGGTGGAAACACTTTCGCGAAATGCCGTAGGCTCGGACGCGTCGGAGTCGCCCTGATATTCAATCTGCCACGCCGAACCCGCCCGACTGTTTTCAACCAAGGCAACAGTCATGGTCAAGGTCAGTGTCAGGATGCGGAAGGGGTAATTTTTCATGTAATATTTTTCTGATCAATCAATATCGATTGTTTTTGCAATAGCGGTTTTTATTCTGACCTGACCCACCCCGGCAGAATTATGTTTTGAACATAAGTTTGATCCCAATTACGATGCCATTTCAGGTACCATAAGTTTTTCACCTTGGTTGAACTGGCCGACCCATCAAAGAAAAGTATTTGGGTCAGCTTGCCCGAGCCATGACGGGGCACTGTGAAATGTTCCATCTCCTTGCCGGCGTCGCCGGACGAAACGCCCGGCTGTACCGAAGCCTGATAAGTCTCCGCGCCACCCTCGTAATAGGGTCCACCACCGCGCCACATGCCGTCCGCCATCAAAGGGGTTTGCGAGGGCAGCGTGGCTCCGCCAAGCGTGCGCCAGTTATTTAGATGTGATCGCCCTTGAATATCCACCCTGGTGTTGTAAATCCAAAGATTCGCCGCATAGCTTCCCGGCTCGCCATTCTCAAATTCATCAGAATCTGAACTGCCGCCGGAACCCTGAGACGGAAATAAAAATGCCAAGGTCATGCCTCCGAAGGTCCCCTGTCCGCCCGGCGTGGATAAATCATAATTCGTCGCAGTGGCCACCGGGCAGGTCTCTATCAAATGACGCTGAGTTGGGCTTAGCTGCAGTGCGTTGAACCATGCCGAACGTGCATTGCCATCGGCGGTTCCGTCAGGATTAGCTCCCGTCGGAAAGGAATCGGCATTGTCGCCGGTATAAATGTTCCAAGCCAATCCCCACTGATGCAGATTCGAGATGCAATTAGCCGCCCGCGCCTTGTCTTTCGCTTTCGCCAGGGCCGGCAGTAGCATCGCCGCTAAAATCGCGATTATCGCGATGACGACCAAAAGCTCAATCAAAGTGAAACCCTTGACGAGCCCCCTGGTTGCCGAGGAAACCAAGGCCCGCCCCCGGTTAACGTTTTTCCAAGCGCCGCCGTAATTTCGATTCAATTTCATGATTTAAATATGAGTTCATGGCTGCCACCGCAAAGCATCGCGCAACTTGCCCACGGTAATGGGCAGATCAGCCAGCTTTCTTTCTGGTTGGTAAACTCCTGTTTTATAGACAGGACAATTCGTCCAACACAGGGCAGCCTAAATTTGGTGATTTAAGTCACACTGGTTTTTCAATATGTTCATGGGTCATGAACCTCCAGTAGGACTGGTCAGCTCTCGAAGATCTCCCGAAGTCGGGTCGAGCTGGATCTCACATACTAATTAAACAGGGCTTTTAACCCCGTCATTCAAAGATTGGAGCAAGTGTGAGAATCAAATCTTGCACCGATCAACCAGTCACATATAACGACTAACATAGTCGTATAATAATGCCGTTTCGGAAACTGTCAATCGTTTTTTTGAAATAATTGTCTCACTATCATTTGCCAACTCCAAGCTTATATAAACACCATACAATTATTAGATGAATTCCAGAGGCGAATAAAGACGATCATTTGTATCGATTTTCTTGGCTGCCAAACATTTATTGCGAAAACAGCCTCCGCAAATGCAAAGAATGCTTCGGCTGATGCCGACGCGGAAGCGTGAACTACAAGCTCCCCATATGAGCCCCTGTTCGCTATTCATTTGACCCTATTAATGCAACTTTAGCGACGCCTCAGAATGTTGACTTTCTCCCGGCGGCTTCGCAGTCTACGCCATGCCGTTCGATCGTGAGCAAATGAGGCAAAAGTCCTCGGGACTGGCCGCTGCTGGAGTTTTCATCGGCACTTCGAGTTGGAAATATCCGGGATGGCTCGGGCAGCTGTACACGTCCGATCGCTATGTGTATCGCGGCAAATTTGCCAAGAGCCGATTTGACCGGAATTGCCTGGCTGAATACGCCGAAGTGTTCAAGACCGTTTGTGTGGATTCAGCCTATTATGATTTTCCCCGGCGCGATTACTTGTTGCAACTGGCGGATTCAGTGCCGGCGGATTTTCGATTCGGTTTCAAAGTCACCGATGCAATCACCCTGAAGCAATTCCCCAATCTCCCACGATTCGGAAGCCACGCCGGAAAGCCGAATGAGAATTTTTTAAACGCCAGCTTGTTTTCCAATGCCTTCCTCAAACCCTGTGAAGCCATCCGGGAAAAGGTCGGTGTATTGATGTTTGAGTTTTCGCGCTTCTGGCCAAATGACTATGAACATGGCAGGGATTTTGTCGCCGATCTGGATAAATTTCTCGCGCAATTACCAACGGGCTGGCCGTATGCGATCGAGCTGCGCAATTCACACTGGCTGCGGGAGGAATATTTCGCTTGTCTCAGAAAACATGGCGTGACCCACGTTTTCAATTCCTGGGTGGCCATGCCAGGAGTTGACGAACAAATGTCGATGCCGGGCAGTTGTACCAATCCAGGCTTGATCGCCGCGCGCTTTTTGCTCAAGCCCGGGCGGACTTATGAAGAAGCGGTGAAAACGTTTCAGCCATACGACCGCGTGAAGGCCCCATACCCGGCGGCGAGAAAGGCTGGTAAAGCCCTGATCGCCGAGGGGAAAACAGCGCGTGCAAATCGTAAAACCTTCATTTACGTCAACAACCGGCTGGAAGGAAATGCCCTGGAAACCATGCATGCCATGGTAGAATCCGAGCCTTGATGAAGCCACCCGGCTTACTTGACACTGGAGGCTTCGGTGACGGAGGATGCCATGGCATCTGCCAAACGAGCCTGACTTTTCCGCTCCTCCAGAATCCGCCGTGTCTTCTCAGCCCGTTCACGACTGATGGGAAAAAACCAGAGCACGTCTGCCGCGAAGTTCACTGTGATGAATTGAACGCCATTCAGCATCCACTTCATCCGCACCAGCAGTTCCGGAGTCAACGGAGCATTGGTGTTCACGTAACCCGCGATCCAGGCCAGGAAGCCGCCGATCATCACCAGGCAGATTTGCATCACCCGGTTGCGCATCTCGCTGGTATCAGGCGGCCCGCAATTCGCTACCGGTGTCGATGTGATCGACGACCTGGCGGGGGCGCTGGTGACCTGCCCGGCAACCGTGCTGTCATACAACTTCTTCCCCAATCCAACCCTTGAAAGCGGTGTGCAACTCAACAACCCCACGGTTGGGCTCCAAGCCGGCGGCTGGCAGCGGCGCGGCAATTGACCAGGCGCTCACCAATACCTGCCTGTAGAACACAAGCCAATTTGCCCTGACCTGAGTCATGGACGCGAATGACAACGAGGATAGACTGGTTAACAATTACGATGCCGTGGATCTTCAATGCGAAATCAACAACAAAACCCAACGCACGTGGGTCAACAACAACATGGGGGGGAGCATCAATCAACAAATTACCAATCTCCATTTGCTTCAAGTGGGCTTACTCTCAGCGTATGCTGCCAAAAGTGTTGGGATGTACAAGTGTCCGGCCGATAACTATTTGAGCGCGGCCCAGATCGCGGCCGGATTCAGTGAGCGCACTCGCAGTTATTCCATGAATTGTTACATGAGCCCGGACAACCCAGCCGGATTATGGCAGGAAGGGCAAACCGATTTTCATCCCGGCTACCGCCAGTGGATCAAGGCATCGCAGATTGACCAGTCGTCCCAACGATTTGTCTACATCGAGGAACGAGCCGATTCCATCAACGACGGCTGGCCGACCGCAACGCCGTGACTTATCCATAAATTAATACAATCTGACGCACCAAAGGGCCGAGGCCGCCTTTCATCCTGCCACGAGCACCAACCGGCGCGGCATACTTGTATTAGCGCTCCACAATAAATGCTTCCTCCTGCTCTTGCTCTGCCCAACCTGAAAAGCCATGCCCAGGGGCGACATGCGTTCAACCTGATTATCATTTGCCGCAAGATTGCTGAGAATAAACCATGAAATCCGATCCCTCCCAACCAAGCTCGCTTCCCCGAAGCCAGGCCGGCGCCCCATTGCGGAAGCCACGTTTCGTCAGTTCGGAGGACGCAATGGGGCAGCAAGAACGGCGCTGAGTTCTGCGCCAAATGCGCTAGGAACCCAACGCCGTTTTCGTCGCAATAGTGCCCGCTTATGAACCGCACGTTTGTTGCTTAAACATCCAGGCGGTTCGATGCCGGCGATTTAATCGCGTCCGTGCAGGCTCACCGGACTAACGCAACGCGGCGGCAGGTTGGTCACGATGATGACGTTCACCGGGCACGAGGTGGAGGACACCCCGCCGTTATCCGTGGCCACAGCCGTGAGGGCATAATCGCCTGGGACTGGATCGGTCCAATCGAAATCATACTTTCGGTTTTGTATCGTAAATACACCAACATAATTGGTAACCGACGTTGGAGCATTCGTGTCCACGCCGATGCTATTGGTGCCGGCGAACAGCTCAACGTCTGCAACCGTCCCATGGGGGTCGAAGGCCGATGCGGTGACGATGATATTGGACGAAGAGAGAATGATTTGCCCATCTCTTGGTCGGATTATATGAACCAGCGGCGGTATGTTGGTCACCACTTGGATGTCCACCACTGAGGAGGTCACAGAGTTGCCGTCAGCGTCGGTGGCAATAGCCGTCAGCGAGTAGTCGCCGGCCGGTGCATTGCTCCACGTAAGCCCGAAATACGCCGGGGCCGAGCGGTTAAACCAGGGAAGGACCAGTCCATTCGTTACCACGCCCAGGCTGTTGGTTGAGTTCGCCACAAATTCGACGCTGCTCACGGTATCGGTGAAATGCGAGGCTTCGGCGTAGATTTCGATATCTGACGGGCCTAGAATGACTGCGCCGTCTTCCGGTGTCACAATTTGGACTGCCGGGGGATGAGTTGGCGGAGGATTGTTCCACCAGGGCGACGGCGGATAATCGGCGGAGCTGTTTTGGGCGGAAATTTGCACCACTGTGCCGAGTGCAATTGGCACCAGAAGAAGAGCGAGTAATTTTTTCATCTTGTTTAACGGGGTGTTGGTTGTAGTTGACTTGGCTCATTCAGACACTCATCTGTTGAGCCAATGACTCAACAAAGCAAGCAACATACCACCTATTAAAAAACACGCTCACGACATTGCAGGCCAACTGGATGCGTTATTTGTCGTCGAAGACGGTTCCGGTTTGATTAGAACCTTTTGGAACCAGTTCCAAATTTCACCAGCCTCATCGGTTCCAATTTGGAACCAATGCCAACCGGTCCCACTCAGCCGGCAGAAACGAAGCCGAAACTTGAAAAGAGAGGACCGCATCTGATCCTTCTCTGCCGGACGGCCACGTTATTTTGGAATCGCGCTAATTTTCATCCCCGTTTTTCCAAGCCGAGCGGAGCGGATAGATATTCAGTGATCGAATCAGAACATTATCTCCTTCAGCCGTCACGGAAAGCCCGTTTTCAGAGGGCAAGACAAATCGCGTAGATGAGATTTCGCCATGGTTGGCAAATGCCTCGATCGAAGCCCGATCAACCAGAATCTCCACCGTTCTGATTCGATCAGCGACAGATGTTGGGTTGGTACCGGAAGCCATGGTTTGGGAAGTCAAATCCACTGACAATCCAAGGATATGAAAGGTTAATCGAGCTCCCGGCGGAATATTGACTTCCGCTTGAATATGAAAGAGTTGTCCTGAAGGCTCAAGCGGCAGCACTTCCCCAGCTTGCAGGAGTCGATTAGACCATGTGTCTTCACCGGCATGCAATAACGCGATCTCACGAATGGGCTCGCGAAAAATTCGCAGACCATTCGACGTATTACGGAGCTTTAGTTCGCAGGGAAAAGATATCTCCTGATTGAATGGCATGTTTGGAAATGATGAACCCCGCATCCAGGCAGCCTGAATCCTCCGCCCATCTCCGGTATCGGTATTTCCCCAAGTTTGCGTGGCATAGAAATTGGAACCAACATCACAGGCGTATCGGGCTGATTCCTCCTTGAACTCGGTGCCGTCGAAACTGCCAATCGAATAATTTCCGTTCCCCTGAATCAGCACCCATTTCATATGGTCCGGGTTTCCGTCCACCGGCAGTTCAAAGAAGTCCGGACATTCAAAACTATTCGGGATGGGGTGGTGCTCGTCTTTCCAGTTCAACAGATTCGTGGAAGTGAAGATATGATACTGGTTGTTGCCATACATCATCATGACCCAGTGATTGCCCGGCGCATACCAGAACACCTTCGGATCGCGTTCAGGGTAGACCAGGATCGGATTTTTCGCATAGCGTATCCACTTGCGGCCATGATCCAGACTGTAGCAAATGCAGTGCGTGCGATTGTCGTTGCGCGTCCAGAAGGCGACCATCGGCGGATTGGCTTTGTCCGGGGACAAACCGGAGGTGTTCTGGTAATCCACGACACATGTGCCGGATTGATCCCCGGTTTCCGATTTTTCCTCCCAAAATGCGGGTTCCAGTTCCGTCCAGTGGACGAGGTCGGGACTCACCGCATGAATCCAGCATTTCCACCAGCGTTGCGCGAAAAGGTGATACTCGCCGTCGTAGTAAATGAGGCCATTGAGATCGTTGATCCACCCTTCTTCTTTCGGGCCGGGATTTAACCGATCCATCGTCCACTGGCGAGCGGAGAAATGAAACTGCGGGCGCAAAGTCTCATGGTAAAGAGCCTCGGTTACTATTGGCAGGCGTTCCGGTTTATCAGTCTGAACGATCCGGTCCACATTAATGTGTCCCCAATCACCGCTTGCATTGTCGACGATTTGGATTTGCGCCTGTTTGCCAAGAAATGGATTCACATCCCAGCTTGCCGGCACCAGGCGGTCGCTTCTCCAACCCGTTGCACTCTTCACAATTTCCCCATCAACGATCAGGTTCACGCAGGTATCGCGTTCGTAGTCGCCGCCGCTGATGAGAAATGAAATGTATTTGCGTTTAATTTTAAACTTTGGCGAGGTCAATGTCCCCGTGGATCCGTCTCCCTCGACAGCGCTACTGACCACTTGATGGTCGCGAAAGTTTGCGACGCCTAACTTTGTCAGCACGGCATCAGGCACTGGCCCGGAATCAAAGGCGGTTCCGGCCGCCGTCCAATCGCCGTAATTTGTACTTCCGAAATGTCCGACCGGCAGATCTGCGGCACGTAGTTTAAGCGGCAAACTCAAAGCAACGATCAAAGCCAGTAGGCCGGTGCGGAATGTTGTTTTCAAAACAATTCTCATAAAAGCTTGAACAGCGGAGTCATTTTGAAATTCCTGTGGCAAATGCGCTGAAATTCATTCCCGGTTCAAAGCTCGCCAATGAACCAGTTCTCAACTTTCTTCCGCGCCCAAGGCGTCTTGCGCAGAAACGTCAGGCTGGACTTAACCGTCGGATTAAAAAGGAAACAGCGGATGGGAATTCG
This sequence comes from Verrucomicrobiota bacterium, assembly GCA_050008355.1. Classification (GTDB taxonomy): domain Bacteria; phylum Verrucomicrobiota; class Verrucomicrobiia; order Limisphaerales; family UBA11358; genus UBA11358. Next base: position 30,706 of record JBEKMT010000033.1, read on the forward strand.
TCGCCCCATTTCGCCCCAGCCATGCTTTTGAACCAGTTGATTGAGAATCGTGTCCAAAGTGATGCCGTGCAAGGGATCGCGAGGATGAGAAACGGGTGTCGGCATAAAATCTTTTATTGGCAACATGTTCCGCCTTGTGCGCCGGCAATTCAATCACAAATAAAATTCGAGTCAGAATTAAATACCTGCTGGCCTGCAGCCATTCCAGGCCAATACGTAACGCGGCACGAGTCTTGACAAATGCGCCCTCACGGCTGTCAATGGTGCCCACGCATTCTATTTATGAATAAGCGAAAAAGTTCATTGTTGAAATTATCACTTGCCGCCGGTGTCTCATTTCTGCTGATCAATCTTCACGCGTCGGTGACTGTGGTTGCCCGACCGGATACCTCAGCCACGAACAACTTTTACCTCAGCAACCGCGCTCCGCTGGAACCGAGTGAATTCATTCCGCTACCGATTGATTCAGTGCAGGCGAAAGGCTGGCTGCTCACGGTTTTGAAACGTCAGCGCGATGGCCTGTCCGGTCATCTGGGTGAGATCAGCATCTGGCTCGAGAAGGAC
>JBEKMT010000330.1:0-3266 GCA_050008355.1 Verrucomicrobiota bacterium
TGATTTCTCAGAGAGCCCGCTTCCGGCGATGACTTGGGAAATAAAGCGAAGTTTATCGACGACCGGTTGAGAAAGTATAAATGGGTAGAGATCCCGGAGGCCCATGCTGCGGTTGATGGAATTAAGGGCAATCGTAAGTTCGGCCCAGGTTTCCAATACCTGAGCGAACGGCTTGGCCTTGAGAGAAGCCTGGGTTCCCTCGGCGGTTCCCTTTGGATCGATTTTGATTCGTTTGCCGACCAACCCGAAATCTGCCGCAACTTCGAGAGTATCCTGGATGTGGAGATAGTGCGCCCAACTCTCCGCCCAGTCCTCCCACGGATGCATCGTGGCATACATGCTGATGTAATTATCCTGCCAGTTGGATGGCGCTCCTGAATTATAATATTTCTTCATTGCATCGTCGTAGCTCTGACGCTCATCCCCAAACAGAGCTCGATAAGGCTCAAGAAATTCCGAGTTTAGCACCAATCGATCCCAATAATAATGACCGGTTTCATGTCGAAAATGCCCCAGGAGAGTGCGGTAAGGCTCTTTCATACCCAAACGAATTTTTTCTCGGGCCGCGTCGTCCGCTTCTGCGATATTGAGCGTAATCAACCCGTCGTTATGTTCGGTCACGACGTGGTCAACGGCCCCGTCCGGCCTCTTGGTATCAGCCAAGAACTGAAAGCCCAATCCACGCTCGGGGTCGTCAACCCGGTTGGCCAGAGGCAACTTGAGCCGCAGGCAACTGTAAATCAGTCTTCGTTTCGCCGCCTCGGTTAACCCCCAAAGGACCACATTTTGAGGAATGGATTGGTCCGGGATCATGGTGTCGAGCCGGCACGAAGCACAGAACGACTCGGGGCTCTCCGCCGGGACCATCCAGTTACAGATCCCCGCCTGGGTGTAATTTTGGCATTTTTTGTAAAGTCGGCTTTTTACTTCCTCTGCGGTTGGAGAATACAATCCGTCATTTGCAGCCTCCAGTCTACTCACGCAGATAAGATCCGGCAGAAAGCCGACTTCGTGATTGCAGCTGACACAGCCAATGTTTTCAAAAAAGAGGAGTTGTCCACATGTGCACGTATAAGTTTTCATGGAGATTGATAATTCTGGGCGAGTCGACTTATTTGCCAAATAGCTATTCGCGAATGGTTATTTTTGGAGAAAAGTGGGCGACTGTTTTAATGAAGGTAGCAAGTCCAACCGGCTTCGGCAGATAAGCAGTGACCCCTAAGGTGACGAGATCATCAATCTGCGCCTTTGCGAGTTGGTGGGTCAGAAGAAAGCTGTCATGGACATCGTCCTCCACCACGAGGATCTTCGTTAATCCGTTAGTTTCCACGGCAAAATGTTTTTTGCAGGTCGTCGGGCTGCGCCGGCAATCTTTACTCTCTCGAACTGCCACGACGACTCAAACCAATGAGAAAACCGACAGCCAGCGCGATGCCGATGCACACGAGCGGACGCTCCGAAGCGTAATCCCGAGCCGAATCAAGCAGGTCGCTCAGCTTTCCTGTGACTTCGTCGAGCTGTTCACCGCCCTCTTTTTGGACATGGCCGGCCAATTTTTTCAATTGGCCCCTTGCTTTCGAGGCATGGGCTGAAACTGTACTGCTTAGGTCATCGGCCGCATGAAGGGCCGTTTGCTTAAGGTTGGTGACATCCTGCCGGGAGGCAGGAAATGATGAACTGGGAGTTTCATTAGACATAGTGCTTTTATCAGTCGCACCCGTCATGCCAGTTTCAGCGAAAGTCCCCGTGGCGTTGATACTGAATATGATCCATTCCGAAGAATAGGATCTCCCTGAACGGGTATCAGGCATTTTGCAAGGCAATGCTTTAGGAGCCTCGCAATTGCTTGCGCGTTTTCATCTTCGCCGTATCCGAGCTGTGAAAGAGATCCGCAATGGCTTTGGTGAAAGCTCTTCGCGCCTCTTCAACCAGTGCTGATTTTTTTCTCGGTTCTCTCGCAATGTGCATACAAAACAGCCTCAAATTCGCATTTAACCGTCCTGTCAGAAGTCCTGGGAAATTGAGAAAAATCATAACCTATTGTCATTACTGCAACGCCAACAAAAAGCCGACGTTGGCACGTCCACTGCAAGACAAGGAGCGTGAAGGTATGCTCGAAAATCATTTCGGCAGTTGGTCAAGTATCCGCGCCATTTTTCGGCTACGAAATAATCGGAACCCTCGGATATCTTGGTGTGGCGATACACCACATGACAACTTCCTCTCTCCGGAGAATAGGTCGAGACACACACTGACAAAAGACCCGCACTGGTTAATTTACCCCTCATAAACCTCAACAACCAAAAGAAAAATATGCCTCAAACAATTGATAAGACATTCCATGGCCAAATTATCGGCGGAACGTTCTCGAATCGCGAAAATGCAGATAAGGCCGTAAGGGCTTTTCAAGATTTGGGTGTTTCCCCTTCAGATATTCAAGTTGTCGTTCAATTGAGCGAAAACAAAACCAAGGACGTTTATACAGACATTCTCTCGGATCGCGGCTTCGCCGACTCGCAGGCTCGCTTTTACAGCAAGGCGGTCCGCGAAGGGAAGATCCTGGTAGCGGTAGATAAAGTCACGGATCCGGCTCCCATTATCGATATTTTCGACAAATATAAGGCCGAATATAATCCGAGTGGCTCTCGCAACCTTCGCGATGATGTGGCCGGCATGACGGTTGGAGCTGCTGTCGGTGCTGCTGCCGGAGGCGTCGCCGGTGCCGTAATTGGAGGTCCGGTTGGGGCCGCAGCAGGTATGGCCGCCGGTGCCGTGGTCGGAGGCGGATCGGGCGCAGCCGCCGGAAAAGCCGCTGAACATAAAAAATAATTGATCCCGTGGAACGGGCCGGGGCAATTCAACCCTCGACCCGGTTCGGGTATTCGACCGACAGGCTTCCCATGGATACCATCGCCACCCACCGTACCGTTGGATTGGAGGAACCCATTCGCGCCCCAGCTCCAACATTCCCTCCATCCACTTGGCACTGGGGTAATCGCCGCACTCGATTGACCATTGAATCGATTCTTCTGGGCCTTGCGATCCTGCTAGCCGTCACATGGTTCTCCACTCCCTATTTCATCCGCGATTACATCAACCGGAGCCTTTCCGGTCTCCCCGATTATTCGGGCCGCGTGGAACGGGTTCGGCTTCACCCCTGGACCGCCAGCCTGGATATTTACGATGTGCACATAGACAAAAAAACAGGGGAAATCCCTGTCCATTTCTTTTATTCGCCTCGCTGGAATATTTCCCTGCAATGGTCG
>JBEKMT010000331.1:0-3258 GCA_050008355.1 Verrucomicrobiota bacterium
TACCGTGACTAATGGCTTGTTGAGCCAATCCATCCGCACACTCTCTCTGGATGCTGATGGGACGTTGTGGATCGGCACTTCGGGCGGCGGTTTGAGCCGTTACCGGGGAGGGCGGATGGTGACCTTCACCTCGCAGCAGGGCCTATTGGCGGACACCATTTCACAAATCATCCCGGACGACGACGGAAATCTCTGGATCGGCTGCAACCACGGCATTTTCCGAGTTTCAAAAATTGAACTAAACAATCTCGCCGAGGGCAAAATTGACTTCGTGCATCCGCGGGTTTATGACACGAGCGACGGAATGCCGGCGGAAGAATGCTCGAGTGGATTTTGTCCCGCCGGACTTAGAACAAGGTCTAAGCTGATCTGTTTCTCGACCGTCAAGGGTTTGGTATTGCTTGACCCGCAGGCTCATGTGAAAGCGTTGCCGCGCGATACATTGCTGGAAGAAGTGATGGTGGAAGGTCAAACCCGGCATCCGGAGCCCGCGCCAGGAAGCACGGCAGCACAAACACCGCCGCACATCGTGATTCCTCACGGGGCTTGGGACGTCGAATTCCACTACACCGCGATCGGGCTTTCGTCACCTGAATCCGTTCGCTTCCGCTATCGGCTAGCGGGGTTGGACAAAGACTGGATCGAAGTGGATGGACGACGGACCGCTTATTATCACGACATAAGGCCTGGAAATTATACATTCCAAGTGGCGGCTTGCAACGCGGATGGCATTTGGAGCGGCCAACCCACCTCGTTAAACATCACGGTTGAACCATACTTCTGGGAGACACTTTGGTTTCAAATCGCGGTCGGCGCCGGTGTGCTTGGCCTGATTGCGGCGATTGTGCGTTCGGCGGAACGCCGGCGCTATGCCCGCCTTGAGATGCAACATGCCATTGAAAAAGAACGGCTGAGGATTTCAAAAGATATCCACGATGACATCGGCGGCATTCTTACCCAAGTATCGCAGATCAGTGATTTGGGCCAGAGTGAAACAGAAAATCAGCACGGGCTGAAAGGACATTTTGAACACATCGGTCAGCAAGCGCGCGCCGCCGTACAGGGGCTCGATGAAATTGTCTGGGCGACCAACCCGAAGAACGACAATCTTTCGCGATTCGCGGAATATGTCAGCCGTTTTGCCGATGAATATTTTGAAAACAGCAACATTCGCTGCTGGCAAGACGTTCCGACGGATTTACCGAACCTGCCGTTGCGCTCAAATGTTCGGCATAATGTGTTTCTGGCCATTAAAGAAGCATTTACGAATATTTTAAAGCATTCAGGCGCGACGGAAGTATGGCTGCGGCTCACGCTCAGGGAGGATACGGTAACCATTGAGATTGAAGACAATGGACGCGGATTCAGCAACAATCTGGACAACAGGGGCGGAAATGGTTTGGGCAACATGAAAACACGGCTGGAAGAATGCGCAGGGCAAATGCACTACTTAAGCAAATCCTCTGAAGGCACTAAGATTCGTTTTATTTTTCCATTGTCTGAAAGTGATTGATAACTTGTTCACCAAGGATCCCTGTGCTATGTCTTCAATTTTGGAGAGTAAAATGAACCGCAAGGCCAACAAAACAATCCGCGTGGCGCTGGTAGAAGATGAGCCCGGGGTACGTACAAACCTGGCGAGCATCATCAACAACGCGCCGGGATTTCAGACTTGCGGGGTGTACCCCGATGGCTTGTCCGCCTTGAAGGGCATTGCCGGCAACCTGCCCGATGTCGTTTTGATGGACATCAACCTGCCGGGCATTTCCGGCACTGAATGTGTCAACCGGCTCAAAAGCCTCGCTCCCAACCTGCCGGTGTTGATGTTGACGGTCTATGATGATAGTGATCAAGTGTTTAAGTCCCTCATGGCCGGGGCCACCGGTTATTTGTTGAAACGCACACCCAAGGATAAACTACTCGCTGCGATAGAGGAAATCATCAGTGGCGGCGCGCCGATGTCACGCCAGATTGCAAGGAGTGTCGTCCAATTTTTTCAGGAGCTTAAACAGGCGCCGGTCACGGTGCAGCGTGCTCCGGAAATCAAGAGCCTCACCGAACGCGAAGAACAGGTGTTAATGCATTTGGCGAAGGGCTATGCGTACAAGGAAATTGCTGATCGGTTGAACATCAGCTTTGAAACGGTCCGCACATACGTTCGCTCTATCTACGAAAAGCTACATGTCCACAGCCGCACTGAAGCCACGTTGAAATATCTCGGACATTGATTGCGGGCGGACGACGGTCTGCTTCTCCACATCTGGAATCCGGCAGCGGCTGTGCCGTTTTATCCGAATATTCACTCGCCTGGTGTTTTATCCCCCGTTTGTGGGTATTGTCGGGCAATCCCGAAAAGTTTAGTTTTCTCCAATCAAGGTAAATTTATTGTCTTAGGGTAAAACAGCAGTCAGACGACTCAAATTATGAAACGAACACATAGTGGCAAAAACCTCAAAAAAACTTTTCTGGCGGTTCCAGCCGCCGCATTGATGCTTGGCGTCAGTCAGGCGCAAACCACGGTAGGGATTAATTTTTCAGGTGGGGCGTACGCCAGTTACGTTGCCCAATATGGTGCGACAAGTTACGCAGGTTTTCCAGTAACCGGCACTGCATTCGGCGTACCCCCTGCCGAATGGACGACTTCCACCGGCAGCTCGGTTGGCGTTCCCTATAATTACGGGGCGACCGGTTCCATGACTGCCGGACCAGCCGGCGCACTGACCGTCAACTGGACTTCACCGGACTGCTGGGGTTCGACCATCGGGCTTAATTTTGGGGTAACTAATGCTGCAGGTCAAAGCGTTCCACCTCCGGGAGATGACCAGGTACTTTGGGGTTATCTGGACGACGGGACCGCGAATTCCGTTAGCGTTTCAGGTTTGGCGGCTGTTTTCCCTCACGGCTATGTCATTCAAACCATGGGAGCAAACAACGATGTGATTGGCATCGCCAACACCACGGTAACGGATGGAACAACCTTGGATTCGCTTTCGCCTTTGTCGATCTGGAACCCGATTGATGGCGGCGGACCACCCTTTACCAGCAAAGGCACAGCCAGCATCAGCATACCAAGCGGTATATATACCAGCGATTCCATTACAGTTTCCGGCGGGCAAGTTGGCTCAGGAGTGCGAGCACCGCTTTGTGGTTTTATCATCAGCGATGAGCCCGTGGTGAGCCTGCCGCCGACCAGCGCCACAAATAATGCGGGCGCGCCACTATTGCTGAGCGCCAGTGCCATGGGCATTCCGCCCCTGA
>JBEKMT010000332.1:0-3188 GCA_050008355.1 Verrucomicrobiota bacterium
CATTCAGTGGTTTGCCCTTGAGGACAAACACCGCCTGGTTGTTGACATCGCGGCAACTGGTGATGGAGCCGGCCGCAGACTGACCTTCGCAGATGAAAACCATGGAGCCGCGGCCTTTGTCTTTTTTCTTGTCGAAGTGGTGTTTGCAATCCTTCAACTGCGGAATGCGCAGGGATATGGCCTTCGCGCGCTCGCGCGAGAGTTTTTTCACCTCCTGCAATTCTTTGCGCAGTTGCTGGGTGTCCTTGACCTTGGCGACAATGGTTTCCGCGATCTGCTTGTTGCGCTGGAAAAAGTGCAGTAATTCCTCGCGCACGCTGTTGACAAGTTCGGTGCGGATTTCCGTGTTGCCCAATTTATTTTTGGTCTGCGATTCGAAGACCGGGTCTTTCAGGCGGATCGCCACGGCGCCCACCATGCATTCGCGCACGTCGTCGCCTTCGAACTTGCCATTGCAATATTCGTTGACCGCCTTGAGCAAACCTTCGCGGAAGGCACTCAAATGGGTGCCGCCGTCGCTGGTGTACTGGCCGTTGACGAAGGAATAAAAGGTCTCGCCGTAGCGCGAGTTGCTATGGGTAAAGCAAAACTCCAGCGTTTTGCCGGCATAATGCAGCGGGGAATACATCGGTTCGCAGCCGTCGGTCGCCAGGTCTTCCATCACCAGATCCATCAGGCCGTGGCGCGACTGAAAAACTTTTGGTTCCGAGCCGGCAAAGTTCAACACGAGCTTCAGACCCGTGTTCAAATAACTATAATGCCGTAAGCGACGCTCAACGAACTCCAGTTTGAATTCGCTGTTTTTGAAAATGTCCTCGTCCGGTTCGAATTCAATGAGAGTGCCGTTCGACTCTTTCGTTTTGCCGGTACCCTCCTTTTTCAGTTTGCCGATCTTGAAACTCGCCTCGGCAAACTCGCCCTCACGATGGCTGCGGACGAAAAAGTTCTTTGAAAGGGCATTGACCGCCTTGGTGCCGACGCCGTTTAACCCGACGCTGAATTGGAACACGTCGTCATTGTATTTCGCGCCGGTATTGATTTTGGAAACGCAGTCCACGACTTTGCCGAGCGGGATCCCGCGCCCGAAATCACGCACCGTCACGCGATTGCCGTCAATGCCGATCAGGACTTCCTTGCCGTTGCCCATGATGAATTCATCGATGGCATTGTCCACGATTTCCTTGAGCAGGACGTAACAGCCGTCGTCAGGGTGCACGCCGGTGCCGATGCGTCCGATGTACATGCCGGTGCGCAGCCGGATGTGCTCCAGCGAAGACAACGTCTTGATTTTGCTCTCGTCGTAAACTTGTTTCGGTTTTTCAGCCATAGAAAATTTGTAGCGCAGAAATTAGCCGATGCGCGGAAAATGAAAATGCGAAAGTTGGAAATATCCTGATGGATTCAATCGTCGAGGAAAGGTTCTACCGCAAGAATACTTTCCGGAGCTCTTTCGTGAAAGATGAATTAATTCTCCTCTCGCTTAACCAGGATCACGATTTCCCCGTTCTCATCATTTTGGACAATCAGAGGCTTGCCGAACTTCACGGCAAACGTGGAGTGTAATCCAACGCTTAGCTGGCTGTAAGAAGAGGACATGGAGGAGCCATTGCCGAATGTGCTGGCAACATAAGGCACGGTGCGGCCAAGAAACAATTGCAGTTTGCCCTTTTCGCTGTCAAAGGCCGTCAGGGTACCGGTTAATTTCAATGTCACCGGGATCTCATCATTGTTTATCTTCACGGAATTTTTTTGGATGGTATCCAATTGAAATTGACCCTCCGAAGTCGTCACTTCAATGAATTTGGGGTCATTCTTGGGTTCTTTCCATTCCACCCGCAAGATGTAATTGACGGAATCTTTGGGATCCTCCGTTACTGGATGGGCTGGTGGCGTTGGCTGGGAATAGCCTGAAAGAGCCAAAAACAACGCGACCAAAGCCAACGAAAACTTTTTCCCAGCAGATTCAAGTTTTGCAAGCATATAAATCTTAAACACTTGAAACGGACTTAAGTTTCAGTGTGTTTCGAGTGCATGCCACGCTCAACCCACCGCATTGCCCTTGCGCCCCTTGATGGTCAACTCCGCGATGCCGGATTTGTCCAATTCGCCCAAGCCGATTTGAATCATCCGGTCATACTGTTTTTTCGTCGCAACGGCGAGCGGAAGGTTCAAACCCTGAGCCTTGGCCAGTTTAAGAGCGATACCGGAATCCTTGGCGGCGTGGGCGGCGGAAAAAAAACAAGCGTGATCGCGGTTCTGCATGTCCTCACCATCGGTTTGCAATACTCCGGAGCGCGCGCCAGTCTGCGAGAACACTTCGCGCAACATGGTGAGATCCAAGTCGAGGGCGGCACCGAGACCGAGCCCCTCTGCCAGGGCGGCGGTATTGGCGTTCATCACCATATTCACCAGAGCTTTCACCTGCGCCGCCTTGCCTGAGGCGCCGATATAACGCAAAGCAGTACTTAGCTTTTCAAGTATCGGCTTCGCGCGCTCAAAGATTTCCGGCCGGCCGGCGCACATCAAGTAAAGCGAGCCTTGTCGCGCCTGAGTGATGCTGGAAGCCATGCACGCTTCAAGCGAGTTAGCGCCGCGCGCCTCACACTTCTGCTCGACCCAGACATGAATTGACGGAGTGACGGTAGCGCAATTGATGAAGAATTTTCCCCTGGCACGCCTCAGCAAACCGCCGGTGAAGATGCGTTTCATCGCCTTATCGTCGCTGACTACGGTGATGATGACATCGGACAGGGCGGTGACGGATTTTAGGTCCGGGGCGGCGGTACAATTGAGTTCCTGCGCGAGCGACTGCGCGACATTCGTGTTGACATCAAACACAACGGCGACCGCAAACCCGGTTTCGTGCAAGCGACGAGCCATGTTTGCTCCCATGCGCCCGACCCCGACGAAGCCAATTTTTTGTGACATAAATTCCTGGTTCAACAGCAAGCCGAAGATGGAACAAGCCGGTAAAAATGCAAACGAGAAATTATGACTGCAAGGCGACCAGGGCAAGGTTAATGCGACCTGACTTCTTAAGCCTGCACAACGTCTACCTGCGCAATATGTGCGCAGCCGACATCCTTTGCGCAGAGTTTGCGCGAGGCAAACCTGCGATTTGCCCACAATAAGACGTCTTTCACGCTGGCACACTCCTTGCGAGGGGAAGTTGAACCATATAAGCGGCA
>JBEKMT010000333.1:0-3174 GCA_050008355.1 Verrucomicrobiota bacterium
CGAATTGTTTTACACTATTTTCGTTCGGTTCATGGCAGCCCAGCAGAACGGGCAGAGGATAAAGCGCGAACACCCTGATTTAAGATGGATTTTTGAAGTTGGTATCCGGGAGTTAGTGGGGACCGCGATTTAAATTTGGATATGTAACGCCTTACTCATCAATGACCAACTCATTTGATTGCAAGGTTCCTTTCCAGAAATTCACCAATCTCATTCCACCTAAATCAACATTCATCATCTGCGCACCCTCTCCCTCAAATTGCGCCGAGAGTTTATAGCGTCCGGTTTTCAATCTGACGTTGACTCCGGTAAACGCCGAGGCGAATTCGTCCAGCGGCAATTCCAGCGTATAGGTGGAGTCGGACCTCAGCGGAATCACATAATCGTCCACCCGGCCAGCGACGCCGGCGAAGCGGCGGTCGAAGAAGTGGAGTTTTATCAGATTTCCGTTGGTGTCAGAGAGCCGGAGACTGATTTTGCCAGGAATCAAAAATTTGCCGTTGGCCAGCATAGTACCAAGATTCAGGCAGACATCTTCGGCCCCTGCATTCCGGATTGAGATCTGGAGGACTCGATCTTCTTTATTGGTGTTGAGGAGACTCAACGACATTTGCAACCCGGCGGTCAAGTCACCGGCGGTTTGGTTTCGTTCAGTTTGGATTCGTGAGGGATGGTGGGTATTTCCGGTAGTGCAACCGCACAGCGCACCATTCAAGATAAGGGCGACGCTGAGGATGATTTTCAAATTTCCGATCCCGGGAATTTGACATTGACGCCAAATTTGAACCACTGTGCTGTTCTTCATGCTCTTGGACAATACCACAACGTGAGAGGGAAGAAAACGTCACGATCACGCATTTTGCTTGGATATTGAGGATGGGGATATGGAGTTCGCGCGCCAAAGAGTAAGCATCAAGAAATTCTTAACCGCGAAATATTCGAAAGGAATTTCTTTGACTACGAATTGGTTTAATGAACCCGAATTCTTTGGTCTCACACGGGCACGTGAAGCCGCAAGAGGTCGGGCATTTGTTCTTAAATTCCCCAAGGGATTTAGTCATTCTGCCGAGGTTGACGCTGACCCTACTTGAGTATCTCCCCAAACAACGTCTGCCGCAACGCGGTCGGATCAACCTCGTTGCGATGGATTTCACGCCTTTACCATAAGATTCAATTTCACGTTTTCTCCAGTCAAGCCGTCCAAGCGCCAAGGCAACGCCAGCTCACATGGCTTAATGTCTCCGGGATATGCATTTCACTGAACGTTAATCAAGAGGCCATTAACGAAGTAGAGTGTCTGGACACCGATTGTAATGTTGGTGGTGATGCCGCCGGTGATGGCCCCGGCGGGAACATTGGTCAAGCCGGACCCATTGCCGCTGAAATTGGCGGCGGCGATGGTCCCGTTATTCACACTTAACCCGCCGTCAATTTGCGCGCTGCCGCTGACGGTTAGACCGCTGCGAACGTCCAGATTGTTGCCGATTGTCAGCGTGTCACGTGTCTGTAACGTTCCGGTCTCGATCGCGCCGGCTTCCAGTTGTTGAATATAAGCTCCGCCAAAATCAAGCGTTTCGAGGGTGCTATCACCATAATTTACCACATAAGCAAACCGTCCGGATACCACCACTGCATTAGGATTATTCCCCGTGGCGGCGGAGCCAACAATGTGTGGATGGAGTGGATCGCCCACGTCAATCAAGCCCAGGCTGGCGGTGCTGTAGTTTGCCACATAAACGTAACGGCCTGCCACAGACAGGGAGAATGACCAGCCATTGCCTATGGTGGTTGCACTGACGTTGACCGGCGCAGCGGGATTGCTGACGTCAAAGACTTGCAGGGTTTCAACCCCTCCCGGGCTGTCACTCATCACATAGGCATAGCGGCCGGACACGGCCACACTACTGGGATAATTGGTGGTGGTCGCCGAGCCAACTTGAACCGGCGCAGCGGGATTGCTGACATCAAAAATTTGCAGGGTATCGGGTCCATTAAAATTTACCACATAGGCATAACGCCCGGCGATGGCCAGGGCGCTGCCACCTCCTGAGCCGGCTGAACCGACCTGAACCGGCGCGGCTGGGTTTCCTACATCGATAATCTGCACGGCTTGCGAACCCGTCAGATAAGCATAGCGTCCGCTGACCACCACCGCCCACACGTAACCGGCGGGCACCGACCCCACACTGACTGGCGCCGATGGATCGCTGACATCAAAAACCTGCAAGGAATGAGCATTGTCACCATAGTTGGCCACATAGGCATAGCGGCCGGCGACTGCCACGGATTTGGAGCCGCCTTGAGTCCGTACCGATCCAACAACCGCGGGCGCCGCCGGTTGGCTAACATCAACGACCTGGAGCGAATTGCCGTCATAGTTCACCACATACGCGTATCGGCCCGCCACGGCCAGGTCATACGGAGACAAGCCCGTGCCCACCAAACCGGCACCGGCAGCAGGTAATGAAGGAGCCACGGTAAGCGACGCAATTTCATTGGATGAACCCAGGGTCAGGTTGCCGGAATTGTTGGTGACCAAGCCGGCGGGCAATTTCGCCAATGGAATGGTACCAGTGATGTTCGAAGCGGGAACGGTGTCGGCGCTCCCGGCGACCATGGCGGTCAAGGCACTTCCGGCCGTGGTCGAATAGACAGCATATGGAGTTGGCAGAATGGGCTGGCGCGGTGACAAGGTGACGAAATTGCCGCCGCCGCTCGTCCGTACGTCGAGTTCCATCCAGTAATTGCTACCGGTAAATATGCCGGTTCCAAAATCAACGATCGCCGAAAATATCCCGTTGGTCACGTCGGTGGCTGAGTTGGTCACCGGTCCGGCAATGGCGTCACCGCCATTATTGGTGGCGAACAGCGTGAAGGTGATGTCATAGGACCCATTGGCAGGGTTTGTGCCATCGTCGAGTTTGCCGTTATAGGCAAAAGCCGTGCCTTGAGCCCGGGCTAGCACCGGTGACAGATTTAAGATCATTGCACAAAATATTATCGCGAGTTCAAGAGACAGTTTTGACATAAAAATCCGTACGCATGATTCAAGCCGCTTGGTTTATCGCAGGAATTTGAGGGTTTCCAATTTTCGGATGCGCGGATTTCACGCATAGTGCGTGAAAATCACGCGTGTTGGATTCCGCCAGATTCCCATAGATTCCACCTTCATCT
>JBEKMT010000334.1:0-3152 GCA_050008355.1 Verrucomicrobiota bacterium
AGCTTGATTGCTTATCCACCGTCAAGGTCACGTCATGAATCTTGATACTGTCATACCCGCCTCGCCGCGCAGTGATTCAGGCTTCAAAGATTCTTCAATGCCATCCGAAACGATTCACGTGCGGCGGATTCTCATCGCGGAAGATGACGACCTTATCCGCTGGATCATATCCAACACTTTGGCTGAGGACGGTCATACCGTGACCGCTGCTGCCGATGGCGAAGAAGCGTGGGAGGCGCTTCGTCACGACGCCTATGATTTACTGGTCACTGACAACGATATGCCGCGCCTCACCGGCCTAAAACTCATCGAACGGATTCGCAAGGCAGGCATGGCCCTGCCAGTCATTGTTGCTTCCGGCACTTTCTCTGCGGAAAGTGTTCGTGATTATCCGCAGCTCCAAATCACAGCGGTCATCCCGAAGCCATTTCACAAATTGGAATTTCTGGACGCCGTGAGAAATATTTTGTCGTCTCAAGAAGGTGTGACCGAAGCATCTCAGATATATGAACACATCAATTGAAAGAATAAAGATACCGGACACAAAACTCGCACGGGAAATCACCGAGCTGGTCAGGGATACCGAATCATCTTTGCTGTTTCATCATTCCAGCCGCGTTTACTATTTCGGAGCACTGGCGGGCAAGAACCGGGGCCTACGCTTTGATGCCGAACTGCTTTACGCCGGCGCGATGTTCCATGACATGGGGCTTACTCACCAACACAGCAGCTCCGGCGAACGATTTGAAGTTGACGGAGCTAATGCCGCCCGTGATTTCCTTCGCAGTCACGGCATTTCCCAATACGAAATTGACCTGGTGTGGACCGCGATCGCCTTGCATACAACCCCGGGAATTCCACAACACATGCACCCGGTGATCGCCCTCGTTACCGCAGGCGTTGAAATGGATGTCCTCGGCCTTACTTATCAGGAATTTAGCAATGCCGAACGGGAAATTATCGTGAAGGCGCATCCACGCCCGGAACATTTTAAGGAAGACATCATTCAGGCGTTTTATGACGGAATCAAGCACAAGCCTGCGACCACGTTTGGCAATGTAAAAGCCGATGTCATCGCGGACAAGGAGCCGGCCTTCAAGCCGGGCAACTTCTGCAGCATCATCCGGCATTCGGCGTGGCCGGGCTGAACATTAGCGGCGGATTCGTATGAATATGAGAACAACAAAACAACTTTCCGAGGCACGGCACAAAAGTAAACCAACCGCTCATACCTCCAAGTTGCCGCCAATCTTGGAACAAATCCGCAAATACGACGATGACCTTTATCTCGCGCTCGGAGGTGGGAGGGGGATCTTCTCAAATCTATGGAAGGCGATACGAATCGAAATTCCAAGTGGGTATCAGGATGAAGAAGGTTTTCACTTGGGCGTTGACGCTGCCAAAAGCGAAGTCAAGTCACACCGGTCTGGCCCATTGGTTTCACGACGACGAGTGGCCCTGTTTCATCCGTTCCACAACATTCCCCTTGGCTGGCAAGCTGCATGTGCACTTGCTTCACAGCGTAATAAAGTGCCCTCGGCCCATCTTCTGCGTAGGAGGGACACGTGAATGCACTATATTTCCTGTTGGTCGCTGAATCCTTTGTCTTTGGCTTGATGTGGCACAACAAGTCGCCGCGATCTGGGAGGGAACATGAAGCAGAAAAGCCGGACTCGGCAGTTTTGTTCGCCCCCAGAATGGGAAAATATGACAAAGTTCAGCCGGTTCGACCAAACACAAAAATCAACAATGAAAGCACTGATTATTTACGACGATTTCGATTCGGCAGTTGAGGCGAACGCAACTTTGCAACATTCGGCGCACAACGCAGGCGTCGCAGAGCAATGGAACGTCCGGCCGTGGCGGGTGGATATGTTGAAAATCCCGCCAACGTCGGACGAGGCGCTGACCGAGGCTCTGGACGCGCACCTGATCGTGTTTGCCGGCCAGAGCGCGCAATCACTTCCCTTCTGGCTTGAGCGCTGGCTCGAACAGTGGACGAAGTTCCGGCGGGTCAAGGATGCCGCGCTGGCGGTGGTTCATCGGGGAAGCCCAAAGACGTTAGCCTTGGGGTCAACGAAACCTGATTTGTCCCAGTTCGCCAGACGTCACGATTTGAATATCATTTTTGATGGCGACATAACGAGCATCTCGACTTCAATTGGAGACAAGACATCGAGCGCCGAAGGCCATCTTCACGAACACGAGCTGTCTTTGTCTCCGTTTCTGCCGCAGACCCTGGACACAACAACCCGTGATGCTTATCAGGGCTGGAGCATCACCGAGCTGCAGTCGCGGTCTTGAGCCTTTGAAGCCCAGATTGATGGATTTGCATTTTGATCCAATCCGAGTGAACATACTAAACAATGCTGACGTCATGGAAACGCTTGCAAGAATCCCCCAGCCTGGATGTATGGAAGTTCGCCGGCTCTACATTGCGCCGGGCCATAATTTCTTCGGCCGCCACGGGCAGCCACCCGCCGAAAATCCGATTGTGGAGATAGCGGAAATCGAATGTGTAGCCGGACGCGGCCTGCGCGGAGATCGTTTTTTTGACTACAAGGAAAATTACAAAGGCCAAATCACCTTTTTTGCGTGGGAAACCTACGAGGCGATTTGTCTCGCCCTGGGCGTGCGAGACAGAATGCCGTCCGCGTTTCGTCGCAATGTGATAACTGCGGGTGTGGACTTGAATGAACTAATCGGCCGGGATTTTCAGATTCAAGGTGTGCGTTTTCGCGGCACGGATGAATGCCGTCCGTGCTACTGGATGGATCAGGCATTCGCGCCCGGCGCAAATGAACTTCTGAAAGGACGGGGCGGACTCCGAGCCGAGATTCTAAACAATGGGATTCTTCGAGCGAATCCACTATGACATTAAGTGCCATCTTGCTCGCCGGCGGACTATCGCGCCGTATGGGTGCGGATAAGGCAACTTTGCTTGTCGAGGGTAAACCGCTATGGCAGCGCCAGCTTCAGGTTTTGAGCGCTATGCGGCCAGTCGCGCTCTGGGTGTCTGCCAGGGGTGTATTGCCATGGTGCCCGCTCGAAATGGAAGTCGTGTTAGACAAAGCACCCTCACGCGGACCATTAAGCGGTGTTGCGGCAGCCTTGTGCCGTTTGCGGACTTCGCATTTGCTGGTGCTGGCAGT
>JBEKMT010000335.1:0-3134 GCA_050008355.1 Verrucomicrobiota bacterium
TATTTGTTGATTCCAGCCAACGTGCCGCTCATGCTAAGCATATTTCCAAAGGGATCGTACACGTAGCGCGCCACCGTAAATCCGTTGGGTTGTACTAAAGTAGTAACTTTTCCATATCCATCACTGTGATAATAGGAATTATTCACGTATTGGGGATGTGGACTGACATTTCCCATATTCAAACGACTATCAAAAGCCATCCGCAAACCCGGTTTTTTGCCTCCACCCGTTGGATTCGCCGTTTTTTGTTGGTGGGACATAGAGGAAAGCCTTTGTTTATGAGGCTTTATTGTATGCCACTAACTCCTGCTTGTGAAGTTTATTTGGGAAATATGGGCTTAATTTTTCCGGATGAAATCCTGATAATTCTGTCAATCTTGCCTAAAAGCCGGACTTCCAACTTCTATCTCCTATCTTCGTCCTCCCGAGGTTTCACCTGGGACGAATTCTTCAGCCGCGCGTCGGGTCAGCCGCTCCAGCCATAAGCCGGGTGCGGCCTTGGCCTTCGCGCCCGAAGTCAATTCCGTCAGCGCCCGCATTCCCGTGAACAATCGTCGCCTGGCGTCACCGATTGTCACGACGCCCGCCAGTGCCATGCACGGCACCCGCATATCCCGGCAGAGCGCCGCAATCTGGCCGACGCCTTTGCCCATCATCGTTGATGCGTCAACGGCGCCTTCACCGGTAATGACAAGATCGGCCGACTTGAGACGGCTGAGTAACTTCGAGTGACGGGTGAACAACTCGAAGCCGGTTTCAAATTCGGCTCCCAAAAAAGCCGCCAATGCAAATCCCAGTCCACCGGCAGCCCCGGCGCCGGGTAGTCGCGCAAAATCTTTTCCCAGTGTCTCGTGTACCACCGTCGCCAGACGGCGGAGACACCGTTCCGCCGTCGCCAAATCATCGGGGCGCAGTCCTTTTTGGGGACCATAAACCCGAGTCGCCCCGTCTCGGCCGAGCAGGGCATTTCTGACGTCCGCCGCAACGATGACCTGTTTGAAGAGTCTGGACTGCCGGGGAGGACGAAGCGATTTCAGCTCGTGCAGTTCAGTCCAGTGCCCGATCCGATTGCCTTTTCGATCTAGAAAGTCCCACCCCAAGGCGCGCGCCATCCCAAAGCCGCCATCATTGGTCGCACTGCCGCCAATCCCTACTATGCACCTTTTGGCCTCGCGACCGGCAACGGTCTTGAGCAGGCAACCCAACCCGGTTGTATCCAGTTCGAACGGATGAAACTCACCTGCCGGTAGCATGGCTAGCCCGATGACCCTCGCGGATTCCACAATGGCAGTCTCCGTGTCTGGCAGCCACCACCAGGGAGAGGAACACGCACGCCCGGCGGCATCCCGTGTCCGGGCCGAACGTTGCTTGGCGCCGCTCATCGTACCGAACACCTCGCCGAAGCCATCGCCGCCGTCGCTCATGGGCATGAGTTCCAGCTGGTCGCCCGGCCGGCCGGCGTGCCATCCCCGGCCAATGGCTTCCGCCGCGGCCCTTGCGGTGAGCGTTCCTTTGAATTTATCAGGGACAATGACTATCTTCAGACACATTTTTTGGATGTGGAATTCTAGATAGTGTATGTGCACCTCAGGAAAATGAAAGGGCTGCTATAAGGAGATATTGGCTGTGGCGAGGGCGCCTGTCAGAAATCTAGCTTGGAACCGGTGATTGCCGCCTGCCCACCGCTCTAAAGCCAAGGTAACGCGGAAACGATTCGATGTTTCTACCAACGTGTTGTATGACTAGACTAGGAACTGGTCATTTACAGGTGTGT
This sequence comes from Verrucomicrobiota bacterium, assembly GCA_050008355.1. GTDB lineage: Bacteria > Verrucomicrobiota > Verrucomicrobiia > Limisphaerales > UBA11358 > UBA11358. The sequence continues at coordinate 1,775 of JBEKMT010000335.1, forward strand.
CAAAAGTGTTTCTAATATGTTCGTGCTTAAAGTATTATGAAAGAATTGCTTTACTTGTTGTGGCCTCGTCAATACCTTCTCCGGCGCAACAAATTTGTTTTTTATGTCGCAACCACAAACACAGCCATCCTCAATACCCTTGGCAGCGTCCCTGGTCAAAATCTCTTTGCAAATCTCGAATTCGTCAATGCCTCTACCTTTGCCCTCACTCTTAACTTCGTCAGCCGGGGCAGCGCCCGCGGCTAATTAAGCAACAATCTCATTGTCATTCCCGCCGGGACGGAAATTCTCTGGGTAATTTGGTTTCATTACATCCATGAAGCCAATTTCTGGAACTCACCCTGAGCGGCGTGATGCTCAAGCAACACCCAAAAATGATTTATTCCGTTATTGCTTTGCTCCTTGCGAGCCTGCTCACTTCCTGGTCACAACCGCTGAGCCCGAATGATCCTGTATGGCAGTCCCAGCAATATCCACCGCAAGCCTCGGCCCCAAACTGCTCCGGCTACTTCGTCGCCACTGACGGCAGCGATTCCAGCAACGGTCTCACGCCAATGGCGGCGTTCAAAACTATTGGTTATGCCCTGAGCAATTCCACTCCCGGCAGCGTGATTCAGTTGGTCTCCACCGATACATTTGGCCCCTACCCATACGGCCTCACCTTCCAGCACGCGAACACCCTCAGTAGTTATGGTGCAGGCATGGCCACGATCGTTTGGACCAACGGCATCGGCCTAACCGTTTCCAACCTCGGAAACATCTCAATCAAGAATGTGAATCTGATCGGCACCAACGCTATCAACGGAATTGCCTTCTACGATTATGTCGCCGGCATCAGCAATTTGAATGTCGTTAACTGCCACATCACCTCGTGTGTAACTAACAGCATCCCGCCATCCGGCAACGTCCAAGGCGGCCATGTCATCCTGGTCGATGCCGGCACTGCGGGGTCAGATTGGAATATTACCATTCGCGACGGTATGGTGAGCGATTCGTTTGCGGCCGGCATCTTGATCTGGAGCGACCACAACAATTTCCCGCTGTGCCAAACCAATGTGGTCATCAACCAGCGCGTCATCAAAAACATATTCGGCAAGTTGATCATCGGTGTCAGCGTAGGGCAGGGATCAACTTCCGAGTAAAATTTTCGGACTTTGTGCCTTGGCCTCTCCGCGACTTTCCCTCCGGTAACTTCACCGAAGTGTGGCGAGATCAGAAAATCAGCCTAATGCAGTAAATTCGGTCTGCTAAATTCTCACTCCTAGCTTCAAAATTCTAGCTCAAAACGGGACCGTCCCGTTTTCTTCCTCCCCGGCTCTGCTAAAGTCGGTGGTTATGAAAGATCAAATCAATAATAACA
>JBEKMT010000336.1:0-3129 GCA_050008355.1 Verrucomicrobiota bacterium
CTTATTTTGCATTTTCATACATTTTAAAGTGTGAATCTGGTTCGGTTGTTTGCCTCTCGAACCGACTGACGCTTCCCTCTTTTGCATAACCTGTGCCATGTGGCTCGAAGAGCATCGATGCCATTTAAATATGTGCGAATTCGACATTATCGTGTAATTCAGGGCCAGTGATTCGAATTCCTTAGGTTCTGAAAGACCATTGCGGCGTCGAGCTTTCGACACGGTGTCATGCACCCGTCGGTAAAATTAGAATGTGAAGGTCAGCGCAGTGTAGGCAAAATCAATGTCGTTGGCCGGACCGGTGGCTGAGATAAAGGCGCCGTGAAAGAAGTGGGCATAACCTGCGTAAGCACTGATATAACGATCCAACTGCCAGTTCACCTGCAAATCCATTTCGCCACCCACCCCGCTGGCATTGCTCCCACCACTGGTTCTCAAGATGCTTCCCGACGAAGTATAGACGGCATCTTGATCACTCTCGCGCCAAAACTGACGATACTGTGCCAGTAGGGTCAGTTGCTTTGCGCCGGGTTTATTTTCCAGCAAGTTGAAAGTGACCCCGGGATGCACATCGATAATGTTCTGCCGGCCGATGGCATCAATAGTGCCAAACTGGTCGTGTCCGGAGGGAAAAAGCTGATCGAAGGAGTCGCCTGGATTGTTTCTGCTTCCGCCACTGGCGATGTCGAATCCAAAAAACGCCCGCGGAGCAAACATCATATGTTCAAAAGTGTATCCCCCAATCGTGGCAACGGAAAATGCGCGGGTCGCCTCACCATTGAAACGTCCGACCTGATAATCGGTTTCAAGATCAAAATCGAACGGTTTGGGACTGGCCGTTAACCGCGTGCCGAAAGTGTAACGCTTTTCGCCGGCAGTGGTTTGGTTAAAGGTGATGCTCTGCCGTTCATCATACAACGCATACGCTTCCAGCTTTGCCTTCGCCTTTGCCAATGCGCCGGGAATCTCCCACGTGTCATAAACACCCGCGATAAAAGTGTCGGGAGTGTCATCGTCAAATTCATATTCCAGCACACGGACGGGACGCGCATAAAACACGTCCAAAGTGTTCCCCGGCGTGACCAACGTTGCCCGGACTCCATCGAAAGTCCGACGGACGTTCGTAAAATCGGACACGCCGATGAGACGCTGCGCGCCAAAAACCATGACTTGCCGACCGCCGCGCAAAGTGAAACTCGTGTCCGAGGTGAACGGGAGCGTGAGCTCCGCGAATGCCTGATGAAGGTTAATTTCGTTCATGTCACTTGGCCGTGGCCCGCCAGCGCGGTCTTGTTCGGTGGCGCTGATTCCCTCGGTGAAAAGTCGAAGATACGGTCCTACATGCAGGTCCCCATCAAGCATCGTGCGGATCAGATTGTATCCATTTGGATCTTGGGCACCCTTGCCAAACGTATAATTGTTAAAGTATTCGTATCGATCACGCACCTGTCCGCCAATTGTAAGATATATGTCCCCCTGTTTGTCCAACGGGATATACTTGAGCGGATCGAACAGATTCGTGCGCACCGCAGGATCTTTCAGATAGCTGTAGTCTTCATCGTAGGTAAGAGTTGTGAAAGCCGGTGGCGACACGGTGCCAGGGCTACTGTTTTCCGCTTGGGCGAGATTTATGCCGACATAGACCATTATACTGGCCGTTAGTAGTGGATTAGCAACATTTCTAAACTTCTGACCCTTGATATTAATTTCTGCTTTTTTCTTATTTCTCATGGTCTGTAAACGGAGTTTGGTTGTTACCATTTGAGTGTCATCTGCTGTGTGCTAGTTCTTAAAAACTAGCCTGGGATCGCTTTGGTAACACTCGCTATCGAGACGGCCTGCAATGCAGGTTTGTTTTCTGGCCCCCGAATGAGTGCGGTTAAAATTCCAATTGCCGCAACGCCCGCACAGGCCAGCAACGCGGCATGAAAGCCGGTTAGAAAGTTTATTTGTGCTGCGGCTATTTCATCGGTAACGCCTGGATGGACAGCATTCGCTGCGAGCAATATCCGGCCTGCCGCCGCGCCTCCCAGGCCGGTAAAAATGGCGCCGGCCAGGGCCACGCTCAAACTTTGACCGAGCACCCGGCCCGTTCCCAGCAGGCCGGAAGATTCGCCTTGTTCGCTCGCGGGTGCGGAGGTCATCAACGCGCGTGCATTCGGAGTCATGAACAACCCCTGGCCGGTCCCGGTGAGCAGCAGCGGCCAGATGATGCCCCAATCCGAACTCTGTGCATCCAGTTGCGCCACGGCACAAAGACCAAGACACGCAACGGCCAGCCCCCCCGAGGCCAGCCAACGTGAGCCGAAACGATCCGCGAGCGAGCCGCTCAAAGGTGCCATGACGGCGAGGCTCAACGGCATGGCGGTGAGGAGCAGGCCTGACTTGGCCGCCGAAAAACCACGCAGTTCCTCGAAATAAAACGGCAGAATGAATCCGACCGCAAACAAGGCAAGCATCCCCAGAGTCATCGTGATTAAAGAGGATGTGAATACACTGTTTCGCAACAGCCGAACATGAATGATTGGATCAGCCGCCCGGCGCTCTACTGCCGGCAACGCCAGCAAAGCAACCAGGCTTAACACAAAGCAAAGGAGCGAACGCCACGAGCTCCAGCCCCATTCCGAGGCGAACGAAAGCGCCAGCGTCAGCGGTGCAAATACGGTAGCGAACAAGACCGCACCAAGCAGGTCAAACTGTTGGCGTATTGTGCCAACAGTGTCCCGCAGCACCTTTTGTGCGCCCACAAATCCGATAATGCCGATGGGAATGTTCACATAAAAAATCCAGCGCCAGCTCCAATGTTCAGTGATCATGCCGCCCACGATTGGACCGACACTGGAGCCCAAGCCGATCACCACCACGTTGCAGCCCATGGCCAGACCGCGCTTGTCCACCGGAAAGCTGTCGGTGATGATCGCCAGGCTGGTCGAGACAAGGAGCGCACCGCCGAGGCCTTGGAAAGCCCGAGCGGCAATCAGAAGCGGCAGTGAGTTGGCAACACCGCAAATACCGGATCCAATTGTGAAGAGAGCGAGCCCTGCCAACCAGACCGGTTTGCGCCCAACCATGTCGGACAAACGCCCGAAGGTCAGCAAGGTGGCTGCAATAGTTGCAAGGTAGGCGATG
>JBEKMT010000337.1:0-3107 GCA_050008355.1 Verrucomicrobiota bacterium
GGGAGGCAGAATTCCGAGCTGTTCACCGTTTTCGTCAATGACGCGGATTTCACGCGCGCGAATTCTGTCGTTAATGCGGATAAAAGACTTGGCCGAACGCTTATCGATGGTTTCCTCCGGGAGCGAGAGACGAAAGGCCCCTCGAATAAAGCATAGCATTTCGGGACAATGATCGGAAAAATTGTCTCAACCCAAAGTCACACGGCCATGGTTCCAGTCAGGCCGGTAGCGGTCAGTCCCGTCACCAGCGGGCGCACGCTCTGGTTGGCAGGCACCAATGCGTTGAGCTGCACTTCCATAAAATTATCGGTAAGCGCCCGCGTCATCCCGGCCTGCGATGTATGCAAAGTGACCGCGGGTAGCTGGCGGCCCACAAAACTCTGGCGAAAACGACGATTCTTGGGGGCGATAACCTCCCGTAACCGGGCCGCTCGTTCGCTCACTTCACGGGGTGAAACGGGATGCTCCTGGGCAAAGTGCCACGCCTTGGTTCCGGGGCGAGCGGAAAAAGGAAACAGATGCAGGTACGTGAATGGCTGGGCTTCAATAAAGGCCAAGCTCTCTTCAAACAGCATTTCGCTCTCGCCGGGAAAACCCACCATAACGTCAGCACCGATCGCTGCGTCCGGCATGCTTTCGCGAATCAAACGCAGCTTCTCCGCATAGTGCCAGGGACGATAGCGGCGATGCATGGCGCGCAGGATGGCGTCGGATCCTGATTGCAGCGGCAGATGAGCGTGGCGCGCGAGGCGGGTGCCAGCGTACTCACAGAAGAGCGCCAGCAGCGCGGGAGTCCAGTCCATGGGCTCGATGGAGCTAAGACGCAGGCGCGGCAACCGGGTGCGGCCTAGAATGGCGCCAACCAGTTCGTCCAACGAGCGTAGCGGCGTGAGGTCCCGGCCCCAACGCCCGAGATTGATGCCGGAAAGGACGAGCTCGGTACCGCCGGCGGCGACGAAGGCTTGCACATTGGCAAGACACGCTTCGAGCGACAGGGAACGGCTGTGACCGCGGGTAGTAGGAATGATGCAGAAGGAGCAGCGGTTGCCGCAGCCATCCTGAACCTTGAGGTTGGGTCGGGTTTGGCCGCCGGCCGAGGCGTTCGCTCCCCAGCCGCCTTCCGGCATGGCCAGCTCCGAGTGAGCAAAAGCATCGTCCACATAAACAGCCGCCGTCGACTGGGGTTGCAAGGCGGCAAGCGGGACAAAGCCCAAGGCGGCAATCTCGGGCACCAGCGCCTTATGGCTGTTGCCTATCACAGCCTGCACACCAGGCAGTGCAGCCAGTTCCCCGGGGGCTCGCTGGGCGTAGCAACCAGTCACCAGGATACGAGCCGTGGGGTTTTCCCGATGCACGCGGCGCAGAAAGGCGCGGGCGGTGCGGTCTGCCTCCGCGGTAACGCTGCAGGTGTTGGCAACGATTACATCGGCTCCAGCCGGGCTTAGAGCCGGACTCATGCCGCGTTGGCGCAACTCGGCGCTTATGATCTCGCCATCGGCCCGGCTGGCACGGCATCCAAAGTTCTCAACGTGGTATTCTGCCACGTTGCCAGTCTAGAGCAACCGATGCGGGATGCCGCGCAATCAATACGCTTATTCGGGTAACATCCGATCAGGCGGACAGCTTTTCCCTTAGGCCGCAGCCACCGAACCCTGGAGTTTCTTGCCATGAAACGTCGCATTCTTTTGGTAGATGACGAGCTTGCAATTCTGCTTACGCTCAAGGCAGTACTTGAGATGAACGACTTCGAGGTGGAAACGGCGGCCTCTGCCCGCGAGGCCCGGTCCAAGCTGCGGAACAGCACCTTTCACATGGTGATCACGGACATGCGGATGGAGAGCGAGTCGGCTGGGCTCGAGGTCGTCCGGGCCGCGAAACAAGCCGCCTACCAGCCTGCGGTAGCGATGTTGACTGCATTTCCCGTACCCGGCTCCGAGTGGAGAGACGAGGGTATGGACGAGATGCTGGTCAAGCCCATGAATATCATGAGTCTTTTGCGACAGATAGAAGCGTTGCTCGTGACCCACGAGGACAAGAAGCAGAAGGCGCTCACCCAGAAAGTCAGCTCACCGGCAAAAACCACAGGGCGAACCGCCGCGCGCAAGCCTGCCGCCGCAAACTAGTTCAGCATTCTGAGTGTAGTCAGAGCAGACAAAATACAAGCGTGCCAGGAGAACGCCTGTATTGAGGGCTGCTATCGGCTCTGTTTGTGAGAAGCTCGGCCTTAGGAGGCGGCGCTTGCTGCCACGGTGGATGGAACCGGAGGCCGCCGCTGCTGGAAACATGAGCGGCAGAGCACGGGACGACCCTGCGTGGGCTTAAACGGACCTGTGGTCTCGGTCGCGCATTCGGAACAAACCGTCCGGGTTTCTGTGCGCACACCATTGCCGGTTCCTGCCACGCGTTTGATCTTGCACTGTTTGCAGCGCTTTGGATCATTCTTAAACTGTTTGTCGTGGAAAAACAGTTGTTCGCCGGCGGTAAAAACGAAGTCGTTGCCGCAGTCCGAACATTTCAGAATCTTGTCGATGAAATCCATACGCGTCCCCCCGAACATGCCTTGGAATTTTCCAGTTTTCCGTCGACGAAGCGCCGAATTGGCATCTTTTCACCAACTTGCTTGCTTCGTCTGAAACTCGACAACAGTGAAGCTTTACCTACCTCTTTTCACAAAATTCTTAATCACAAATTGTTGAGTGCTTAATCACCGGCCCGCCGCAAACTTTACTATTACGGAGGGCCGGCACTACGTGTTAGTCCTGCTCTTTTCGAGCTTTCTTACGATTCCGCTTGCGCGCCAACGCTTCTTTAACGCGACGGCGCTCGCCAGGCTTCAGGTAAAAGGAGTGACGTTTCACTTCCTTAATGATGTCTTCCTGCTGAACCTTGCGCTTAAACCGGCGCAATGCATTTTCAAGCGGCTCGCCTTCCTGCACGCGAACCTCTGCCAAATGAACCACACCTCCAAACATCCCAATTGGGTTCTATCAGGATACGTTACCTTTGAGGCGTGGAGTCAAGCTTAATCATCGTCTTCCGCAGCATTTTTCCCCGGAAGCCTGGCGGATTAGCCGGACGCAGAAGGAATCTCCCATGATCCGTTCGTA
>JBEKMT010000338.1:0-3057 GCA_050008355.1 Verrucomicrobiota bacterium
TCAAGGCCAAGTCTTGCCAGACTCAGTCTGCTCGGCGGTCAGATTACCATGATTGAGGGGGAGGGTGATTTGCGTACGGTTATCACAGGCACAATTCCAAAGAAACGTATTAGCGGTTTCAAGGCTTGGATTCTTAGGTTTAGCGGTGGACAGGCAACATTTGAGGAATACCACCCATCAAATTGACGCCTATCGTCCATGTCCAAGGAATTCTGTCCACCAGTCGAATTTAAAGAACAGCCTGAATGAGGTCGGATTCATGCGCCAACCTCTCTCCGGCGAATTTTCACCACCCAGACCGTAGCATCCCTCCCAAACCACGGAAACGCAAAGCCAGACGCAGGGAACTCCCCATTTCCCCAATCCTGCCAAGTGTTCTGGTTTCTGTTCTGGTTTGAAGGGTGATTCAGTCCATTTTCGCACGACAGTATGCGACCGGGTGGAAAAGGCGGATTCGCCTGGAACTATCGATTCCATTGATGCTTTTCAATGGTGGCCGTCCGCAAGGACTGGTGCGCGCGGCGAGGGTTGAACTCACAACCTTCGGCTTCGGAGGCCGACGCTCTATCCAATTGAGCTACGCGCGCAAATCAATCAAGTCATCCCCATAGTACCCGCCCGCCAACGAGATCAGCAAGCAAATCCGAAAACACCCGTTCCGACCTCAAATCCGACTGATAAACATTCGGGAAAATGAATGGATCCAAGCGTCCCGACGTCCCGGGCGGCGATTGATTGCCGTCTCTTGATCACAAAATCCTTGTCGCGAAACAGTTGGTGTTTACTCTCCGCGAATGACTTTTCGCGGTCAAGTTGGCACCATCTTTTTCCTGACGCTGGCCATGGCTCTGGTCCCGGGCCTCGCGACGGCGTCCACCGAAACCATGCCATTACCATCCGTCCCCACAGCCGTTGAACCGGTCACGAATGTTTATCATGGTGTCACCGTGGTGGACGACTACCAATGGCTGGAGGATGCCGCCAATCCGACCGTGCGCGACTGGACCCGCGCCCAGAATGAACGCACTCGCGCTTACTTCGCAGGGCTGAGCTTCGAGGCCGGCGTGGCAGGTCAACTCAATCAACTGCTCGCCGACGAGTCCGCCAGTTACGGTTTGGGTGATCGCCGGGGCGGCAACATTTTTGCCACTTATTTCAAGCCGCCCGCTCAACAACCCGTGCTCGTACGGTTGGTGTCAGTGAATTCTCCGGAAACGCGGGCCGTGGTTTTCGACCCGAACGCCTGGAATGCGAAGGGTACTACGGCGATGGATTGGTATGAACCTTCTCAGGACGGTCGGTTCGTGGCCATCAGCCTTTCCGAAAACGGCAGCGAAGACGGCGCGCTCCATTTTTTTGAAACAGCCACTGGCCGTGCCCTGCCCGACATCATCCCGGGGGTGCAATTTCCAACCGGCGGGGGCAGCGCGGCGTGGAACGCCGACGGTTCCGGGGTATTTTACACTCGTTATCCCCGCCCCGGCGAACGTCCCAAGGACGACCTGCGTTTTTATCAGCAGATCTGGTTTCATAAACTTGGCACCCCGGTCAGCGAAGACAAGTATGAACTCGGACAGGATTTCCCCCGCATCGCCGAAGTGCATCTCACGGCAAGTGATGACGGCCAGTGGCTGCTCGCCACGGTCGCCAACGGCGACGGCGGCGATTACGCCTTGTATTTGCGCAACGCCGGCGGCGAATGGCGGCAGCTCACAAGATTTGAGGACGGCATAAAGTCCGCCCGGTTTGGCGCCAACGGCTTGCTTTATTTGCTGAGCAAAAAAGACGCGCCGCGCGGAAAAATCCTTACCCTGCCGCTGAGCGATTTGAATCTCGCGGAGGCCAGTATCGTCGTGCCGGAAAACGAAGGCGTCCTCGTTGAATATGAGCCCGCGGCGAACGGCCTGTACGTCACGATCATGGACGGAGGGCCATCGCGTCTCTGGTTTTACCGGAATGGCGTTAAACCGGTCGAAGTGCCGGTCCTGCCGGTTTCCACGGTTTCCGGACTGCACTGTTGGGAAGGCGATGGGTTGGTTTTTGCGAACAGCAGTTACCTGGTTGCGCCTGGTTGGTATCAATGGCAGCCCGGGATGCCGGAACCGGCAGCGACCGCCCTGCGGATGACGTCGCCGGCAAATTTCGACGACATTGAAGTGGTGCGCGAGTTCGCCATTTCCAAAGACGGCACGAAAATTCCGATCAGCATCCTGCGTAAAAAGGGCATCCATCTGGACGGCCAAAACCCGACGCTGCTTACGGGGTATGGAGGTTATGGCATTAATCTCACGCCCGCCTTCAGTTCCTTGCGGCGCGTCTGGTTTGATGCGGGCGGTGTTTATGCGGTGGCCAATCTGCGCGGCGGCGGCGAGTATGGCGAGGACTGGCACCGGGCCGGCAACCTCACGCACAAACAAAATGTTTTCGACGATTTCATCGCCTGCGCCGAACATTTGATCGCGCGCAAATACACCAGCCCGGCCAAACTGGCGGTCATGGGCGGCAGCAACGGCGGCCTGCTGATGGGCGCGTTTTTCACGCAGCGGCCCGGCCTGGCGCGCGCCGTGGTTTCCCGAGTGGGCATTTACGATATGTTGCGTGTGGAACTGGACCCGAATGGGGCCTTCAACACCACCGAATTCGGCACGGTCAGTAACGAGGACCAGTTCAAGGCACTCTATGCCTACTCGCCTTATCTCCATGTCACGAACGGCGTGAATTATCCCGCCATCCTGTTTCCGTGCGGAGAAAACGACGGACGCGTCAACCCGGCGCATTCGCGCAAAATGACCGCCCGGTTGCAGGCGGCATCGGCTTCCGGCCGGCCAGTTTTATTGCGCACCAGCGCCACGGCCGGGCACGGCATGGGTTCCTCGTTGAAAGATCGTGTGGCTGAACAAGCCGATATTTACACCTTTTTATTCCAGGAACTCGGCGTGGATACCTCGAAGTGGAGCGCCCGCTGAGATTGACGATGGCCGATTTCAAAACCCGCTTAAATCTCCCTCCCTCTTCCGTCCTGCAAGCCAAGCGTGAGCGCCTTGAGCTCACCCGTCG
>JBEKMT010000339.1:0-2972 GCA_050008355.1 Verrucomicrobiota bacterium
ACCAAATTGTCGACGAGAGGAGCCGGGGCGCTTCGGATGGTGGCTAGGGCTTGTTCGCCTTCGCATTCTAACAACACATGTGATCCATCCGAGGCATGAACCACTCCCTCAATTTCAACCCATTCATCCACCCCAAGACCGCTGGAGAGTTCGCTCCACGAAGACGGTTTGGCTCGGGGTAAGTTGGCTTTGCCCAGGGATTTCACGCTTTCGACCCGCACGGCCATATCGCCGTCCACCCAATCGGCAACGCCTTGGATGATGACATACTGCCCCAGTGCGGGCATTAGGGGCGCCTGATCCGGACCGAAGATAAGTTCGATGCCGCCAGTCTCGTCTTCGATATAGGTGCCATAGAGATCGGTCACGATACCCCGCAAGCAGACTTTGGGGGGTTGGCTCAAAATGTCCGACCCCAGCTGCCGAATCTGGCGGACGGTAGTAATAGGCATGGCATCTACCTTGCCGGCATTGGTTTCGGTGGAACTGGTCGTTGATGGCGTCTGCGTCCTGGGAGGTTCCAAGGGAGTAACGGCCTTGAGGTTTGCAGCCCAAACAATTCCTGCGACGCGTTGGCCCTGACTGTTGAACACTCCCTCACAAACCCCGCTAACTTGTACCCGCATCCCGGCAGCGGGCAAATTCCCGGCAGGTATTGCGTTAAGCACCCTCACAGAAACGGAGTGATCGTTTTCAGTCAATTCAAAACTCAATCCCTGACCCGGGCCCCCGACAAAAGAGATTTTCCCGCTGACCTTCACCCATCGCATCTCATTCTGGAACAACATCGGTTCCCCTGGCGTTATCAGTTCGGGAACCGGGAGCGCGAGTGGCTCTTGTTTAATTACGTGAACATCAGCTATATCTGCCCGTTGTCCGATGGCGCGGGTGACGCCTTCCACGCGGACCCGCTGCCCCGGTGAAAATCGGGGCTGTTCAGCCATGGTTTGGAGACCGATATTACCGGTGGAATCCATTAAACACCAAGCGTTGGAAGTGTTCAATTGGCCAATAAGCCATCCGTCAATTCGCACCGCAAATCGATTTACAGCACGGCTCCGCAATTCGGTGAGACGGGCGATGTTAGTGATTACCAGGCCCCTGTGGTCAGTATATTGCCATTGAATCCAGGAAGCTCGGGTGTCGGGATGCTGATCAGCAAAATCCAGCCATTTCGTGTCGATTTGGCCGTCAAAGAGGTTGGAAGCTTTCTCCAAATTCGGGTTTTCTCCCTGAACCGTAATTCGGTCGGCAAATAAGGGAACTGGATCCAAATCGTTCTCTGTTTCGCCGAGGGGATCTAACGCTGCGAGTTGTACGGAATTGGCCTCCGAAGGTTTGCGGATCCGTTCGATCTCCAGACGGTATACGTTAAACGCGGTTCGGTTGGGTATCTTGAAAAGCTTCCGCTGGTGTCGATCCGAGAATATCACGCCCTTGCGTTCATCAAGGATGCTCCAGGTTTTACCCCCGTCATTTGACCCGAGCAAGCGCCAGTCCATGGGATCGCGTTGCGGAAAATCATTTGCAGAAGTCAAGGCGTATTGCCGAACAATTTTGGTCGGTAATTCTGTGGTTTCGGGTGAGGCGGCCGCTCCGGAATTGCAGAGCCACGTCAGCGTGGCACTCGCTGCACACAGTAAAATCCGGCTCCAGCGAGGAACTTCGCGGCATCGCCAGATTTGCTGCAGCATGGCTGACATCTTACGGCGGGACAATCAAACGTCAATATTGCTATTCGAGTGGCTTTTCGAAGGTATACTTAACGCGAAATAGAATACGCACGGCACAACTTGTTTTCCCTTAGCGCTTTAATGGATTGCCAGGAGTGCTGTACGGCATGATCTTAGTCGGGCTTGGCACTTTTACACCTGTTTTTTGGCACGAAACTCCCAAGAACTCTCTGGGACAATTTAATATCATTTGATGCATTACCTGAATCAAAAAACGAGCCTTCATGTCTTTGGGCTGCTCGGCAGTCCCAAATAGAAGGATTTGCATGCCTGAAATTGAGACTTTTCCTAAAGATCCAACTTTGAAAGAAATAACCAACGAATACAAAAGCTAGCCAATGACCATCAAGTCTACTTCCTCAACCCTCCACCCGGGCAATAATCCTCGCCGTCAATGAATATGCAAACCTGAGTAAAACAACCGCCTAACTATGAAAACAAAAAAAACAATCTTGATAGCCTCTAGTTCAATGCTGGCGGCGGGCATGGCTGCAAGAGCCAATATTATCACCACTCCCGTGAATCAAACTGTGGACGCTAGCTCCAGTGGCGTTCAATTTGATTTAAATGGCGACGGAATAAATGACTTCACTGTGCTCTTCGACGGGAATAACTCAGTCAAACCGTGTGTCTTGGGGGCAAATAGCAGTTCTGGATCATATCCTGGATCATTTCCAAATCCCATCCCATTAGTCTTTAACGAGTTGAATATGAATCCAGGTGACCCGGCGACTAATGATACTAACGGTGTGGCGGTGATTCCCATCGGCACGCCCATAAACAGCAGCCCGATCACCGTGGGCAGCGATACGCTCACCGTCGGCGACTTGGGTGGCGACATGCATGGCAAGAACGAAGGTTATTTGTATGAAAATGGTGAACTTGATGTGGTTGGTCAGTGGCCACCAAATCAGGACACCTTTGGCTATGTGGCGCTGGCTATGGTGAACACAAACGCCACTCCAGCCACTACCAATTACGGCTGGGTGTACATTGAGTTGAATTACGCCGCAGCTTCTCCAACTCTAACGGTGTATAATTGTGGCTATGAAGATATAGCCGGCTCGAATATCCTTGCCGGCCAAGAGGGGCCGATCAATATTCCGGTGATTTACATTCCCCCAGCCAGTCAAACCAATTCGTTGGGAACAACCGTAACCATGAGTGTTGTCGCCCTGGGTGATCCTCCACCAGTGTATCAATGGATGGCAGGTGCGGTTGGCAGCGGCGTTTATACCA
>JBEKMT010000034.1:0-31220 GCA_050008355.1 Verrucomicrobiota bacterium
AACTTGGCCAAAGCAAACGCTTCCCTTTCTTTCATTACGACTGTGAACCGGTTTCATTTTAATTTCCTCATTGAGACGCGGCTTGCCACGTCCTTCAACAAAGAATATGCAACACCGGTGCATGGTGCTCGTCCTCTTTGGTGTTGTTGAAAAACCCCCGATCAGACATGTGTGCTATTGTGGTCGCAAGCTTCACTCCTAAGGCAAGCCAAAATGAATGTGGATTTCCACAACAACGGGGCAAACTGACACATCACAATTTCCGTTCTCAGGCGGAGCTGGGGCATTTGGACAATGAATTTAGGAACAGCAAAGTTGCGGAGAGTCCTTAAATGCATGCGATGAAACTCTCCAAATGGCTTCTCCTTATCAAAAGCCATTTCGCCACTTAGCAAACAGCTGGTTATCCGGATCACGGATGATGGCCTCTTGGCGCTTTCCAAGATGGCGGTCATCAAGTTTCATCACATACACAAAATTGGAGGTTCGAATGTTCGATTGGTCAAGCGCAAGCATTTCCTCAGCAGTCCAGACATTAATGGGAAACAACTTAGAATAAGTCCCTGTCCAGTATTCATGAACTTTTGAGAATAGGATTTATTGGAACATTGGTCCCCGAACCAGGTTAAATGGAACGTAAATCCGTAAAATAATTAATTAGTTGAACAAAATCAGTGAAGCGGCAAATCGCGATAAATGATGTTGTAACCGTAATGTAACAATCCCGCCACATGGTTGTCACCCCGCTGTCACAGGCTTCGGCCGCACTTGCACCCACAATCATGAAAAAAACAGAAAGCTCACGAAATAACTCTACGAAGACAAAGGTGGCCTTATTTGCCGGAACCGCGGCATTGTTTACGCTAACGCATCAAACTCAGGCACAGACCGTTAACTCCGATCCACTGATTGACAAACTGGAACAGAAAGGGATTCTCTCTGCTGATGAAGCCAAGGAACTGCGGTCAGAGAGCCTGACCGACCAGACGAATTTGGTGGACAGCATTCCGGCCTCAAAATGGAAAATTGCCGATTCGATCAAGAGCATTCAATTGTATGGTGATTTCCGATTGCGCTATGAATACCGCGGAGTGGACAATGTTCCCGGCCCCGCAAATCGGACATATTACCGAGAGCGGTTTCGATACGCGCTGCGATTCGGCATCCGCGGCGATTTGTTTGATGATTTCAGCTACGGACTGCGGTTGGAGACTGCAACCAACCCGCGTTCGCCGTGGGCGACCTTTGGAAGCAACACCACCAGCGGCTCCGCCACTCCATCCGACAAGGGCGCTAGCGGAATCGGCGTTGGCCAGGCGTTTATCGGCTGGCATCCCACCAGTTGGTATGAAATGACGGTCGGCCGCATGCCAATGCCGATTTATACCACGCCAATGGTCTGGGATTCCGATATCAATCCGGAAGGCGCATTTGAAAAATTCAAACTGACCATTGACAACGTTGATCTCTTTGCGGACTTTGCCCAATTTGATTATCAGGATCCGAATCCGGCTTCAGACTTCCCTTCCAGCGACACATTCATTTTTGCCTGGCAAGCCGGAGCTGTGGTCAAGCTGCCGAAAGACATGTCTGTCAAAGTAGCACCAATGCTTTACACTTACAGCGGCATAGCCACTTCGGGCAATGGATTGAACCAGCCATTCGTCGGCCAGGGGAATTCGGCTGGTGCGAATCCCGGTGTACCGGGGGCGGCAGCAGCAGACCTCACGCCCGGACCAACCGATTACAACTCGGACGGAATAGACAATTTGCTGGTGATGGAAATACCGGCCGAATTTGATTTCAAAATTCCGCACACGATCGTTGGAGACCTTCAGGCGCGAATCTTCGGTGATTTCGCGTTCAACTTCGAGGGTAATAATCGTGCCGGTGCAGCGTATAATGCGAACCCGACAGCGTTTCCCGGTTTGCACGGACCGGTGGATGGACAGAACATGGCGTATCAGGCGGGCGTTGGCTTTGGCAGCGCGGGCTCCGTTTATGGGCCAACGCAAGGCCTCGTCTACGGCTCATATGCCAAAAAGAACAACTGGGAAGCACGTTTTTACTGGCAACACATCGAACAATATGCCTTGGACGTGAACCTGATTGATTCGGACTTCTTTGAAGGACGCGCGAATTTGCAGGGTGTCTATGCGGCATTCGCCTACAGCTTCACCGACGCGATTATCGGGACAGTACGATACGGGTACGCCAGCCGTATCAATAGCACCCTCGGCACGGGCGGCAACAACCTGGATATTCCCGGCATAAATCCCATCAACAACTATAATTTGTGGCAAATGGACTTGACCTGGCGGTTTTAGACCGGCCAAAACGTTAAACTAGCTCAACCAGAATGTAAGGTGAACCTTTGAAACAAAGGTTGCCCCCGTAAATGCTACGTTGGAAACTTTCAAGGTAGAATATACAAAATCAAAAAATCCAGGGATGCTCCATTCAGAATGGGTAATTTAGTTCGACATTGCGCCGCGGAGCAGCAAATGGACCATTTCTGTTGAAGCCGCCAAGACGGAAGTTTTGCTGTGTCACTCCGGGCGGGAGATTGAAAGCGCCTGGCAAATCGGACTAACCGACGCGGCGAACTGCTTCAGCAGACAATGACGGAGTATAAACTGAGCTGGCATGCCGACAACAGGATTTTAAAAGTAGCACGCCCCATTGCGATTTGGGGGAAAGAGCGGATCAGCAGCTGCCAGAAATTCAGAGGCAATCTAATTCCGTTCGCTGGACCGTCAATTGCGGGCACCATCAACCCACGGCCCATTTTGGGCAACGAGTGGAAAGCCCCCGTTGCGAAATGCCCTTGCCAATCAAATGGTCAAGGTGGAAATTGTATCCAATTGATGAAAGAGAATAACGCCAAGGAAGACTCGCTATCATTGCCCTTGCGTATGCAAGTCGTCGGCAAAAGAGAAATCGTGCTCGGCCCGGGGAAGATTGAGTTGTTGAGTCTGCTGGCAGAAACGGGCTCGATTGGTGAGGCCGCCCGCCGAATGAAAATGTCATACATGAAGGCCTGGACCTTGATCCAAACCATGAAACCACTCGTTGCCACTGTCCGCGGAGGTCGCAAGGGTGGCGGGGCAGAAGTCACCGACACAGGACGCCAGGCCATTGAGCTCTACAAAAAAATGCAGCACGACTGCCGGCGTGTGTGTGAACCTTCGTGGAAGAAATTGCGGCAGGTATTGCGCGCCGAAGATTGAATCCATCTGCTATTGGAGTTTTTCAACAAGCCGCCTATATGCAATTTCATTAACGAAACTTGTGCAAGACCTTTTCTCCTTTATATTCCGTCAGCAAGATAGAAATGAAAACCCGTTGCTGCTTGTTGGCATTAGTCTCGGGCCTTTGTCTGACAATTAGTTTGATGCCGTCAAGAGCCCAAGTGCCACCGGAATTCTCCGATCTCTACCCGGTCATGGAGTCCGACCTCACCAATTTCGAGGCCACGCTTGATGCTCACTGGAACGGGACCTTTTACACTAACGCCCAGTTCGCCGCCGTCATCCTTCCGGCGACCGATGGCGGCGAGGGCGCAGCCATCACCAACGTAAATTACCTCGCCTACTCGGTCATCCCGTTCCTGAATGCCCTTCAGCAGATGGGCATCAAGACCGTCAAGGTATCTCTGAATTTCCCTTACCTATACCAGCCGTTCTATGATTCGCCGGCTGGGCAGAATTATCCAGCGGGCTACACGAACATGCTGAATTTTGCCAGCAACCTCGTCGCACAGGCCCGCCAGCGGAAAATGAAAATCATCATCCCCACGCAGAACCTGTTTCCATTTGAAGTTCCCGCCGTGAGCAACTATTATGCGTCGCTCACCTTCGCGCAGTACACCAACGGGCGCAGCGCGCAAATCCAGACTATCGCCCGCGTACTTAAACCCGACGTGCTGATGATGCAGTCCGAGCCCGTCACCGAGGTGGACAACCTGACGACCAACTTGAGTTTTCAATTGAACGACCCTGTGACCGACACCAACATGTTGATGGGCTTCCTTAATGATTTGAAAACCGCCGGCCTGCGCACGAGCAACACTCTCGTTGGCGCGGGCATGGGCACCTGGCAGCCAAATTTTGACACCTATCTTACCAACTTCGCAAACCTGCCGCTCGATATACTTGACGTGCATGTCTATCCCATCAACCGCACGACTAATTCCGGTGTCGTCACGGATTTTCTCCAGCGCACACTGCAGATGGCCGACGCTGCGCATTCGCACGGAATGAAGATCGGCATGGGCGAGTTCTGGCTCCAGAAAGAGCGCGACAACGAGCTGGCCAGCCCGCCTAGCCAACTCGTATTCGAGGGTCGCAACACCTACAGCTTCTGGTCGCCGCTTGACCGCGAGATGCTGCTGTGCATGGTCAAGCTGGCGCACTACAAACAATACGAGTTTATTGACCCCTTTTTCACGGATTATTTTTTTGCCTATCTTGACTATACGAATATGCAGCCTTATCTGATCGGCCTCTCACCTGATGCCGCCGGCTCGTTCCTCAATAGCCAGGAATACTCGGCTGCCTATGCCGCCATCAGCACAGGCACGCTCACCAACTCCGGCGTTGCCTACGAGGAATATATGTCTACCAACCAGCCGGTGCTGGAACTCTTCCCAACCAACGGCAACAACCTGGCCTTCTCGTGGACGCCCTTGGCCAGCGCTTATGTTTTGGAATCCACCAATGTTCTCACCGGCGCTGGCAACTGGATTGCGCAGACCATGCCGCCGCGCGCGGTAGGGGCAGACTATTCCGCTATTTTTAAAACCACCAATGGAACTGCATTTTACCGACTGCGACTTCCATGAAGTTTCTGGGGTTGACCATTTCTAATGCCACCACAAGACGTCATTTTCAGGTTGCTTGCCTCTTGGAAGACTAAACAGGAATTGGTTAGGGGCCAAATCGATTAGCCTGCCAGTTGCCCGCTGGCCCAACTTAAACTTTGGCAGGCTCTTGGAGAATGCGATATGTCCCGTGGTCGGGTTGCGCGCAGTCGGTAGAACTTGGTATTACCGAAGCCGCGGCTGCTGCTGCCGTTTTCGGTGAAATCAAACGCGCCGCAGGTAGATCGTCAACGAAGCGAAGGGAAACGGAACCGGTGGAGCATGGCGGCAGCGGGAACTTCATAATCGTTAAGGAACTGCCAGCCGGTAAAACTGCTGCGGGCTGGAATTCCAGTTGGTGAAGTTGAAGTTGGTCGCCGTGTTTTCCATTCTGCCCAGCGTCGTCCAACTTCCCGAAAGATTGGTTACGGCTTGGACGTTGTAAATTACGTTCGTCAATCCCGTCCAGCGCAAGTTTTGCATTTGTCCCGATGCGGTCATGGCTAGCCTTGGCGGCGGCACGTTGGAAATGGTCCATTCCAGTCGCACGACCGAGTATTGCGGAATCGTCACCGGATTGGTTGCGTTCGTGGTGAGAATGGTGACATTGTTGATCGCTGGCGGATTGACGTTGACAGTACTCGGATCGCTGGCGGTCACGAAGGTTTGCAAGAATTGATTTGTCAACGCCACGCCATCCTGCGTGATTTGCACCGGCACGGCATTCGAACCTTTGTTCGTAAGCACGACGTAGCGTTTACCGTCGCCGCCTTGATAACCCAGTGCGTAAATCGCCGGCAGCGTCGCCGTGCCGTTTGTGTCCATTGGCACGACGGGACAATTCGTGCCAACGCTCGTGGGAAAAACCGCCGTGGAACGGTTGATCGCCCAGTACGCAACTGCCTGCGCTGAGCCTTGCGCGCTCAAAAAATATCCAAACGGCAAGCCGATGGTGTTCGTCACCTCATTATTGGTTGCAGCGTGCGTGACGGCGTCCCAAAAGTCGTTCGTCGTGTCCACTCCGCTGCCGTCCACCAACTGGTAGCTGCCGGCGAACTTCACCTGCGGACAGGTGGACAGGCGCATGATGTATTCGGTGTCAAAAATGCCGCCGTAAATCGAACTGGTCGGCAGGTTTTGTCCAACACCAGTATCGCCGATGATCGGATTCATCTCCGTAAGGAGATAGGTCGTGTTGGCGCCACTTTTGGCCATGAGGGTGTTAGTGACGTAAAGCGTGCTGTTGCTGAACAAAATGCCGTTGTCCATGGCCATCAGTTGCGCAAACGTCGCGTTGGTCGGCAGCTGAGGATAATAATGATACACCACCGAATCCCAGAATTGGTTGGTGGCGCCGTAGGCGGCCAGCGCGTTGTCCCAGCTCATGCCGGCTCGCCCCGGGTCGCTGAAGAACACGGCGACGACGGCGTTGGTGTCCGCGTTTTTGATGGCTTTGCCAAACGGCAACATCTGGTTGCAATAATCGTAGCCGTTGGCAAAAAAGGCATTTGTGCCGCTCTGAAAAAGGTAAGGCTCGTTGCAGAGTTCCCACGCCGATACGGGAATGTGGTTGCTCAAGGCAAACGCTGCGAACGCGCCGGCGTCGGCCGGATTCGTGTCGGTGAAGCCATTGATGCAAACGATAATTTTTGCGCCGCCGAGGTGGTGGGCCAGACTCGCGAAGTTGGTAAACCAAGCACCGCCCTTGCCTTGTAATGCAAGCACGGTGGTGGCAGTGAGATTGGACACGCTGCTGTTCGGGCCTTGCTTCCGGCCGATAAGGTTGACCCAGTTTGTGTCCGTCAATCCGGTTTGCCAATTGAACGCGTCGCCGGTGGTGCCAGCGGGAAACAGCAGCCAGCCGGGCGAGAGCATTGCGGCGAAATGTTGCATGTTTGTGTCACCATATTCTTCACCCCTGCCCAGTAACTCGGTGGTGAAACCAGCGAAGCCGAGATTCAGTGGTGTGGTGTTGGTCGTCACAAACGAAACGACCACGTTGGTATCGGTTTGCGCCTGGAGTTCCGGTCCAAACCAAAAGCCGGCGATTAAAACCAATAATGAGGCGGTGACGGATTTCATACAGGTGTGATTTCGGCCACCCAATTGCGAGATGATTCACATTGAGATTTTTGCCTCACGGTATTTTTATTAAAGTGAATGCGGCCGACAACGGTCGTTGCGAAGCACGCGTCCACGCTGACGCACGAGCATACAACACTATTACCGTCTGGACAACATTTTGACATTTGTTGGATCAAAATTGAAAACTGATGTAGTGATCGAGAAATTGCGATTGTGCACACAGCATCCATAAAGTGGCGGCGGAGACAGACTCAACCGGCGAGGCCACCCGCGGTATGAAGATGTGCAGCATGAAGGACTTGACCTTGATCCAAAGCATGAAAACACAGGCTAACTTGGTGCGCGGCGCTCGCAAGGGTGGCGGGGCGCAAGTCACCGAAAACGGACGACAGGCCTTTGCGCTTTACAAGAAAATGTAACAAGACGGCCAGCGTGTGTGAAACTTCGTGGGATGAATTGTAGCAGGTATTGCGCTCCGAAGATTGAATCCATAGCCGTCTTTCCAATGGCAGCCGATTCCACACTCGATATATTTGACAGTATATATCGGATTGTTTATTGTCGCCCGGTTGAGGAAATTGGGAACCCCTCATTTCTTCATATTCAAAATCAACCCAATTACTGCCATGAAATTTTCAAGCAGATTCTGCTCTCTATCAGCAGCGTTACTCACCTTCTCTCTCACCACAGCGATGACCTGTCTGGCCGACGAATCAGTGGCGACCAATCAGGTTAACTCCTGCTTTCTCAGCCCGGTGGGAGACTATTTCCTAAACTGGTTTGACCGGGTGTCGAAAACCCAGGCGGAGCAACCTCATTGGGTCACGCCGGTCGCAACCGTAACGCCGCGTCTGGAAGAGGAATTGCGTTATGACCAGTTCCGCGAAACAATTCCAGGCGGCCACTCCCTATACAACTCGGATGGTGGCAAGGGCTTGGAATTGATCCCCGCCGAACACGTTGAACTAATTATCGGGGTGCCGGCCTACGAGACCGAAAATACTCACATCCGCAAAAACGGCTGGACCGACGAGACTTTCCTGGCCAAATATCGGATCCTCTCTGCCAACGAAGAGAACGGCAACTACATTTTGACCGCTTTCTTCGGGCTTTCAGTTCCCAGCGGCAGCGATACTTGGTCCTCACATCATTACGGCTTTACGCCGACGATTGCTTTTGGCAAGGGCTGGGGCCGTTTCGACTTTCAGAGCACTTTGGGCATGTCATTCCCCGACAATGGCGCAACTGCAGGCGGGCCAGGGACGCCGATACTGAGTAACACGGCCCTGCAATATCACGTCGCAAAATATTTCTGGCCGGAAGTGGAAGCCAATTACACCTACTGGCCGAATGGTGAACATAACGAAAAAAGCCAGCTCTTCATCACTCCGGGATTGGTACTCGGACGATTTCCAATCTGGAAACGCGTGGGGGTCACACTCGCGGCTGGATACCAAGTCGCGGTCACCGAGAAACCTACCATTCGCAACAATTTAATATTATCAGCTCGAATCCCATTCTGAGCCGCTAGAGCCACCGCGGTCTGGCGTCGAGGCGCTACTCTACGCCCGTGGACATTCGTCACCTCTACATCTCTCTCGGCCAAAATGTGACAAGGTCAGCAGGGGAACGAAATGAGCGAAGGCGGTGGTTCAGATATATTGGACCAGATCTTTGGTTTCAAAGCGCACTTTGGCCTGCGCGGCATATTTGTCATTAGCCGAACGGTAACCGAGTGCGCATGCCACGACGGTTGCATAACCGCTGTTTTCCAAACCAAGAATCTTGTCGTATTCCGGCGGGACCAAGCCTTCCATCGGACAAGTGTCCACCTGGAGAATGGCAGCAGCCGTCATCAAGTTGCCAAGGGCGATATAAGTTTGACGAGTCGTCCATTCGTGCGCGATTTTACCGCGAGCGCCATGGACCACATCGCTAACAATCAGGCCACGATATTTACTCAAGGCGTTAGCGGGCAGTTTCCGCACATCCAGAGTGCGCTTGATCAGCTTGTCAACGTCGGATTCCTTCATATCCGTGCGGGACGCGAACACCACATAATGTGAGCAGTCCGCCACCTGCTTCTGATTCCATGAATGCGGCAACAATTCCAGCTGTTTAGCCGGGCTGTTCACAACCAGGAACTTATACGGTTGCAGGCCGTAGGAAGTCGGTGTCAGCACCAGGGCCTTTTCAAGTGCCGCCCAAATATCCGCCGGAATTTTTTTGGAGGCGTCAAAGATTTTGGTGGCGTATCGCCATTCCAAGGCGGTCAATAGTTGATTCGTCAGGTTGCTCATAATTTTATCGTTAAATGGCACAGAAAATTGCATATATGGGGGCAGAAGTAAATTTTTCTTCGCACCTGCGAAATTTTTGGGAGAATTAGCGCATGAACCCGCCGGTTCTCCGCGTGCGCCGCGCCACCGTTGACGACCTGGAAATGCTCAAATCGCTTTGGGCTTCCATGCGTCTGTCGCCAGTTGAGCTTGAGCCTCGCCTCACTGAGTTTCAGGTCGTCGAGACCCCTGAGAACCGCGTACTCGGTGCGATCGGCATCTTAATTTCCAAGCAACATGCCCTGCTCCACAGTGAAGGCTACTCGGATTTCGGCGTGGCTGACTCCGCGCGGCACTTGTTCTGGGAACGGATCCAGACACTGGCGGCCAATCACGGGGTATTTCGGATTTGGACGCAAGAGCGGTCGCCCTTCTGGAAAAGTTTTGGATTCCAACCCCCGAGCGCTGAAACATTGGCGCGTCTGCCGGAAGCGTGGAAAAATGAATTCGAAGGCGGCTGGCTCACCTTTCAGCTCAAGAACGAGGACGTGATCAACGCCGCCTTTGAAAAGCATTTTTTGAGTTTCGCGGCTGCGGAAAAAAGCGAAACCGCCCGCGTTTCGGAAAGAGTCCGCACCATCAATACCATCATCATCGTGGTCGGCTTTTCGGTCGGCATCGCGTGCATCGGTTTTGCGGTTTACCTGTTCATCCACCGCAATCCGTTCGCAGCCCATTGAAATTGACGTGCCTGCCACGCTTGGACCGGCGCGCTCAAGATTCTGGCGCGAGCGAAAATTCGTCCGCGTGATAAGAACTGCGCACCATCGGCCCGCTGGCAACGTGAACAAATCCCATTTCTTCCGCCCACACTTTATATTCAGCAAATTTTGCCGGTGTTACAAACTCGATCACCGGCAAATGCCTGAGCGTTGGCTGCAAGTACTGTCCCAGCGTCAAAATATCGCAGTTTGAAGCGCGCAAATCGCTCATGGCCGCAAGGACCTCCTCCTCTTGTTCACCCAACCCCAGCATCATGCCCGACTTGGTGTAAATCTGTGATCCGCCCCTGGCTTTAACCTTCTTTAACACGCTCAGACTCCGGTCGTAGGTCGCGCGATGCCGGACCTGCGGAGTCAAACGACGGACCGTTTCCAGGTTGTGATTGAAAATGTGCGGGTTTGCGTTCAGCACATTTTCAATGGCGTCGTCGCTTTCGTTGAAGTCCGGAACCAGCACCTCGATCACGGTGCCCGGGTTCAAGGAGCGAACCGCTTCAATGGTTTGGCGGAAATGTTCTGCACCGCCATCCTTTAAATCATCACGAGCGACCGCCGTGATGACGACATGCTTCAACTTCATTCGCCGGGTCGCCTCAGCCACCCGCGCCGGCTCGTCCTGCTCCAACGCCAGTGGCTTGGCCGTGCTGACGGCGCAAAAACCGCAGGCGCGCGTGCAACGGTCGCCCGCAATCATGAACGTCGCGGTGCCTTTGCTCCAGCACTCCCAATGGTTGGGGCATTTGGCACTCTCGCACACCGTGTGAAGCTTCAATTCGTCGAGCAGCGACCGCGTGCGTGAAAAAGTATCGGACGTGGGCAACGTGATGCGCAGCCATTCCGGCAAACGCGGGCGGGGTTTTGTCTCAGTCGTCGTCATTTTAAACTGCATCAAGATTACATAGATCTTCCTCAGCTGAAAATAACTTTTAACCGGTCAACCTGACCCCGAACCCTTCCAAGTCGAAACAATTCAGTTGAATGAAGTTTTGACCACGAACCCGCTGAGCCGGAACGATGAAAACCACGAATGGACACAGTCTGCAAACAACATTCAGAACATCAATAAATTAACAAAAACCCCTGTAAAACCAAGCTAAAATCGTCATTACTCGCCAGTAGTTTTCATTACTTTTCATGCCTTGCACTGGCAAATTCACTGACAGTTGAGCGCGGCTGACTTCTGAAAATTCAACCGCGCTGCTGTTGCTGGCCGGTCGATCTTCATCCGGCATCATCACCGTGATGGCGGGCTGCGGGTCGTCCATTTCGAGTGCACCACAAGTGGCGATCAGTTTCACCAACTTGGGGCGGCGGTTATCGTTAATCACGTAGAGCGCGACCGGCAAGCGGTCTTGCCCCTGCGCGGCTTTACGGATGGCAAAAACCATGACGCAACCCTTTGGGCGAAGCCATGCCGCCAGCAATGCCAGCCCGTCCCATGCAGTCTTTAATGAGCTGGTAGGCCGAGGCGCGTGGAAAACTCCAAACCCGCGTCGATGGGTTGAGCGTATCTCTCACCCTGCCAAGTGGCCTTGTCAGCCTGTCGGGAACCGCCACGGCGCGAAATACCCCGCGCCGCCGCCGTTTCAATGTTACAAATACTATTTCCATTCCGGCAAGTCCGACTCGTTCCGCCGTCAGATTCAACGCTTCGGATATGCGGCAACTGGTTTGCCTTGGATTGACTCTGCACTGGCAGCCGGCTTTTGTGCCTGCGCTGTCTTTTGATTTGCGTCCGGAGAAAACTGATTTGCGTTCATACCGTGAACTTGACGGTAAAACCAACCACCAGCTACGGGGTGTTCACCCCACCACGAACCGTGGATGGCACAATCCTGCTCGGAATCAGTCACGATCAAGCTCGGCCAAAATCTATAAAACCGCGCTGGACGTCGGTGTGGACAAGTTTAACGCGAATATGGTCGCCCACCTTGAGACCCTGAGTGCCTTGCACCAGCCGGCCTTCGGTCGGCAGCTGCAGGAGCCGGACCCATGTGCCTTTGTCCGCGGCGCCGGTAACAGTGGCATCGAATTGTTGTCCGATCTTTCCCGATAGTAGCAGCGCGGCGGCGGACTTGTTGACCTGCCGCTCAACCTTGGTGGCGGCGTCTTCCTGGTCGGTGCAGTGTTGGGCGAGTTCCGTCAGTTCCGGAATCGTATAGGGCAGCGGCGCATTGGCCAGCGCGGCTTTCAGGAGTCGTTGCGTGATCAGGTCCGGGAAGCGGCGGTTTGGGGCGGTGGAATGCGTATAGTCTTTGACCGCCAGGGCAAAGTGTCCAGGGGCTTCGCCACCGGGTAGATCCAGCGCATATTCGCCACGGCCAATGAGCTTGATGACACTCAGGGAAAGGTCGGCGAACTTTTCCGGAGCCGCCGCTCGTCGGCGGGTCAGAAAACCCTCCAGCGCCACCGCATCCGGTGTGGCGGGAAGTTGTTCTTTGAGTTCACCCGCGAGTTCAACAATGCGCTCCCAGCGTTCAGGATCACGCAGGACACGACGAAAGGACGGAAATTTTTTGCCGGCAAGATAAACCGCCGTCACCGAATTCGCCGCCACCATGAATTCCTCGATCAATTGCGTCGCCCGGTTGGTCTGGTCCACGACTAGCGAAGAAAGCGCATCGCCGGCAAACGTCGCCTGCGCCTCCAGTGTGTCCAGGCTGAGTGCCCCATGAAGATGGCGCTGTCCCGTAAGCCTTTGTGAAACCTGATCCTGCAAACGCAGATTCTCATCAAGCCCGGGAACCGCCGAGATTCGCTGCGGAACCGGACCACTGCCGGTCAGCCACGCGGCAACGCTGTTATACGCCAGTTTTGCCCGGTTGCGAACCTGCGCCCGGTAAATTTCTGATCCGGCGAGCGAGCCGTCTTGCTTGAAAACCATGTCCGCCACAATGGCGATGCGGTCCTGATCCTCGCTCAAAGATGTCAGGTCGGTTGACAGTGCCTCCGGCAACATTGGAAAAATCACCGCGGGCGTATACACAGAAGTCGTGTTGCACGCGGCATGGCCATCGAGCGCCGAACCTTTGTGCACCAGGGCGTCCACGTCTGCCACCGCCACGAGAATTCTGACCTGCCCGCCGGCGAGTGCTTCGGCAACGGTGAGTTGGTCCAGGTCACGGGAGTTATCGTTGTCAATGGACGCCCAGAGCAATTCGCGCTGATCACGGACAGTACCTGTCGCTTGCGCCGGGCCGCCGATGGCCGCCAACTCCTTTTGCGCCGCCAACGGAAAGTCCGGTTCCAAGCCACGATCAATCATGGCCTGATGCGCAATGGCGGCGAGCGTTGTCCGGTCAGTAGCGTGGCCCACGGGAACCAGCTTGGCCGCCCGTCCCGGCCCCGCCGGTGAGGTGGATGAAACAGGCGCAACTACCGACTTTGCTTTTGATTCCATTTCTGCAGTGTTCCTGAACCGGGCGCTTCAAGGCAAGCCCTGCCTTCGAAGCGCACCGACCGACTGTCGCGCGAACCAGGCCACGGACAGCAAGGCCGGAAGCCGGGTGCATGTGGTTCTGGCTTCCAGGCCTTGGTGCCCAGCAAATTCTCGCTCCTAACTTAAATCTTTAGCCATCAAATCACCCGGTGTCCAGCCCCTCAGTTGATGTCTTGGGAGCATGGCCGAACGAGAATCACTTATTTGTTGGAGTGCCTTTTCGCTGGCGCTCCAAGACTATAGTTCGGGCGAACGAGAGTGAAATCAAGTCAAGGCAGCCGACGTTTAAGGCGCCAATTCCGCGCGGTAAAACCGCCAGGTGTGATTGGTTGCGGCTGCATCACTAAAATACCAGGTCGAGCCGCTCAGCACATCGGTTTGCAACGGCGTCCAGTCCAGCAGATTCGTGCTGCCGAGGACAAAATTCGTTGAGCCGGCGCTGCCGGAAACGTCAAAGCCAAACAGTTTGTGCCCGCTGGTAAATCCGAAGTTGCCGTCGGTGGTGAGGATCGCCGGGGTTGCGAAGGCTGGCGCATTCAGCAGGGCTTCGGCGATCGACATCGAGATGTTTGTGCCCGCAGTGGTGAAGTTTCCGGCCACATACAGGTCGCCCCCCAGGATGGTCAGTGCGTGTACCAAAGGACTGGTACCTCCCGAAATCCCCGAACCCAATGCCGACCACGAGGTGCCGTCCCATTGGGCAACCAAATTCGCCGGCACACCGCCCGCCGTCGTGAACTCGCCCCCCGCATACAAGTTGTTGCCGGACACCGCGAGGGCGTTGACATACTCGTTCACCCCCGAGCCCAAGGCTGACCAGGAACTGCCGTCCCATTGGGCGATGTCGGCGGCCTCATTCGCGCCTGCCGTCGTAAATTGACCCCCGACGTACAAGGTCGAGCCTGACACTGCCAGTGCGAGCACCTCGCCGTCCGTACCGTCGCCGAGGGCCGACCAGGAATTCCCGTTCCAAAGGGCAATATTGGTGGCCGCTGCTCCTCCGGCCCCGTTGAAATCACCTCCAATATACAAGTTGGAGCCCGAGATCGCTAGCGCATCAACCGTCCCCGATGCCGATACCCCCGTGCCCAAGCCTGACCACGTGGTGCCATCCCACTTGGCGATGCCCGGGGCGGCCACACCGCCGGCCGTGGTAAAGGCGCCTCCGGCATACAAGGTCGTGCCCGAAACTGCCAGCGCCTTGACAGGGCCGCTCATCCCCGTGCCGAGTGGTGACCACGTGCTGCCGTCCCATTGCGCAATGTATTTGGCCGGCGCGCCGCCAGCCATGGTGAAATCGCCTCCCACATACAAAAGGTTGCCGGACACCGCCAGCGCATAGGCATAGGTTTCCAATCCGGAACCCAGTGGCAACCAGGTAGAGCCGTTCCACTCCGCAATAAAGTTGGCGGGCGCCGTGCCCGCTGTATGGAACTGCCCCCCGGCATACAGGTTGGTGCCAGACACCGCCAACGCGCTGACAACAGCGTTTATCCCGTTGTTCCCCCCTGAGTTTAAAGCCGCCCAGCCACTGCCATTCCACCCGGCGACATAGTAAGCTACCGAGTTGCCCGCCGTGGTGAAATTACCCCCGGCGTAAACCGAATTGCCGGACACCGCTAAGGCTTTAACACTGGAGTCGTTGCCGTTCATCCCCGAGCCCAAAGCCAACCAGGTGCTGCCGTTCCATTCGGCAATGTTGGTGGCACCGACCCCGCCCGCCGTGCTGAACGGACCTCCCGCGTACAAGCTGGCACCCGAAACCGCCAGTGCGTTAACCGAGCTGTTCATCCCCTTGCCCAATGCCGACCAGGTACTGCCATTCCATTTGGCGATGTAGTTAACGGAAACGCCGCCGGCTTCGGGGAAAATACCTCCGGCATACAAAGTAGTGCCTGATACCGCGAGTGCATTAACGAAGAGGCTCGTGCCAGCACCCAGGGCCGACCACGTGCTGCCATTCCATTCCGCGACATAATTGGCCGCCACGCTCCCTGCCATGGTGAACTCGCCCCCGGCATAAACGTTGGAGCCTGAAACCGCCAGCGCGCTAACCTCGTCATTCATCCCGGAGCCCAAAGAGGACCAGGTGATTCCGTTCCACTCGGCAATCTCGGAAGCCGCCACTCCACCCGCCACGTCGAACAGGCCACCCACATACAAATTTGTTCCTGATACGGCCAGCGCGTTAATCTGGTTGTCTGTCCCCAAGCCCAGGGGTGACCACTCACTGCCATCCCACTCGGCAATGTTCGTGGCAGCCACGCCGCCCGCCAGCGAGAACAGTCCTGCCGCATACAATGTGTTGCCGGATACGGCCAGCGCGTAAACCGTTCCGTTAACGCCGGATCCCAAGGGCAGCCAGGAGGTCCCATTCCACTCGGCAATGGAATTGACCGTCAATGCTCCCAGCGCAGTAAAACCACCACCGATATAGAGATTGCCGGTTCCATCCACCGCCGCTGCAATCACAGAGGTATTCGCGCCGGGTAGCCCGCCGAAACCAACCCAGTTGGCGTCGCTAAAGGTCGGGTCAATTCGCACCGGATATTCGGCATCCACGTCTTCAAGCACCACCGCCAACCGGCCGGCCGACAATACCTCCATCGTAGCTTTTACTTCGCGCCCGCGCGCATCCTGCGCCGTGAGCCGGTTATACACGAGCTTTCGCCTGCCGTCCATGAGCACCAATTGCACACCGCCAGGCACTGTTTTGGCGTCCGCCCCATCCACCTCCAACTCCATGTGCAAGGGCCCGACTCCAACCGGTCGCCGGTCAATCACAAAATCCTGTCGCACCCCGTCCATGCTGACCGAGTATTCCTCGGTCAATCCCGGCCGGATGAATTTTGCCACATTCCCGGTCACTTCGACCCTGCCCGCCAGCGGCAGCGCGCCACCAGTCGGGCGCCCCAGCTTTCGCGCAATCACCCGGAACGGCTGGCCTTTAGCACCATCCGCCGTAGATTCCAGCCACAACCCTTCGGCGGTGACTTGCGCGTTAAGCCTTTGAAAAACGCAGCGCAACCGGGCGCCATCTGTCCCCGGCAAGACCGCCAAACCGTCACCGGAGTATTGTTTACCGGCCACGGTGCCAATCTGGTCAAAAGGAATGGGTGCTTTAGCCGGTCCGCTCGCCTGTCCGATAGGCGAAGTTGTCGCCGCGGCCATCGGCTCGGCCAGGCTTTCAGCGGGAAGCTCCCGGGAGAATCCAAGCGTAAACACGCAACTCAGCGCGAAGCAGCACCATACGGCTGCAAGAGAAGTTTTTATATTGTGCATTTTCTAGGATAAAATCGAGTTCGCCCGCTTCCTTGGGGGCCCTGAGCCATTAACCCATAAACCTTGCCGCAAGGATTTTCAAGTCTTTGTCGGACGGTGGCGGGTTTGAATTGGTTCTGTTGATAATTATGTAATTCGAGAACCTTGTTTTTTACCCGGCCGTGGTGCCGGCATAGCTCTGCGGCAATTGCCACTTATCGTAATGAGACATTTAAGAACGTGGCTTCTTTGAGTAACGCACGATCACGGTGACACCAATCCGCGATAAAATAGCTCACTGGACGCGGACGTCGCGAGGTTCGTGTAATTCCAACGGCCCGATTTCATGGTATTTGTAGCCAGCGGCAGCCAAGTTCGCAAATCAGTCGAAGTTTGAAGGACGATGTTCTGGCCATAAACGCCATTCACGCCAATGACGAGTTGTGTACTGTCTGCTAGGGTGATTTCCAGCGCCGGCGCTTGAAGCTTTGAAACAATGTTCAGCAACTCAGGGGCATAAAGATACCGCGTATGCACGCCGTCCGAAAGTTTTCCGTAGACCGCGTAAGTTCCCGGCGGAACATTGGTAGTATTGAGGCCAAGACTTTGATAATAATTGACGCTATCCGTGCCCGTTTGCGGCGGTTGTAACTGCAGAACCGGGACGCTGTTTGAATTGTAAGGATTAAAATCTTCATCAAAACAAATTGAAAGTGTCAGATTGGACATGCCGGCGTATTGGTAATACAGCGTGGCATCGACGAAAGCATTTTCGGCAACGACATTCGTTCCCGCAATATTGAATTTGAGTATATTGGGCCAGGTTCCATTATCAGAATCCAACGCTGTGCGATTTGGATTTGCAGTTCCAGCTCCCAGGTCCCAGTACTGGTTGTAGCCATCAATGATTGCCGGGTCGCCCGGAAGGCCGAGTGGCATATCCGTGCTCAAGCGATTGCCGCCGCCGATCAGGCTATACTCAAATCCTGAATTCGTTCCCTCTTGCTCATATTCTACCCACCAAGCACTTCGCTCCGCACTTGTGATCGTAGCCTCGCTATCATTTGACGGGGTATTCAGTTCGACCGTACCGTGATACCAAAGATGGACATTGGAGTGGTCGGGAGCCTCCAGGGAAGACACATTCCAGTAACCCCCTGACAGGTCGGTCAATTGCCGCACGTAAGCACCGGAAACAGGTTCGCCGTCAGGATCACCGAAATAAACCCCGACTCCAAGGTCTTGCCAATAGTTATCGGCAAACAAAACATTGGCGTAAGTGTTCTTTGCCGAAGCATCTTCATATGCAGCGGGATCAATGTCCCCGTCGTTGTTCAATGGATACGGATCAAGTGTGGTCAAATGGTCAACCCAGATACCGTTGGTGCCGAGCACATAGCTGATTTGGGAAATCAGAGAACCACCACGGCTATGTCCAATCAAATGAATCGGCAATTCAGCCAGCGGATGCCCGTCAAGTTCACTAATTGCGTTCGTGAGCATCAATATCTGGCTGACGGCCCAGCCAACATTGTAAGTGCTGGCATAAGAATCTGAAAGATCTCCCGACAGTGAACTCCAATCAAGTTCAATTATAATTTCGCCTGAATCGCTTGCAAAGGGTGAACTGCCATTGGTTCGGGTTGACGAAAATAAGTAACCGCTCCCGTCGTCCGACAGTGTAAGTCTGTAGGTTGTAAAATTTGTGCCTGGAAACGAGGGGTAATTTGGCATGGCATCGGCCATGGCACTGACCCAGGTCGGATATGAAGAATCATCTTCAAAGCCGTGGGTGATAATTGTTACCCCGGCAGCCTTTGTGAAATGAGGGAGGGATGCGATCAAGGTAATCAACAAACCGGAGAAAAGTTTTCTTCCTGAGGCGTAAAAAGGGCAATTTCCCATAAAGTCATCATGGAAATAGCAAATGAACTGTTTGTGCGCAATCGAATCATGAAAAATAGAGACAGGATGATGATGCCGACTCCCATAATGCCATTTACCTCCAACGCCGTGTAATCCCTGTAAAATGCAAACCTCGCAAACAAAATTACGCCGGGGGATTGAGGCAAATGAAGCTCGACAAATTCAACCCGTCGGCGGGTTACTCATTTTGACAGAACATGAAAACCTGCGCGAGCCAGAACGGACGCGCGTTCATTAATGTAATTGCTGGCGGTGATCGCAATCATTGCCGTGCTGGCGGCCTTGTTGCTGCCGGTCTTGACCAAAGCCAAGGAGCGCAGCCCGGGTGTGCCTTGCCTGAGAAATTCGAAACAATTGGGGCTGGCATGGCACGTTTATGCCGATGACAATGCCGGACTGCTCGTGAACAAAGGTGCTTTCAATGGCTGGGCGGTTTTTTCAGGCCCGCAAACCGGTTGGCCAATCGAAGCCCTCAACTGGGTCTATGGCATAATGGATTGGACAACTGCGCCGGAGGACACCAACTCGCAATTGATTGCCAATGGATTGCTTTTCCCTTACACACTCCAAGCCAAAATCTGCAAGTGCCCGGCAGACCGGTATCTGTCACCGCAACAGGAAGCCAGAGGACATGCGCAAAGAGTCCGGAGCGCATCGATGAACATGTTTGTCAAAGGCAGCGCTGTTCCCGGCCAATACTGGCTTCCGGGATACGCCGCTTACACGAAGGAAGTCAATTTGATCGCGCCGGCACCGTCACAACTCTGAGTTTTTACGGACGAAAATCCCGACACGATCAATGATGGCTGGCTGCACACCTCCATGGACAACCCGAATGAGTGGAACGACATGCCGGGGAGCTATCACAACGGCGCCTGCGTCTTCAATTTTGCCGATGGCCACAGCGAATTGCACCAATGGAAATTATCCAAAACCTGCCCGCCAATCATTTGTGACCGGATGGCGATCCAGGATACGGGCAGCGCGGATTTTCAATGGAAGTTCAATCATTCTAGCGTGCCGTTGTTTGAACAACGCCAATCAAATTGCAACTGGTCATGCGTTTTGCTTTTTCGCAGGATCAAAATCAGGCAAATTGCAATGGCGCCGATTCACAATCATTTGATTTCCAAGATTCTTGGACTGGCATGCTTCCAGCAAAAGCAAACTCATCACGTATACCCCGTGATAGAACAACAGCAACAGACCATCCGGAGTCCCTGACATCCTCTGTCTAAACTCCGGAATTACAGAATAGCAAGACGCATTGGATCGCCCGAAAATTTACATTTTCGGGCGATTTTTTCTTTCCCCTTGAAATCTAAGCAAAAATGAATGGTTGTGATCCCTGGCTTTGCCTTGATGCTGCAAAGCAAATCGAAACTTTGGGCTTTAATTTCAAACCAAGTCCGCTTCGACCATGGCACGTTTCGAGCTCTTGGAATGGTCGCTGGCGAATACTGAGAGGCGCAGCAGACACGCCCGGACATTGGAAACCAGCACCCCAATCCCTTTGTCCACTTCTGAGCGCCGCGGTGGCCGGCGTAAATGTCTGCTGCCACCAAGCCGATCACTCCGTTTTTACAGAAGCGTTTGGACTGAGCTGCTGTGTGTCTGCGAATTTCAGATTCACGTTTTCAAAACGACTCGCCCGCCAGACTGTGCGTCGAGGCGGTGTAGCTTGGCAGGATTGGCGGCACCCGCCTGCTTTGCTGAGTCAGCAGTGCATCCAAATTCTCCATCGATTGCTCAGCTGAGCGCTGATAATTGGCAATGGTCGGCGCTTCGTCAATTTCCGGGCCCGATGCCGGTACCATTAATGGTGCGACAGACAGGGGGGCGGCATGTTTTGGTGGCTGCGGCCGAGTGGAGAGAATGACGCCGACAAATGCCAGGACGACAACGACCGGCACGGCCACGCGCCAGTTCAATTGACTACCTTGAATATACGCGGCCAGAATTTCTCCAAGAGAATCCGGTTTCGCAGTTCGCAGTTTTTGGGCGACGTTACGGTGAAAGCTTTCAGAGGCTTGAACGTCAGGATTGATTTTCACCACCGCGAGGCCGTCGGCCACGGTGGAAATCTCCGCCAGATAATGGCGACAGCCCTCGCAGATTTCGAAATGCGCCAGAAGTTGCCGTGTCTCCTGTGCGCCCAGTGCATTC
Source organism: Verrucomicrobiota bacterium (assembly GCA_050008355.1). GTDB lineage: Bacteria > Verrucomicrobiota > Verrucomicrobiia > Limisphaerales > UBA11358 > UBA11358. Next base: position 20,800 of record JBEKMT010000034.1, read on the forward strand.
AAAGCATGCCAGACAATGAGTTTACGGTTTGATTCACAAGGTTTCATAACGTCACCACTTTCGTTTTGGAGTTGATCATTTGGCAGTTGAGCGCATTCATTTTTCGCAGCTTTTCCAGGGCGTGAAACAATCGGGATTTGACCGTGCCCACCGAACAGCCCAAGGCATCGGCAATGCCTTCCAAGGAATCGTCCACATAAAAGCGCAGATAGATGACCTGCTGATGTTTCGCCGGCAGGGTCTGGATGCATTGCCGCACGAGCACGGCCTGCTCATTCTGTTCAACCGCCTGATCAGGTTGGCTCGCGTGGTCTACCAGATTATCGGAACGCTTTTCAAATTCATCCTGGTTCCGTCCGCCGGCCAAAGTCGCCGGGAGCAGGCGATTTCCCCGACGAAAATTACGGTAACGATTCAGCAGGATCGCGCAAAGCCAGGTAAAAAACTGGCAGCGACCATTGTAGCGATGCAAACTTTTCCACGCTTCCACCAGTGTGTCCTGCGCCAGGTCTTCGGCCAGCGAAAGGTTGCCGCACAGTGCGAGAGCCTGCCGCAGCAGTCGCGAACCGTGGCTGCGGCAAATGTCACCGAACGCTTCGACGTCGCCAGCCCGGGCCCGATCAAGCAGGCTTTGCGTTTCTGAAATCTCAGCTTCCACAAAAGTTGGATTCAGGCTGAACACTTTTTAAAGATAATCGAGTTAAGCGGAAAGTTCCATCGCGGAACTGGCCGCCGGATCAATGGATTAACGGCTCATGGCTGGACCACCCGGAAAAGCCTGACCAATATAGGGTCCGGCGGTGTTAAACCTTGGTCCTTCCGTTTCGACAAAGATGAGCGCGCAGGGCATGGTTTGTCCGGCATAGACGGATCTGAGTTCAAAGCCACGGTCCACACCTTCGAAGACAAAGCGCTGGAAACTGAAAGGGCCATTGCCAAACGGGTCTTGCACGCTCTTAAACCCGGCTTCGCCATGCAGCTTGTATTCCACTGCGGCGCGCACCATGGCCTGCCACGCCTGCATTTTGAACTCTTTCACGCGTGGCTTCAGCGGATCAAGGAAAAGCAATTGGACAAAAGGATTCTGCGATTTCTGTATTTCGGGGGCGAATCTTTGGATCTGGTCCTCATAAGCCGGCGGCGGCAGCGCCATGATTCTGGCAAGACGCAAATAAAGCGGTTCGGTTTCTTGAATCATTTCGAGCATACCGTCCCGCGTTCCGCCGGAAGCGGCCAGCGCACGCGGCCAGAAATTGGTTGATGAGTTGTCGCCGGCATTTTCCAACTCGGCCAACTCTTTATCCTGCCGGATGGCGGCCAGCAAATTCGCTGCATTTTCCGGATTCACCGTTGGCAATTGCCGGATTTTATTCTCGAACCAGTCAACATGATTCAATTTTTCTGTCAGTATGGTCGTGGCCATCGTGCCCATGGCTGGCGCAGCTTCGAATCCAGCTTCCAATTGCGCCAGGGTCTCCGGCGAAAACCGGCCGAAGTTATCCGCCACGGTGTTCAATATGATGGATTCGCAAGCATGTTGCACGAGCGCGCCGATCACGGTGCCATCCCGAGATGCATTTCTGCCCAGTACAAACGCGGCGAGCAAATCATCCCGTGCGGCGTCTTGGTCGCCATGCTGCAAATCCCACGCCGCGCGCGGCTGCGAAACCACGGCCACCATCTTGATCAAACTCAGGTGCGGAAGAAACGTGTCGGGACCGGAACTAATATCAATCCCCCAATCACAGGGTACCTTCTGTTGCATCGCCTGGCGCACCAACCTGAATTCATTATCGTAGCTCGCCAGGATCGGGCCAAACCGTTCTGGCAGATTCTGTTCCCGCCCGGCTTTCGATCCTAAATAATCCCAATCGGCATCGGACAGGGTTTTGGGGCCCAGCAGAAATGCCTGATAATAGAGCAGCGCCGGATTGATATCCGTGCGCAATTCCTGGCCATGCGCGCTCAACAGGCCCAAGAGCAGTAGCGCAATGCCGCTGAATTTTGTGGTTTTCATAACGCTTTTCGAGGTTCCATTTGCCTGTTAATAACGACACCACTCCAAAAGGTTCAATTATTTTGAAATAATTTCCAAGTTTAGGAGAATTGCCGGCTACTTGAAAGCGCACGACGCCAACGCAAAGTGTGTTTATCACCGCAGAGAGCCACCCGCAACCAGACTGACAACTTTCTCGAAGGGCCAGGTCAGGCGAATACGTTCCTCCTTCATTTTCGCGATCATCGCGCGGCATCCAGCGTGCGCGGTGTCGTTTCGCGGCCTGCCCTCCGCAACGCCGGAATCAAAGCGAATGACTCAGGGTTTCAGTCTTTCAAAAAAGCCAGGCAATTCCGCCGGCCCAAAATCCGCCAGTACTTGTCCGTCCACCTCAAGCACGGGCGCGAGTTCCTGCCCGGAAAGGCGGATCATTTCCTCAAAAGCCGTTTCATTGGCAAATACGTCCAGCTCCTCGTATTTTACATCATGAGCGTCAAGCCAACGCTTGGCCATGTCGCACCAGCCACAATACGGCTTGATGAATAAACGTGTTCTCATACGAAAAATATAGGCTAGAAATTCAATTTCAAGAAACGTTCAAATGCTTTTATCAACATCCCGAATTTGCGTGCGGGCAGCCAGCGACAGTTGCGATATTTGCCCGGCATCGGCCAGCGAGGCACATTTTCCTGCAACGGACACGTTGCCAACCCCAACCGCCTTGCCGTTTTTAAATTGAAGCATGGAGGTCATTTTTGTTATAGAATCGAGTCACATTGTCTTCATGATTCGTCTTGATCAAGCGCTGGTTGAACGCGGCCTTTGCGACAGTCGCGAGCGCGCCAAGCGGCTCATTCTCGCCGGCCAGGTGCGGGTTAACGCACAAACTGCCCGCAAGCCCAGCGACAGCGTGAAACCCGGTGATGAGTTGACTCTCGACGCCCAGGAAAAGTTTGTGAGCCGAGGCGGCCACAAATTGGAACATGCATTGGAACGATTTCAACTCGATGTGACCGGCCAGACCGCCCTTGATCTGGGCGCATCCACCGGAGGGTTCACGGATTGCCTGTTACAACGTGGCGCGGAAAAAGTTTATGCGGTGGATGTTGGCCAGGGCCAATTGGCGTGGAAACTGCGCAGCGACAAACGCGTGGTCGTCATGGAAAAGACGAATGCCCGTCATTTGCAACCGCAGCAATTCCCTGCTGCCGCCGACCTGGCCGTGATTGATTGCTCGTTCATCTCCCTGCAGAAGATCCTGCCGCCTGCCGTGCCGCTGTTGAAGCCGACAGGCAAAATTGTCGCCCTGATCAAGCCGCAATTTGAAGCGGGCAAGGCCGAGGCTGACAAAGGCCGCGGGGTCATCACCGATGAGGTGGTACACCGGCGTGTGATCCATGAACTTCAGGAATTTGTTGCGTCGCAGGCTGGCCTTTGCTGGCGCTCTGTGGTTGAATCTCCCCTGCTCGGCCCGGCCGGCAACAAAGAGTTCCTCGTGTTGATTGAAAAAGAATTCTAAACAAATCAAACGCATTGGCCTGATTGGCAACCATGACAAGGCCGCGTGCGCCCACACTGTGCGCCAGGCCGTGCGGCTCATCAAGCGGGCCGGCCGCACTCCGGTGGTGGGTGATGACGCAGCAACACTGGCGCGGGAAACCGATTTAATGCTCGTTTTTGGCGGGGACGGCACCATGCTCCGCGTGGCACGAGAAACGGCCGGTCTCGGTACGCCGCTGCTGGGTGTTAATATCGGCGGGCTTGGATTTCTGACCGCGGTATCTTCAGACCACCTGGCCGACGCCTTGAAAAACGTCTGGCGAGGAGAATTTCAATTTGAGCCACGCGCGTTGATCGAAGTATCCGGACAATGCCAGGGACGAAAAGTTGTCGCCACGGCTTTGAACGATGTGGTTGTCAGCCGCGGCGCAGTGTCTCGACTAATCGCGCTCGATGTCAGCGTGGACGCCGAAATCATCACGCGCTACCGTTGCGACGGATTGATTGTCAGCTCCCCGACGGGCTCGACGGCTTATTCACTGGCGGCGGGCGGCGCGATCGTTTTGCCAACTGCGGATGTTTTCACCCTCACACCGATTTGTCCGCATGCGCTTTCCAACCGGTCAATCATCATGCCGTTATCCTCGGCCATCCACATCAAGGCCGCCACTCCGTCGCCGGCGACGAATCTGAGCGCGGACGGACAATTTGTGGCCGAATTGGACGCTGGAGATATCGTGACCATCCGGCGCAGTCGGCGTGCCGTGCGGCTGGTGAGGCTGGCCGACAGCTCGTTTCTGGAAGCGATGCGCCGCAAGTTGCACTGGCGCGGCACTTATCTGTGAACGGAACCTGTTTGAATTATGAAACGTGACATACCTCATCCCGCACAACCTTCAAGGGGTTCAATCCGCAGCCGCCATCTGAAAGCACCCTGAAACATGGTCCGCCTCAAAGACATCGCCCAACTTGCCGGTGTTTCGGTAATGACCGTCTCGAAAGCCCTGCGCGACGAACCGGACGTTTCCTCCGCAACCAAAGCCAAAATCAAGCAGCTGGCACAGCAGACCGGTTACGTTCCGGATTCCAGCGCCCAGGGTTTGCGGACGAAAACCACGAAGTTGTTCGGACTGGTTATCCCCGCGCCCACGAACCCGATCTTTGCGCGCGTTATCTTTGCCATCGAAGAACGTGCACACGAACTCGGATACGACTTGTTGATCGCGCAGACTCTCAACCAGCCGGATCGCGAGGATCTGGCGTTGCGACGTTTCCTATCGCGGCGGGTGGACGGACTCTTCATCACGCCGGTCTACCGGTTCGAAGCTGAGGCCCGGATTTACCAGGAAATCACGACGCGCAAGGTGCCGACGGTTTTGCTGGGGCCACCGGCACCGTTTTGCAAAAATTTTCCCGCCATTGAAATCGAGGAAATTGTCGCCAGCTACAATGCCACGAAACATCTCATCCAGTTGGGCCACAAAAAAATCGCCTATCTCACCGGGCCGCCGGCCACGCCGTGGGCACATGAACGCTTTGAAGGATACCGTCGCGCACTGCGCGAAACCGGCATTGAAGTCGATGACCGGCTGGTGTTTGCCGCCGGCAACACTATTGAAGACGGTATAAAAGCCACGTTGCAAATGCTCAACGAAGGATGCCACCCCACCGCGGTCCAGGCTGTCAGCGATCTCGTTGCGATCGGCTGCGCGGAAACGTTAATGGCCCAGGGGTTAAAAATACCGAATGATATTTCCCTGGTCGGGTTCGGGAATATCCTGTTGGCGGAGTTTTATCGCGTGCCACTGACCACGGTACGTCAGCCGAAATATCGTCTCGGCATTGCCGCAATGGAGACGATGATGAGCCTGCTCCGGGCTGAAAAAATCCAGACCAAACGTCTAAGTGCCGAAATCGTCGAGCGCAAAAGCACAGCCGCACCGCATGCCTGAATGGACTCAACATCCGCATTGTAAAATGACTGCATAAACCGGCGGCACGGAACTGATTGGAAAAATCGGCGGGATTTGTAATCGCCCGGAGGGAACAAAACTCCTAAACTCGCGTGCATGTCAAATGCCATCGGCATCATTTTGACGATAGCTTGCACAGGATTGTTTTTGTTTCTCGACCTCCTGGCGTTGAGCAACCTCGGATGGCAATTTGCATCCTGTCACTACCCCGATGTGAGTGGCAGGATCACCGAGAGCAGGATCGTCGCGCATCATTCTTCAAAAGGCGGGACGAGTTATTCCCCGTTCGTGAGTTACACTTATCAAGTTGGCCGACAATTGCTGTTCGGTAACCGGCTGCGATATACCTATTATTTTTCGTCAAGTTATTACTCAGCCCAAACAATTGTGGATGAATATCCGCCCGGCTCCTTCCAGACAATCTTTTACAATCCATCCGACCCGGAAGATTCATTATTATGCCCGGGCATCGTCGGTGGGGATTTCGAAAGCTTTCTCCTGTTGACGGCGCCGAACATGGTCATGCTGGGACTTTGGGCCTGGTTTGGCGGCTGGCTCCGCGAAAGGTTGTTCAAACCGCCGGCTGGAGGCGTAAGAATCGTTGCCGACCTGTCGTGCACCAGGATTCGTCTTCCACAAACGGTCGCGCTTTGGTGGGCATTAGGGACCACCGGCGTCATTAGCCTGGTCGCCGTATTTGGCTTTCAATTTGGAGCGGGACCCAATGAGCCGGTTTGCTTTGTGCTATCCACCCTGGGCCTCTCATATCTTTCAGGAATCGTAGTTTATGCTTATTTGCACTTAAAGGCGCAAACCGGCATTTATGATCTGATTCTTGATGAATCGGGACGAACACTCAGCCTGCCGGCGACGTATGATCGTGATGAACGCATGACGGTGGGCTTTGCCGACGTCAAAAAAATTGCGGTGGAAAGAGTCGAACACCGGAACAACAAAGGCGGCGTCTCTTACAGTTACGCGCCAACCCTCCACATGGCTTCGGCCGGAATTGAGGAACAAAGACTTGCCGATTGGTATGACAGACTGAAAGCCGAGGACTTCTCGAAATGGCTATCCGAAAAACTGGGAGTGCCGGCCGAGTTGCTGTCGGAAGACTAAACTTTAGAGCAAGCGCCTCAGCCTGTTCACACCGCGAACGCAATTGGGCGGGAAGATAATTGCGTTCTGGTCTGGATTCATTTTAAAAAAATGCGTGATCGTCGCTGCTGACCGGTGCTTAAGACTACACCGGCCCAAAACGAATAAAGCCGGACCAAAAATTGCCGGAATGAAGAAAGTTTAAGTTCTCTTCAATTTTTCATTCATTGTGCGCCGCGAGATACCGCTCTGCATCGATCGCCGACGCACAGCCTGCGCCCGCCGCGGTGATCGCCTGCCGGTAGACATTGTCCGCACAATCGCCAGCCACAAATACACCGGGCACGCTGGTCATCGTCCCTTTCTTGGGAACCACAAAACCATGCGCATCCAGTTCGATCTGGCCTTTAAAAATCCCGGTGTTTGGCCCGTGACCGATGGCGATAAACACACCCGCGCAAGGAAGGAGCGATTCCGCGCCCGTCTTGAGATTTTTCAATTTGACCCCGGTCACTTTATCCTGTTTGGCATCGAGAATTTCGGTGACAGCGGAATCCCAAATGGGTTTGATGGTTTTGTGCGCATGCACTCTCTCCGCCATGATTTTTGAAGCACGCAAAGAATCGCGGCGATGCACCAGATGGATGATTGAACCGAAACGCGTCAGGTAAAGGGCTTCTTCGCATGCGGAATCGCCCCCGCCCACAACCACCAGAGGCTGGTTGCGAAAAAATGGAAGCGCGCCATCGCACGTCGCGCAGTAGGTCACGCCTTTTGTCTCCAATAAATCTTCTCCGGGAACGTCAAGATGTTTGTGGCTGGCGCCGGTCGCGATGATCACCGTCTCTGCTTTTAATGGTTCACCGTCGACCGTGAGCACAAACGGTTTTTGGGAAAAATCCACCTTTTCCACGGTGCCAAAACTGGTCTTCGCGCCAAAACGCTCGGCCTGCTTCTGCATCCGCGTCATCAGTTCATAACCATCCACGCCTTCGGGGAAGCCGGGAAAATTCTCAACGATGCTGGTGGTCGTAAGCAAACCTCCGGGCTGAATGCCGGTGAGCACTAGCGGCGCCAATTGTGCGCGCGCGGTATAAAGCGCGGCGGTCCACCCCGCACAGCCCGATCCGATAATGACGACTTTTTCCATAGGGACGCGCAAAATAGACCGCCTTGGGAAAAGTTGCAAGCGTGCGACACATCTGGCCTTGCATTAGCCTGAAGATCAATGCAGCGGTTCGCGTCCGCTGAAGCCGCTTTCGAGAGTGTGCCAGAATTCGACAGTTTCCTCATCCGACTCCCAGCACAGAAAAACCTCCCGTCCATTGATGACAGCGGGAAAATCAATCAGTCCGCGCGACAAATCCTTGATGAAAATCTGGCGCCGCTGAAAATCGGCGAGGATCTGCTGCATGTCCGCCAGGGCCCGGATCCAACTGTTGACCGTATCGCCGCCGATGTCATGACCCTGATCGGTCATTCCGCTCAAACGCTTTTCGAAGCGCTGCAAATCCTCGCGCAGCCGATTCAACCTCTCCAGCCATTGGCGGAGCTCCGGCAACAAAGCCTGAGCCTCCTCGCGTGTGTAATGCTTTTCAAACTGATATTTCACCGGTGAAAATTCCGCGCCGCCCATAGAAACCATTCGCGGACGACGCCACAAAGCGCCGCCCGCGAACGGGTGAAATGAATCGCAAGGCCGAATTACTTCTGCCAGGTGCGCTTCTTGTGACGATTCAAGCGCAGCTTCTTGCGCCGTTTATGTTTGTTAATTTTAGCCTTGCGGCGTTTTTTGATGGAACCCATGTGCGGATTAAATAATAAAAAAATAGCGTCATGCCAATCATTTTTTTCAAAATCAACGGAATCGGGCCTCTTTTGAACTGGTTCTTCGACAAAAGACTCACCTTCTCGATGCTGCCGGGCTTTTAGACTAGAATTGAGTCAGCAATCCACAAAGCGATGTAGCCGGCATCCAGGAGCCCGCCGTTTCCGATTCACCATCGCGCTACCGTCCTTTCCAGCCACGCAATAGGGCAAATAGAGGGAGAATCCCTTGGCCAGATGCGCTTCAGATACTTTCATTTCTCAACGTAGCCGTTCGCCCGGTACCAGGCGATGGCATCGGCGAAGGCTTGTTTGGGAGGAGTTTGCGGCAGCCCAAGTTCCCGGATGGCTTTTTGAGGGTTAAACCACATCTTGTATTTCGCCATGCGCACACCAGCGATCGGCGCGCGCGGCGGTTTATGGGTGATGGCTGAAATGATTTCGTTTGCTTCGGCGACACGGTAGGCGAACCAATAGGGGATCTTAATTTTCGGCGCGGGAATACCGGTGAGTTCCTCCAAAATTGCCAGGGTTTGTTGCATCGTCCAATTGCCTTCGGCGTTTCCCAGGATATAACGCTGCCCGGAATCCCCTTTTTCGGCTGCCAGAATATGGCCGATCGCCACGTCCCGGACGTGAACCCAGTTCAATCCGGTTTCCAGATACGCAGGCAGTTTACGGTTCAGGAAATCCACGATGACCCTCCCAGTCGGCGTGGGCTTCACGTCACACGGTCCGACGGGCGCCGAAGGGTTGACGATGACGATTGGCAGCCCCTGTTTGCGATACAACTCAGCAGCGACAGTTTCGGCCTGGAATTTTGATTTCTTATAATCATTGCTCAGCTGCTCGGGAACAATGATGTCGGATTCCATCGTTGGGGTGTACTCCCCATTAACTTTTTTAGGCAGGCCGATGCAACCCACGGTGCTGGTATAAACGATCTTCCGGCATCCCGCCTTCCCCGCCGCCAGCAAGACCGTGCGCGTACCTTCGACATTGGTTTCGTACATCGGTTTGTAGTTGCGCATCCACAGTTGGTAGCTCGCGGCAACATGAAAACACCAATCACAGCCATCCAATTCACGCTCAAGCAGTTGACGGTCGAGAATATCGCCGGTGACGCGCTCAAATTTTGCTCCCAGCAAACCGCGTTCATCGGCACCGGGACGTAGCAAGGCCTTGATGCGATGCCCGCGCGCGCTGAGTTCCTGGACAAGGTTTGACCCGACGAAGCCGGAGGCTCCAGTGACAAAACATTTCATGCTCTGATGGTTCAAAAGTTGACCATGCCCGCCATTTTTGAGTTTGGCACCATGGATTGTGGCACAGAATAGAAAAGTCAGCATACCAAGACAACCTTGACTTGGAACGGAAGTTTGGAAAAATTCTTCCCGTTGTATGCCGGGTAAAAGCCAACCCAAACGAAAATCGAGTCGCGCCACCCAGCGCGATCTCGATACGAAGATTCAGTTCATTGAAGGGATCGTCCGTCGCGACCCCAACTATGTGGACGCGCTGCAGTTGCTTGGCGACCACTACACCCAGCGAGGCCTGTTTGCCGAGGGTCTCAAAGTGGATGAACATCTTGCCCGCCTGGAACCGCAAAACCCGCTCGTGTTTTACAACCTCGCCTGCAGCTACTCGCTCACGGAAGAATTTGAGCGCGCCGTGTTTGCACTCGAGAAGGCTCTTCTCCTTGGTTACCGCGATTTCACCTGGCTGGCCAAAGACCCGGACTTGAAGAAACTGCGCGCCCAGCCGGTTTTTGATGATCTCAAGGCAAAAATTCATCAACTGAAATCCAAGTCGCGTTGAGACCGCCCATTTGTTTTCGAATTGAACCAGCAAGGATTAAAACCGTCCCGTGGCGGCTGGATTAATAAAAACAAAATGATCCTGTTGATTTAGGTGAAACGAGATTCCTGCGGAGCGGTCCATTGAATTTATGAACGTAACCCACGGCAAGACCACCGGACATTTTCGTACCGTTGCCTTTGATTCCAACAAAAACTCTGTTCTCCTGA
>JBEKMT010000340.1:0-2970 GCA_050008355.1 Verrucomicrobiota bacterium
CCCGATTCGGAGGACGATTCGGAGGAGTGATGCCCGACAAATCGTGATCCGCGCCCTGATCAAGGTCGTCGTGAAGCAGGCTATCATTGGCCTGCTCCTATTCGGCGGGGCGGAGTCATGGAATTTTTGGGAGGCATGGGTGTTTTTCGTCGTCTTCTGCGTCCCGCAACTGATGATGGTCGTGTATTTCTCGCACCATGATCCCGAACTCCTTGCTCGACGGCTGAAAGGTCGTTTATTCGCCGAAACCAGAATCCGTCAGAGAATCATCATGTTACTGGTGACCCTGTTTTTCATTTTAACAGTGGTCATTCCCGGATTGGATCACCGGTTCAACTGGTCGCGTGTTCCTGCCTCCGTCGCCATCGCCGCCGATGTCGCCGTCGTGCTCGGATTTTTTATTCAGTTCCAGGCTTTCCAGCAAAACAGCTTTGCCTCGGCGTTGATTGAAATTGCCGACCGGCAGGAAGTGATTTCCACGGGGCCGTATGCAATTGTGCGGCATCCCATGTACGTCGGTGCGCTGATTGTCAATTTCGCCATCCCGATCGCCCTGGGTTCGTGGTGGGGACTGGCGTTTGTCCTGCCCATTGTTGCCTTGCTGATCTTGCGGCTTTTGGACGAAGAAAAGCTTCTGGGCCAGAGCCTTCCGGCTTATGATGACTATTGTCGACGGGTCCGGTATCGGCTCGTTCCCAAAGTTTGGTGAGAGGATCCGCCAAAAAACCAGTACTCTAAACCCGTGGACCTGAAAATACCCGGCACTGGGTTCGCACGACGCGCATTCGCGTAAATAGACACGACCAATTGCTGTTTCCTCGCCCAGGAAGGTGATGACGGCGGGAGGAGATCGTGTGGAGAAAATAAAAGAGGCCGGACACTACTCCGGCCTCTTAAAGCACACTAAAATTTTCGGTTGATGCACTACCATCAACATGAAAACTATACCGTACCCGCAGTTTTCCGCCTGTCACCACTTGTGGTGACATGAGGCACCCGGGGCGGCGAAGAGCCTTTCCGCGATCAATTTGTTCTGAACAACATTTTGCGTCCGGCGGCTGAAACGCGAATTTAGCCAGTCATCTGGTGATTGCGTCTCACCATCCGCCGTACCCAGCCTCGGTTGGCGCGGTCGGCGAACTGTGGCTCAAGTGATTCGCTTGAACATTTTCGTATTGGTCGGCTGAAACCCCAGTTTTTGGTAGAGAACCTGTGCGCCGGGATTGTGGCCAAACACATGCAGTCCGATGCCCGGCAAGCCCAGCTTTTTTACTTCCGACTCAAGCGCGCGGAACGCCTCGGTGGCATAACCCTTGCGCCGGTATCGCGTGAACACCAGAATGTCGTACACATATGCGATGCGGACGCCTCCGCGCTCCCGCACACCAAACCAAAGCCGGCCGACAGTCCCTCGGGTGGTGGCGTCTTGCAGGTTATAAAAATAGTGGTCCGGTGTGGCAAATCCAGAGGGAAGCAAGGTGTCGAAATCCTTTTGCGATAGTCCGAGCGAAGCAGCCTCCGCCCATTCGCCACATTTCGCCATATCGACGGCATAATCCGGAATCGCCGTCGCCATGTGCGCGGAAAACTCAGTCTCCGTCATTGGGCTCAAGAGAATCATGATTGGAGCGGTTTCAGAAAGCCAGGAACAGAGCCACGCCGAAAGAGCGATGTCAAATCCAAAACCGCAGGGAGTCGACGGACGGCCGCAATATTTTCGTAAAAACCCTCGCGCAAGAAAGCGCACAAGGCCTTGTTGACAAAACCGGGAACCTGAAATACAACGTCAACATTAGCGGCGGGAAACACCGCGCCTGCGCGAAGTAGTGCGCCGCCAGGCGACTCAGACATAGAATGAGCGACGACGAATTTCTCGAACAGTTTGAAACTTGCGCCTTCCCATTTGATCAATGGCATCATCGCGCACATGTGAAGCTCGCATATATTTATGCAACGCGTTTCGGTCTCGAGATTGCCTCCCAAAAACTCCGTGATGGCATTCGTGCTTACAACGCTGCCAACAAGGTTCAGGAGGGGCCAGCGAGCGGTTATCATGAAACGATGACCCAGGCCTGGCTTCGTATCATCCACGCCGCGATACAGGAGTACGGCCAGCGGGCGACGGCGGACGAGTTTTTTGATTTCCACCCGCAACTCGGTCAGAAAAAGATTCTGCGCCTGTTTTACTCCGCTGATTTATTCATCTCGCCGCTCGCCAAACGGGAGTTTGTAGAGCCGGACCTGACCGGTTTGCCGATCAAACGCCATGCAGATGTCGCCAGACCATGACTGCGTGCCTCGATCCTCGCCATCGGCGGCATTGCTACGCAACTTTCCGGAAAGGTATTTGTTTAATTCGAATCAATGAAACATCCCGGGGCATTCCTCATACTGGCGTTGCTCTCATGCCTGCTCGCGGGCTGCTCCAGGCATTCGTCTTCTTCGCCGGGCCCCGGCGTCACCGATTTGGGCGTTGTGGACATTTCCGATGGCGTTCCGATACGCCACGATTTGAATCACGGCCGGGTTTGTGTGATAAATCCGACCGTCGCAAAAGACGGCAGCGTTAACTTGTCCATCACCGTTTTGGAGACAAACTCAGCCGGAATTAGCACCAGGTCGGTTTTAAATATTGAGGCTCTGCCGGATCGCGCGGTAGAAATTGCTGCCGGCGATTGCGCCATTGGCTTGACTCCACACGTCAAACCCTGACGCTTGAGCCGTCACCCTATGGGCAAATTCATAAATCGTCGCACCGCTTTGAAGCGAATCGGATTGGTGGCCGGCACGTGCGCACTGCCGGCCATCCTGCACCCCTCTCGAGTTTTCGCCACGAAAGCCGGCTCGGAGCCGTTACCCACGGAAATTGAAGCTGCGGCCATTGCCGACATCGCGCGAAAGCTCATGGATCAGTATCACGCCCCCGGCTTGTCCGTGGCGATCGCCCGGCATGGACAATTCGTTTATCGG
>JBEKMT010000341.1:0-2921 GCA_050008355.1 Verrucomicrobiota bacterium
AACTCCGGAATGAAAAGCTTGGCGGGGGCGCTGCGGTGTTTGATCAAGATTTCAGCGCCGCGAGCGTTTGAATCGTCCTTAAAAAAAATGCGAAGTTTTTTGGGCCGTTCGGCCGTTCGCACTATTGCATCCCCAATAACTTCACGTTCATGATGCAAGTCTGTATTTAAATTTTTCATTGGCTGTCTTATTGCACGTCCAATGCCAAACGCGAATCCGGTTGCCAGTTTTACTTTCAACAATCGTTCCAGCAATGTTTTAAAAGGACATTTCGCTTCAAAGCAGTGATCACCGATACCTTCCTGCTTTGTGCAACGCGTCGTGGTTTCGACATTAAGTCGAAACGTCGGCGTAGCGTGTGTCTTCGTATTACTTCAGCATGCCCCTCCGATTTGCACGCCCCGTTCGATTGCCCGCGCCGTGATCGCGACCATGATTGCCTTAGTGGCTTGGGTAAACGCCTGACGAAGATTCGACGCACTGTCGAACTGGTGACGCGATTCGCTGATTTTATGAAGCGACCAGAAATTCTTTTTGGGTTTGGCTGGTGGACAACCCAATTAGCCACAACGGCTTTCTTCGCGGTTGGCTGCCTTGTTCCATAGTTGGCCTGGTTTATGCAAAACCTTGTCGCATATGAAAAATAACAATCAAATAACCGTTGTGAATGGCATACAAGCAAAACATGACAAACTCACGCGGCGTGGATTTCTGGGAGTCGGGGCGGCGGCACTGGCCGCTGCTGGCATGACATCGGCACTGGGTGCGGACCGGAGCGCCAGCGATCCCGGACCGGGCAATTCGGCGCTGGATGCCCAGAACCCGGATTCCATGTGGCCGCCCGGCACGGATTCCAAGAGTTTGGTTCCGACCTTCAAGTATCCATTCTCCTTTGCGAACAAGCGGCTTTACGAAGGCGGATGGTCACGCGAGGTGACGGTCCGGGAACTGCCGGTCTCGAAATCCATGGCTGGTGTGAACATGCGGCTCACGGCCGGCGGCGTGCGCGAACTGCACTGGCACACGGCCGGCGAATGGGCCATCATGCTCTATGGGAATGCACGGATCACGGCGATTGACAAGGACGGCAAGAGCTTCGTGGCGGACGTGAAGCAAAATGACCTGTGGTATTTCCCCAGCGGGACACCCCACTCGATCCAGGGCCTTGGGCCGGACGGTTGCGAATTCATGCTGGTGTTCGACGACGGAAATTTTTCGGAAGCCGAGACGGTGCTGTTGAGCGACTCGATGTCGCACATTCCGCCGGAGGTGCTGGCGAAAAACTTTGGCGTGACCGAGCCGTCCTTGGCCAACGTCCCCAACCACGAGCTGTTCATCTTCCAGACCAAAGTCCCGGGCGCGCTGGAAGGTGATCAGAAAACAGCCGCCGGATCGCTGGGGCCAACCTCCACGGACTTCGCGTTTCGCACCATGGATCTGCCGGCGACCAAAAACACAAAAGGCGGCGAGGTGCGCATTGTTGATTCGAGCAAGTTTAAAGCCGCTACCACGGTGGCGATGGCCATGGTCACCGTCCGCCCCGGAGGATTGAGGGAACTACACTGGCATCCGAACGCCGACGAGTGGCAATACTACATCAGCGGCAAGGGACGGATGACGGTGGTGGCCACCGGCAACCGCGCTCGCACGCTGGACTTTCAGGAAGGTGACGTGGGGTATGTGGAAAAAACCCTGCTGCATTATGTCGAGAATACCGGGGACACGGACCTGGTGTTTCTGGAAATGTTCAAGAGCAGCTACTATCAGGACGTGTCATTCTCGGAGTGGTTGTCGCACACGCCGCCAGAACTGGTCATGGCGCATTTGAACATTGATCAGGCGACTTACGACGCGATTCCGAAGGAAGAGATTGTAGTCGTGCCGAAGTAAGCAAAAGATTTTGGCGCAGGAACAGCTGGTGCTATAATATTGCATGAAAAATGTATCCTTGCTTGCCCGACCGGTCAGAGAGGTTGCGATGCAGCGGATGATTGGTTCCGCCATGAGTCACGAGACGGATTGTCTGGCCACCGAGGAACCGCTGGAGATCCGGGTCGAGGGCCACAACATCGCCATTGTCATGCGGACGCCCGGCGAAGATGGCGAACTGGCGGCTGGCTTTCTCGTGACCGAGGGTTTGTTGCATACGGCCAGCGACCTGGTGGACATCAGACACCAACATCATTGCTTGTTTTCGGCGCGCGACGTCAGTGCTCGGCGCATGGACCTCAACGAACCGCCTCCTGGCAAGGAAGCTTCCCACACAGCGCTGGATATGAACCGGTCAGACGGCAATGTCATCAACGTGCAGTTGAAAAATCCGGAAGCCATGGATCTCAAGAAGCTGACCCGCCACGTTTTCACTTCGTCAAGTTGCGGCATTTGTAGCAAGTCCTCCATTGAGGCGGTTCGCCAGCAATTTCCGCCCATCGACGATAATTTTGAGGTTGATCCACAAGTGCTTTTCGATTTGCCCGCTGTGCTCTCCTCCGCGCAAAAATCCTTCAAACGCACCGGCGGTCTGCACGCATGCGCTTTGTTTGATTCAACCGGAAACCTGCTCGTGATTCGTGAAGACGTGGGGCGTCATAACGCACTCGACAAAGTGATTGGCTGGGCTTTGTTGAAAGACTCTTTGCCGCTGCGCCAACACATCTTGCTGTTGAGCGGACGCACTTCTTTTGAAATGATGCAAAAGGCACTCGCGGCAGGTGTTCCTATCGTCGCCGCGATCTCCGCACCGAGCAGCCTCGCGGCGGAGTTTGCGCGCGACAGTGGCCAGACACTGGTCGGTTTTCTACGCGGTGAAAGGATGAACATTTACGCCGGCGGCGATCGCATCCGTCCATGGAGAAGCAATGGAGAAGGAATCTTCAAAGGCTGAACCTGTTGCACCAATCGTTATGAAATCCGAGGAAATT
>JBEKMT010000342.1:0-2890 GCA_050008355.1 Verrucomicrobiota bacterium
GAGGCCATGAGGTTCGCCATTTGCTCAATCTGGCCCAGGAAATGATCGTAGTGCGCTTGATACGACACCTGCCCATTTCCGCCACCGACGGGCCGCTCGATAAACAGTTCACTGAGGCGGGCCATTCCCTCGGCGGGAGGCAGATATGTAAAGGTGATGAAGCATTGACTCTCAAAGTGCAGGACATCAGCGGAAAAGCCGTCGCGGCGCTCCTGGTCGATCATGGCTGCGACGCCGTTAGGAAATTCACTTGCGGGGTACGCCGGGGCTGATCGCCTCGAAGCCTCGACATGCACGCACCAGTGAGAACCGAGCCGGCGCAGCACGTTGTTCATCCGTGCACGTGCTGCGACCAGCTCGTAGGGCGTTGAGCTATCTAGGTCCGGCCCGCGAAACGTGATGGCTTTCTGCAAGCTGCCATCCTTGTTCAGCATCACCCCAGGGCCGATCAGCGCCGCCCAGGGCAGGCAATCCGCCAGACGTTGTGGATGCTTGCAGTATTCGCCAAGGTTCCACATGGCCGTTTCTCCGCATTCAGGAAGCCCAATAAATTTGCTGGCGCAGATGGCGCCGGAAAATGTCGAACCAGTGCGGGTCGCGCTTACTCATCAGGACCGCCGCCGTATGCAAGGCCATCCCGGCCGGGAAGCCCAGCCACCAGAGGTGCAAGCCCATGCCGATGACCAGGGCCAGCGTGCCGTTGAGGATCGCAAACGTCCGCGGCGCACCGCCCATCAATATCGGTTGCGTCAAAGCGATATGCAGCGGCACTTCGTACCCTTCGATTTCTTCGGGACGTGTCATGGCTTCACCATCCAGCGCCGCCGTCAAATCCGAAGAACGTCACGCCAAAGCTGGTGGCCGTCACCGCGATCGACACACCCAGGAGCAATCCCAGGATGCGGCGCAGCCCGCCGCCATCGCTGAAAGCGAATCCGAAGCCCAGCACCACAATGGCCAGAATGCACAGGGCCTTGGCCACGGGTCCGGTGAAACTGGCCAACACTTGATTGAGCGGACCTTCCCAGGGAAGGGCAGTCCCAGTGCCCCCGGTGCTGGAGGCCAGGACCGTTCTGGGGACGGCCACTAGGGCGAACGCAAACACCCGGGGCCAGAAATTTACGATGTGTCGCCTGAACATAATTCAATCTCCTTTACTTAATCTTTCTGCAACAGTCAGCGACACTCTTGCGACTCGTCGCCTTTGCCGCTTTTGTCACCGATTATACCATTTTCGTTAAATGTGTCAAGAAAAACCTTAAAAATTTCTTTGGGGGAGCGAGAATCTACATCATTTGTGCCTGAGCAACAGAAGCATTCGACTATGCCCCGGTGGCGTGGCAGTTGCCAACAGGCTCATCATACCGCAGGCCACGTTTCGGCTCGGATGCAGAACCGGTCTTTGGAGGCTAGGCTGGTTGCGCAGACCCTGGCGGTGGCGAACCGACCGTTCTGAAGGTGCAGTCCCGCAAGTTGTGCGAGCAAGCGACAACAAGCGAAGCTCAACAAGGAAATATTAAAAAGTATTGGGCGTTCTATGTCAGGATAAATCGGCCGTTTCGGGTCCACAGCGTGTAAGGTGAACCCGAATTGAACCATTACTCGTGTCCATCATTCGTGAAGAAGATATAAGATTCATTAGAGCCGGTTTCAAAACTAGTAACTCATAAGTTTGCGCCAGGACTCATTTTGTGATTTATTGGCTGCCGCGAAAGGAGTCGCGATGGCCAAAACGGAACTGACGGACGCACAATGGAACAAGATCGAACCTCTGTTGCCCAAGCCATGCAAGAGCCGCAAGGGCGGTCCCACGCCGGTGCCCAATCGGCCCTGCTTCGAGGGAATCCTCTGGGTGCTTCGCAGCGGAGCTCGATGGAAGGATTTACCCAAGGAATATCCCTCATACAGCACCTGCCGCCGACGTCTGATCGAATGGGAAGAAGCCGACGTTTGGTTGAAAGCCTGGCACGTGCTGCTCGACCAACTCGACCAGCACGGCTGGCTCGATTGGGAGGAATGCTTTGCCGACGGGACCTTCTCGCCGGCAAAAAAAGGGGCGACTGCGTCGGAAAAGCCAAACGCGGAAAGGGTACGAAGCTTATGGTGGTGGCGGACCGCCAGGGCATTCCTCCGGCGGTCCGAGCGGAGTCGGCCACCTCGGCGGAAGTGACGCTGCTGGAAGCAACGATGGACGAGGTTCCCGGCCAACCCAAGCGGTTGGTGGCGGATCGCGGGTCTGATTCGGATCCGTTGCGGGAGCGGATGAGCGAGCGAGGAACCAGTTGATTTGTCCGTATCGAAGCAACAACCGTCGCCGACGATACCATGATGGCCGCAAGCTGCGTCGATGCAAGCATCGGTGGATCGTGGAACGTACGATCTCCTGGCTGGGCAACTACCGTCGTGTGCTGATTCGATGGGAGCGAAACGTCAAGCATTACTTGGCCTTCGTTCACGTGGCCTGCCTCATGGTCGCTCTGAGGCAGTTGTGAAACCGGTTCTAAAGATTATTGGTCAATTTCCAATTGAATCGAAGCATCACGCCATTTTTGTATCGACCAGCTTTGAGCTCGACCATTTTGCGGTCGAATAATAAGGTATTATGAGACTTGTTTCTAACTAATCCTCTTGTTCCCCCAATTTTGGGATACCATGGCAAGAAAATATCGCAGCATCTTACAATGCGCACTCTATGATATTGAAGGCAATGGAAAAAAAATGTCTCCTCCCGTCCGTAATGGCCTGAATAATCCTCATCATGGCCGCCAATTTCAAAGTATCGTGTTTTATTAACAAGAAAATTGACAATCGCATCACATCCGATAAAGCCATCTTCCCGTTTTCTATTGAATGTATACACAACATTTGGATCAGTTAAATCAAGGTCGAG
>JBEKMT010000343.1:0-2843 GCA_050008355.1 Verrucomicrobiota bacterium
TATTCTGTTGAAGTCACAGTAGCCCCAACCAAAAAATTAAAACTTTTCCCTCGAAATTTAGAAACTTGGCCAAGTTGATCGGGGCGGCCGCCGTCATTTTATTCGGAGGGTTGTCAGCGCAGGCGCTTCCGCTTATCAGCAACATCCATCCCAGCGGCGCGGTTCAGTTTCAACCTTCAGCCTCCTTGACTTTTACCGTCAGTTCCTCCGTCGGCGTTGCGCCCAGCGCCATTACCGTCCAGCTGATTGGCGCCACCTTGCCGGGACCTGTTTTTGCTGAAAATTTGACGACGGCAAATGGGTTGGTTGTCACGGGTACATCCACCAGCGAAAGTGTGAGTGCGCCGCTGACGAGCAATCTGGTCTACACCGCTACGATTCAAGTTACCGACGCCAATGAAAACACGACCAACTTGACTGTCAATTTTGACACCATCAATCCCGCCTATACCTTCGAGGCCGAGGATTGGGATTATTCCCTAAGCAGCGGAACGAGCGGGCTGTTCATCGATAATCCGCAAACCAATGCTTATGCCAATCTTAACAGCAAATTGGGATATGATTATAACAATCCCGATTACGACAACGGCCAGGATGGTGGAGAACCTTATCGCCCCCAGGGGCTGGAAACCGAGCAAAATGGGGATAAACCACGTCTGGCTTACAGCGCAGGAAAAGCCGATTATGACGTCGGGTACAACAATGGTGGCAATTGGGGGAATTATACCCGCACTTTTCCCGCCGGTGTTTACAACATATATATGCGTGTCGCCAATCCCAATGGCGCCACCGCGGACGCCGCCAGCATGTCCTTGGTTGCCGGGCGTGGCACGGCCAGTGAAACCACTACAACCCTGGGCACCTTTTTGGCCCCCGATACCGGCAGCTGGCAAACTTACAGTTGGTCGCCTCTGCTGGATACAAATGGCAATCTCGTGCAATTCACCGGGGGTGCTGTGGAGACATTGCGGGTGACGACCGTCAACGGCAGTTACAATGCGAATTTCTATTTGTTAATGCCGGCCAATTTATCCGTCCCCGTCATTACCAACCTGTTTCCAGATGGGTCCAGTTTTTTCCAATATACCAACCAGCTGACTTTTCTGGTCAGCAGTACTGCCGGGATTCTCACTAACGATGTGATAGTGATTTTGGATGGCGTGAATGTTTCCAACTTGTTGAGCTTGACCGGTTCACTCGGCAGTTGGCATGTCACTTGCCCTTTGACCGTGAACACCAATCATTCGGTGGTCATTTCGGTTGCCGGCAATAATGGGGTAACCGCGACAAGGACCTTCAACATCAATGATTTCCCCTCCACCAATTATCAATGGGAAGCGGAAGATTACGATTACGACGGGGGTAAATATTTTGATAATCCTCAAACAGATGCGTACGCCGGACTGCCTTCGATCACAGGCGCGGATAACTATGAGGCAGACCCCAATGCCAATCCCTTTATTTATCGATCTACCAATGGTCCGTCAACCACTGTGGCCAACGATGAACAGCGTCCACAATTTTTTGGCAAGACTGATTATAGTATTGGCTTTTTTGGCAACGGTTCCTGGGTAAATTACACGCGACACTATCCAGTCGGGACCTATTACGTCTGGGGACGCTTTGCCGAGGGCTCCACGGCCACCGAAGTCACCATTTCGCAACTGACGAGCGGTTACGGAACGAGCCTCCAAACCTCCAATTCACTCGGCACATTTTATGTTCCCGACACCGGAGGCTGGTCAACGTGGGGCTGGTCAATTTTGGTGGATGCCGCCGGCAACCCGTTAAAGGTTCGCTTTGATGATTCACAGCAAACTTTGCAATTGAACGGGACACCTGTTGCGAGTCAGCCCGAAGTGAACGCGAATTTTCTGATGCTGGTTCCAACGGCACCCGATCCGTTCGTCGTCGAACAGACTCTAAACAACGGCTTGACCAACGTCCAGATCCTCTATTCCAAACCGGTGGCAGCTGCCAGCGCGACGAATATTGCCAATTATGTTTTTATGAATGGCACCACCGTCACCAGTGCCACGTTGACTCCGGATAATATGACGGTGGTTCTGACGACTTCACCTTTGGTTGATGGCTCCAACTATACGATCGTCATCAACGACGTGCAGGATCGGATGAATCTTCCAAATACCATTGCGACCAATACGGTGGTGATGTTCCAAGCCTTGCCTTACACCTTGGACAACATCGGACATCCTCCGGTTTTGTCGAGCGGCACCGTAGCCGGCAATGGCCTCAACATCACCGCGGTGGGCAGCGGATTTGGCAGCACGAACGACCAAGGTAATCTTTCTTTTCAACTTTACTCCGGAAATTTTGATGTGGCCGTGCGCGTGGCTGATTTGACTTTATCTGGAATTTTCGCCCAAGCCGGTTTGATGGCGCGCGAGGAATTAACGAGCGCCGGTCGTTTCGCCGCTTCCTTCACCACGCCTTCAATGAATGGTTCGTTCTTTGAATGGCGTGATCCGGTGGGCAGCATCGCCAATAAGGCCGGAAAATTTTCGGCAAATTATCCAAACACGTGGCTGCGACTCCAACGCGTTGGCAATACTTTTACCGGCTATGCTGGTTACGACGGACAAACGTGGACGCAACTGGGCAGCGATACTATTTCCATGTCGAATCAGATTTATCTCGGGTTTGCCGTAAGCAGCGACACCACAAACCCGGTCACCACTGCGGAGTTCCGCGATTTTACCAACGTAACTAGCGCCGTCATTGGCGCCCAAATCAATCCGCACGACGCCATCGGCCCGAGTGCGCGGACGACGCCCATAGCGTTTTCGGAAATCATGTGGAAGCCGGCCCCGCGGACGGATGGA
>JBEKMT010000344.1:0-2835 GCA_050008355.1 Verrucomicrobiota bacterium
GCACGCCTGGGACGGAGAATGGTATCGCCGCGCCTACTTCGACAGCGGCGAACCGCTCGGTTCTGCCACCAATCCCGAATGCCAGATTGATTCCCTGCCGCAAAGCTGGTCAGTGATCAGCGGGGCCAGCGAGCCGCAGCATTCCCGTCAGGCGATGACCGCCGTGGACCAGCGCCTTGTTCGCCGAAAGGATAATTTAATTCAGTTGTTCGATCCGCCATTCGATAAGTCATCGCTCAATCCCGGTTACATTAAAGGTTACATTCCCGGCGTGCGCGAGAATGGCGGCCAATACACGCACGGCGCGATCTGGACCGTCATGGCCTTTGCGTTGATGGGTGAAAATGATCGCGCGTGGGAACTGTTCGGGCTGCTTAATCCCGTTCACCACGGCGGGACTCCCCAGCAGATTGCCACTTATAAAGTCGAGCCTTACGTCGTTGCTGCCGATGTCTATGCGGTCACACCGCACACGGGCCGGGGCGGTTGGACTTGGTATACCGGTTCCGCCGGCTGGATGTATCGGCTGCTGATTGAAACCCTGTTGGGCGTGAACCTTGAAGGCAATCAATTGAGGCTGACTCCTCGTCTTCCAAAAAGTTGGACAACCTACAAAATTCATTACCGTTACCGCCAAACCGTTTATCACATCACCATCACGCGGCTGGCCGCCGAGGCAGCCGAAGGGAATCAACTCTTTCTCGATGACGAAAAACTGGCCGTAAAAACCGTTCCGTTGGTGGATGATCGCCGTGAGCATTTCGTCGAATTGAAAGTATATAGCCGGTGAGATTTACAACTGGTAGCCGGGTGATATTCCTTCAAGCCTCCAATTTAGATGGACTTCCTAAATTTCAGGTCGGGTAACACCCCTTGGCAGTCACAGAGGTTGCCGCTTATGCTGAGTGTTCTGACACAACATAATTGCTCGCAAAACTGAACAAAATACAAATATGAAAACACTCAAAGATTTATTCCTGGATGAAGTCGGGGACATGTATGACGCCGAGCGTCGGATTGTCAAAGCATTGCCGAAGCTGGTCAAAGCCGCCACATGCGAAAAATTGAAGGCGGCATTGCTCGCTCACTTGAAGGAAACCGAGGGTCACGTAACGAAGCTTGAACAGGTTTTCCAATCGCTGGATCAAAAGGCCAAAGGGAAAACCTGCAAAACCACCGTGGCGCTTCTGGAAGAGGGCGGCGACATCGTGACCGAATTCAAAGGGTCCCCGGCCCTCAATGCGGCGTTGATTTCAGCCGCACAGAAAGTTGAACATCACGAAATCGCCTCCTACGGTGCCCTGCACGAATGGGCTAAACTTTTGGGCAATAGCAAGGCTGCCAGCCTCCTGGAAGCAATTCTCGGCGAAGAGAAGGCCGCCAACGCAACGCTCACTAAGCTGGCATTGGATAGTAGCGACAAAGAAGCTTTGGGTGAATGCGGTTGCAATGAAAATTCAGAAAAAGAGTGCTCGGATCAGCAGGCGGCCAATTTGCGCCGGGGCATCCGACCCGCTGGGATGAATCGCAAGCGCGCAGGCTCTTTGGTTTAAGCATATCCATAGCCCGGCAACTATCGCGAGATGGGTTCCGGGCTATCATTTTTTATCCATTCATACCTATGCTGGCACTTTTAATAACGCCTATGTTTGCCGCCGCCGGTTACTCCCTGATTTATCTTCTTTTCGGAGGCGGATTGGGGGGAGCCGTGCTGATTTTCATCGTGGCAAAAATGTTCGGCAAATGAATCTGGCCATAGAATCCGATTGTGCTACAGCCAATATTCACCACTTAAATCGAAACACAACATGCCAGCACATCTCATCATGAAAGTTTTAATTGTCCTAACCTCGCACAGCGAATTGGGCGACACCGGCAAGAAAACCGGCTTCTGGGTGGAGGAATTTGCGGCTCCGTATTATGAACTGGCGGATGCCGGCGTGGAAATCACCCTGGCATCGCCCAAAGGCGGACAGCCGCCGATTGATCCCAGCAGTGAACTGCCTGGGGCACAAACCCAATTCACTCGCCGTTTCGACAAAGACGAACCGCTCAAACAGAAATTGGCGCACACGTTGAAATTAAGTGACGTCAAGGCATCTGATTTTGATGCGGTATTTTATTCAGGCGGCCATGGCCCCATGTGGGATCTGATCAAGGATACGAATTCCATCGCGTTGATCAAAGCGTTCCAGCAACAGGGGAAACCCATGGCTCTGGTTTGTCATGCGCCTTGTGCCTTGCTCAATGTCAAATTGGCCAACAGGGATCCATTGATAAAAGGCAAGAATGTGACCGGTTTTTCCGACACCGAGGAAGCGGCCGTGAAGCTGACCAAGGTGGTGCCGTTTTTGCTGGAAGATGAATTGAAAAAAGCGGGCGGGCATTACAGTAAAGGCCCCGATTGGGGAGTCTATGTGCAAACTGACGGATTGCTGATCACGGGCCAAAATCCCGCCTCCTCCGTCGAAGCGGCCAAGACATTGCTGAAGCTGTTGAAAAATTGAGGCTGAATAAATTGGTTTTCGCCGTGGCGGCGGATTATCGTGTTCCGCGACTGGAATGAAACATGCGGCTGGTCATGTGGCTGAGTTCAGCCGTCAAATTTTCCCCGTGATATGAAAGAGAAATCCATGTCGGCACGCAGGTTGAAAAAGCCGGTTCAAGTTTTGCGACCGGAATTTCCCCTGACGCCCGCGAGTCGTGTGTTTCCAGTCATCGCCATGGCGGCCTCGCTCGGAGGCTTGAAGGCTTTATCAGTTATCTTGGGCGGTTTGCCGGCGAACTTTCCGGCTGCCATTGCCATCGTGATGCACCTTGCTCCCGAACATAAGA
>JBEKMT010000345.1:0-2830 GCA_050008355.1 Verrucomicrobiota bacterium
AACAACATCTCACGGGACAGCTTGAGAGATTCGCCGAGAACCAACCCTTCGGAAAAAGCGGCCATCACGGTTCCTAGCAATTGGTTCATCACTATTTTCAGAGAAGTTCCCATCCCTTGCCCGCCACAGTGAATGATTCTGTTCCCCATGCATTCCAGCAAAGGCCGGGAGGCTTGCAATCCACACTCCTCGCCTCCAAACAAAAAAGTGAGTTTCGCGGCCTCCGCCATGCCTTTGGAGCCGCTCACCGGAGCGTCGAGGAAACGAATATTGAGCGCTTCCGCAGCGGCGGCCATCTTTCTCGAAAACGACGGGTTGACGGTGCTGCAATCAATCCATATTCGACCCGGTGCCAGCCGGGATAGAAATCCGTCCTGACCCAACGCCGCTTCTTCAACGGCGGCAGGATGCGCCAGCATCGTGAAGACAACTTCCACCTGTGGTGCCAAGACGGCGGGGGAGTCAGCCCATTGCGCACCTTCAGCGATCAAGGACTCTGCCTTTTCACGCGTCCGGTTAAAGACGACCAGGGAGTGGCCGCCTTTTTGCAGGTTTGCCGCCATGCGGCTGCCCATGATGCCCAGACCGATGAACCCGATTTTCATTGGCCCCTCCCTGCGAGTTCGTGAACCGCTTGAATCTCCGTGAGATCGGATTCAGTGAGATGAATACCCGCCGCAGCGACCATGTCATCCACTTGTTTCGGTTTGCGGGCACCGACAATCGCCGCCGTCACGGCCGGATGACGCAGCGTCCAGGCAATCGCGACCGCACCCGGGGAACAGCCATGCCGTTTGCCAACCGCGCGCAACCGTTCCACCAAGGCCAGGTTGGCCGATAACTTCGGCTCATTGAATTCAGGACTGCGTTTGCGCCAATCGTCGGCGGGCAGTTTGGCGATACGTTCCCGAGTCATGGCACCGCTCAACAGCCCGGAGGCCATGGGCGAATAGACGATCGTGCCGATGTCCGATTGGTAGCAGAACGGCAGTATCTCCGGCTCCACTTCCGGACGAACCAGCGAGTAGGGTGGCTGCAACGAGGTGATCGGTGCGATGGTTTGCGCCCGCTCCATTTGTTCGACATTGAAATTTGAGACGCCAATCCAGCGCGCCTTGCCTTCACGTTGCAACTGCGCCATCGTGCTCCAACCTTCTTCCAGTTCGTTGACATCGTCTACCGGCCAATGGATCTGGTAAAGGTCAATCGCCTCCACCTTGAGCCGGCGCAAACTATCCTCACATTCCTGCCGGATAGAGGCCGCAGTCAAGTCGTGACGCGTCTGGCCTTGCGCGTCCCAGCGGAGACCGCATTTGGTGAACACATACGGCTGAGGTCCGTGCCAGGCCGCCAGCGCTTGAGAAACAATCTCTTCGGAGTGCCCGACGCCATACACCGCCGCCGTATCGATCCAGTTCACGCCCAACTCCAGCGCGCGGTGGATCGCGGCGATGGATTCGTTGTCATTTTGTTTTCCCCAGGCGAATTGCCAGCCCGAGCCACCGATGGCCCATGACCCGTAACCAACGGGTGTGACGGACAAATCTGAATTTCCTAATTGTTTGGTTTTCATGTGACTTGATGTGCTGTTTTTCATAATTACTTTCCTATGTGTGATTTTTATGTTTTTCGGCTTATTATTTACAATTCGGTGTTTAATTGATTTTTATTTACCGCTAGCTATCGGCGGATCGAAATGGATGATCGTCGTGCTCGGTGCGTTCGGGACTTGCAGGCGAATGTATGACCGCTCACAAGCGGTATGACAGGCATTGCAACCCTCAATGGTCTGGCGATACGCAGTTTTAAAAGATGCAACATCCTTGTTGGTGATGGCTTGATCAACGTGCGCGAGCAAACCATTGTTCACTGCGTCTAAAATACCCTTCAAGTCCACTTCACCCGCCTTGGTCTTGCGCACAGGTTTAATCCGCACGGCAAGTTCCAAATAGGACTGCGTCTTGCGCAGATAATAACTAGCCAATGGCCAGTTCTGTTTGTCGCCTGCGAACCACAAGTTCTCGAAGTGGTATCCCGCATCCTGCATCGCGTGAGATTGATCGGGCAAACGGTCGTTGAGTGTTTGCCTGTCCATTGGCGCGGTGGCACCCTCGCTTGGTTTTGTCGCTGGCATTTCTTGAGCGAGGGCTAGCGGCTCTAATAGAAATGCGGACGCCCCGCCGAGCAGCAAGACCGCGCCAACAGTGGCCACAACCAAATCGCGAAATCGGAAGTTAATGAAGTGTTTCATAAATCAGAAATTAATAGGTTGTTTCATGAGTCGCCCGCGGTTGTGCCATCCAAGTATCCGCCGGCACTTCGGCGACGCCCGGATAGACCGTGTAGCCGATGAGGTTGGCCAGATTCAAAACACTCTGTCCGCCTCCCGGCAGGCGAACAACGAGGGTGCCTTTTGAAAGCAGCCGCTGCATATAGGATTGGCTGTCGGCGGGAAGTTTCACCAGTATTTCGTTCATCAGATAAACATGGCTGCCGCCGCGCATCCGTAAGTTGAGAAATGAGACCAGCAAGTCACCCACCCGCCGGCGCTGTCGGCGCTTTTGCAGTCCGGTGTGATGATTCAAAGGCACGTGCTTGCGGAACTCCGCTTCAGTCAGTTCAACAATATCCGCGTGGTCATCGGGAATATTTGAGAAGCCATCCCCGTCATTGACAAAGTCTATGCGGTTGATTTGCGAACAGACAAAAACGGATTTTGAATAGTCATCGGCAACGACGATTCGAGCTTGGGTGAACAAATGAGTTGAGTTGATCTGCCGCTGGATGCATTCCGAAATCTCTGCGTCGGGTTGGACGAAGATTTCCTTGG
>JBEKMT010000346.1:0-2819 GCA_050008355.1 Verrucomicrobiota bacterium
CAAACGCTGCTCGCGCCAATGCCGGTCAAGTTGATCGAAGCAAGGTGCGCAGACGCGCTGCAATTGAAACCCATAAAACAGAAGGGACGCCTGACCTCTAACGTTCGTTAGCTGTTGGTCAACGACACTCGCCGCAGGCTTCGACGATCTTTTGCCGCAACAACGCCGCAGCCATCCAGGACCGTTGCCGCAAATGGTGCCGCAAGCCCCAACGATGTTCGCCGCAACTATGCCGCAGCCGCCAACGACCGCCGCCGCAAGAAACACCGGAACGGCCAACGACCGGGCCAACGACGGGCCGTTGAATGTTCACCGACTGCCCCAAAACTCACCCGGAAAAGACTGGCTTTTAGGGGTGGGTTGCTGGCTTCGTCGGGAGCTTGTGCGAACCTTTGTTGCCGTGTCCTGCGAACGGGCGCTGCTGGCCAAGTCAGTTGCTTCTGCGCTCTCAGGGTCCGCGCGGCCCCATCGCGATTGATTGCCCCGTCACGACCCCCAATCAATCGCCTTTATATTCCGCGTCGGCATTGCCTCCGGTTGCTTTGCCTCGGCAGATCGCTTTTTGGATTGAAACAAGGAATGCTCTTGTTTCAGTTTTTGCCTTCAAAATGAAATAAGCGCATTTTCTATTTCAGCCATGAGCAGCGAATCGCCCAATCGAAAATCCATCACCCAATCGGGCGGTGGATCAAGACCCTCGAAGGCTACCGCGCTTATAATGCGCGAGTCAGCCGACTCCCGCCAATTCAGGAACATACCTGGCGACCCACTCCGTCGCTTGCGACGCTTTGTCGCGAGAACTGTCGCGTGGCACTCTCCCGACCGAAAGCCGCCGCCGCTTCCTGCCAATTTGGCAGGATAAATGGCAGGATTCTGGATTGTTGCCTCCCGTTCGCCGGGAATCCTGCCAGTTTGGCAGGGGAATTGGCAGGATGGATAACGACGTTCATGAGCGTAAGATTTTGTATTCAGTTGCTCGGCCTGAACCTGTCTTTTCCAGCATTCCCAACTCCTGAAACCTCCGAAGATGATTCATCGCCGTCCGGTAAGGCAGTTTCAGAGCCGCAGCGTACTCGGTGGAAGTCATTGTCTCTTTTGTCGCAAGCCATTCCCAGCCGTTTCGCTCCGATTTGCTCAGTTTGTCCAATACCGCTGATCCGAGAGCCCTCACGGCCGCCTGTGCGTGCCGGTAAATGGTCAGGTTCAAATAGACTCCATCAAACGCATACTTCGGCACCGGCAATCCATACTTGGTCGCAGCAACACCGAGAGTTCTCATCCCCAATCCGCGTCCTTCCAATAACTTCGTTCCACTGAAAGCAAACTGAAGTTTGGGATTCCGATTGTACATGGGCGCGGTGAACGCCTGCATCTGCTCCAAGGTGATGGGAAATAGCGGAGCACCCGGGCTGCGCACTGTGACCGTATCCACCGTGACCACCAAATGACAGGTGGCGCCGGTCAGGTCGTAATCGCGATGCACCAGCGCGTTGATCACCGCCTCACGAACCAGATCGAACGGCAGAGCGGGCCGTTCTTCCCGCGTCATCCGGCTCCGGTCAATCACATTCGGCAGCTTTGGACGCAGCCAGTCTTCCACGAAATCAGGAATCAGGATGGCCGGCCCGTCGAAATTCTGAATCTCATGCGTGCCGTCAGGAAACTCGATTGTCGCATTCAGCCCGGCATGATGCAGGACATCGCGCGGTCTTTTCCCAAAAAGCAGGAATCCGAATCCGGTCGGTACCAGCTTCGATCCTCGGCGGCGGAGCAAGCCCTGATGCTCCAAACGGTGCCTGAACCCGGCTGACACCGTCTTGTCCGAAATTTTCGTTTGCTCGCGATAACGCGCCAGAGCGTCTGACGCCAGGTCGGCCAATTTAACGCCTGCCAGGGCTTCGTCCCATCTCGAAAGTGGTGACGGCTTGGCCGCTTTCCCATCCTTGGCCTCGGCGGCGCGCTTGAATGCCTGGGCGATGAATTCCTTGTTCGCCAAACGAATCTGCTCCTGCAAGTCGAGGTCGAACAACTGAACTTTGATGCCATGCTGCTCCAGGTACCGAATGCCCTGCCGATCCACTGTTGGGTCCGGGTCCTCAATGCCCACCCACACTTCGGCAATTCGGGCGTTCACGATCCGCTCGGCACAGGCGAGCTTGGGATGCTTCCGTGCCCCCGGTGCGCACGGCTCCAGAGTCGCAAACAGAAACGAACCATCAAGCCGTTCGCCAGGATGCTTGCGCTCCAGCAACGTGTATTCAGCATGGTCGCCATGCCGGAGTTCCCCGCGAAACGCCGCATCCACCGTCCCGTCCGGCTTCAACAGCACGGCACCTACCAGCGGACTGGCCTTCTTGTCGGCGCGAGGTTCATTGATGGATTGCTTCATCACCGCGATGGCCATTTCCATCAGTTGTCTCGGATTGAATTTGATTTTGGCAGCCATGCTGATTTTCGGGTGATTTTAGTTTGCCGTGGACATTTTTCCAGAAACGACTGGCACGCGCAACTCACCGGACAGCGGCTTGGACAGTAGCACATCGCGCTGTGCGGCATTTTCGACGATGGATTCGGTGAATCTCATTTTTATTATACAGCCACTTTGAATACGGCGTCTCCGACCTGTTCAACAAAATCAACCGTGTCATTGACCCGCTTTGCGTCAATAGGCCATCGAAAACCTGGACTTGAGGGGTCAAGATCCGCCTCGTGGGCGATTTGATTTCTCCGATCCACAATCAGTTTAAGTCGTATCTTAACATCTTTCGACTGTAGCCCAAGTTCCGCCCCGACTGACTCCCATAATTTTATAGCGGAGA
>JBEKMT010000347.1:0-2803 GCA_050008355.1 Verrucomicrobiota bacterium
GAGTGGTCGGCGTTTGGTTCCACGCCTTACGCTCGGGAGGAGTTGGTCGCGGAAATGGGCGCGGCGTTCCTGTCCGGCCATGCGGGGATTGTCGAGCGCACGCTGGACAATTCGGCGGCATAC
The DNA here is from genome assembly GCA_050008355.1 of Verrucomicrobiota bacterium. Lineage (GTDB taxonomy): Bacteria > Verrucomicrobiota > Verrucomicrobiia > Limisphaerales > UBA11358 > UBA11358. The sequence goes on from JBEKMT010000347.1 coordinate 124, forward strand.
CTTCAATCGTGGCTGGCGCGGTTGAAAGAAGATCGGCGGCTGATTGTGCAAGCGGCGGCGGCGGCGCAAAAGGCGGCGGACTTCATCCTCGGCAAAACATGGGAAGAAAAGGAGGAGGCCGAATGAAACCGCGCACTCTGAAAATTGAAACCGCCGGAGACTTCTGGCGTCGTAAGGTATCGCCCAAAATCCGGCTTTCTGGCAGATGGCTGGAGCAAGCTGGATTCAAGCCGGGGCATCGCGTCGCGGTTGAAATCAGCCAGCCAGGAACGCTGACGCTGCGGTTTTTAGATCAAGTACACGTCGAACACTGAAACGACGATGGCAACACCCTGCGACATTAGCGGTTCTTGGCGACTTGTTATGACTGGGCGTTATGACTTCGTGTTTGTCAAAACTCAAAAACTGATAAAACAATTGATTCTATTGAGGATGGTGCGCGCTGCAGGTTTCGAACCTGCGACCCCTACCGTGTGAAGGTAATGCTCTACCACTGAGCTAAGCGCGCAAATAATCAATAATTGCAGGGCAATTATATGTTTTATTCGAACGATGAAAGCCGACTTGTAACCCAAACTTGCAACCCGATTGAAACTGTGCTAGATTTTGCCATGAAAATGAACGTGCAAAACCCGTCACAACCGGTTGGACGACCGGTGTTTCATAAAGTTGCTGAGAACCTGTATCGGCTCGAATCATCAGGGGGATATTATGCCCTCATCAAAAAAAGCGGCAAGCAATTTCGGCGCTCGCTGAAAACGAAGGATCGCAAACTGGCTGACCGCCGGCTCAAGGAACTCAAGGGACAAATCGGCTGCCTGACCTTGACGGATGATGCCAAGCTGGGCTTTGAGGCCGTGGCCAACCGCTGGCTGGAAAGCATCAAGCATACGCTGGCCGAGGGCACGATCACGCAGCGCGAAATTCGCATCAAAAATCTCTCCCCGTTTTTCAAGGGTATTCCGCTGCGAAACATCACCCCCGCCCAATGCGAAAGTTGGGCAATCAAACGAGGAGCAAAACTGGCAAGCCAAACCTTCGTGCATGAACTGGAAACGATGCGGAACGTGTTCACCTATGCGTTGAAGCACGGTCTTATTTTAACCAGTCCGGCGACGACCATCAAACGGCCCAAGGTGTCCAATTCCAAGGTGGTCATCCCCTCGCGGGAACAGTTCACCAAACTCGTGGCGCAAATCCGGCAGTCCGATGGCCGGGCCGACAACCAGAAGAAAAGCAAGGCGGGGGCCGACTTGGTTGAATTTCTGGCATTCTCCGGGGCGCGCATCGGTGAGGCGCGAGCGAGTGCTTGGGAGGATGTGAAATTTGAAAATGACATGATTTGGTTGCATGGAACCAAATCCGAGGACAGCGACCGTCTGATTCCGATGCCCGCCGCCTTGCGCGACTTTCTGCTCCGGCTCAAAAAAGAATCTGCCGAACCGCCCCAGGGGAAAATTTTCAAAACCGACAGTGCCAAGAAATGTCTGGCGACCGCTTGCGAAAAGCTTGAATTCCCCAAATTCACCCATCATGACTTTCGCCATTTTTTTGCGACGACCTGCATTGAATCGGGCGTGGACATCCCAACCATCAGCCGCTGGCTCGGGCATGGTGACGGCGGCGCGCTGGCCATGCGCGTGTATGGACATCTTCAAGTCGAACATAGTCTGGCAATGATCAAGCGGGTAAGTTTTGAACAGACCGCTAAGAAAGTTCCGCCGCCCCAACCAAAACCAGAGGAAGGGACAGGCGAGTCTACCGTTACCGCCAGAGACGACCGCCGGGCCATTGCCAAAGCCAAAACGAAATATAGTTTTCCGTGGTGGGTGTCAGAAAACCCGCTCGAAGTTTTTTGGGGACAGCTTCACGAGGAAGTCTGGATTGTTCCCGTTGAAAAATTCCTGGAAACGGCCAAGCAGGCAATGGGGCGCCAGGTACTGAAACAGGAATTCGCCGACCGGCTGGCCTTGGAGGATGAATTCTCGGCCCGAACACCCGAAGCCATGCTGCGCGAAGTCACGGCCAAGATACCGGTGCAAGCCTCGACCTCAACCACCTTCCAACAGGCGGCGGCCAACTGACTGGCGTTGTGAAAGTGGTTCGGAGGTTTCCCGCAAAAAGCGGTCCAGATCGTCTTTGGAATAAATCGGATGCCTCAATGCCCGCGAAGGGTGCAGCAGACCACGTTTTGTCAGCCGGTCAATGGTGATTTTCGCAACGCCCAAATAGGTGGCCGCTTCTGCGCGTTTGTAGCCTTTCTTTTCAACGTGATTTTTTGTTTCGGTGCCGGTTGAATCCCCGGCCCGCCCTGATTTTGAAAATTGACCGTTGGTTTTAAGCATGAGCCTCTTCCTTTTGTTCAAGTATTTCTATGGATTTGACCCAGCCATCTTCACCAGCGGCCAAGGATGAATAACGTTCGGCCATCGGCTTGATGAACTCCACGCATCGCGTCTGCAAAGCAACGCCCAGGTTGCGCAGATTTTTCCCTTTGATCCGCACCGTGCGGTTCAAAAAGGAAATGGCGATGATGTCAACGTCTGGCGTTGATTCAAATTTGACCAGCTCGACGTGATGATATGACAGCCCATAAAAGCAGTCCGGGCTGACTTCCAATCGCAAATTATCCATAGACACAGGCTCACTGTTGACGTGACGACCCAGTTTGTAGCAAGGG
>JBEKMT010000348.1:0-2792 GCA_050008355.1 Verrucomicrobiota bacterium
GTCCGTTGTTCGCATGGAGAAATCCATGGTTGTGAAGATGATCATCCACGTTGGTGATCAGGACAAAATAAGCCATGCGCCGCCACAATTCCTCGATATCTGCCTGGGCGTCGGCACCGTATTTGCGCAGCGCATCGACAATCTCCGTATAGAAGTGTTCCTGCGGATCGGCCGGGTCGGCTCCCAACAGCGTTGCCGCTGACACATAAGGAATTCGCCCGCCACCTACCACCCGGTCAAAGCGCCGGATCAGCGTAACTGGCACTCCGTCGCTGTCCACCAACCGGGCTTCTGCCACCAGCAATCCGGACTTGCGGGCAAGCTGCATGGCCAGCACCTCGCCTTTGGTCACGGGGCGTTCGTCCTTTATGCTGGGAAACTTGCCGATGGCCAATTGACCGTCATCATCGACCACGGTGCATTTCGGACGCATGCCGCCGAGTGACGTTCCACGCCCGCGAAGATAGGCAAGATCGGCGGCGGTTTCGTTCTCAGCCTCGACCGCACGCGTCGCGCTCACCAGGTGCTTCAGTTCGATGAGCGGAAGGGCCGTTCGGCGACCCGCTTCGGTGGCGCGGCAAAATACCCCTGACTCCTCCTGAAAACGGAGCGCGCCAACCCGGCTGGAATCGTCGACAGCAAGCAGGAAGTCGATCGACTGGAGTTGGATAGCCTCCTGTCCTTTACCGTCTCGACGAGCTGCTTGGCGGCGCTTGGCATGGTCGCGCAGGATGACTCGCCGTGCCCAACCATCCGGCTCCGTATCAGCAAATGCCCCGTGAAAAACGGAACCGTTGGGAACCTTGCGATGAAATTGCGGACCCGGCACCAGCGAAAGCCCCGGTTCAATGGCAAAGCCGTCCTTTGCCGCCAGCCAGTTTTCAGCATACTCAAATGCCGAGCGTTCGCGGGAGCCAAGGGCATCATAATGCAAGGTCCCCACCCGGTTTGCCGCCTCGCCCGCAAAAACCTTGATCGTTCGTTTCATAACGCCAGGGGTGCTTTTTTGAGGCGCACTCGCTTAGGCAGACGTTCTTCGTCCATCAACAACCCCTCGTCATCACGACGAGCATCCGTCAAATTGCCAAGAGCCTCGCCGAAACCCAAAACGAATAGCGCCATGGCATAGGCACCCAGGCCCACGGCCGGGTCGCCTTTTTCGATGCGTGAATATGTGCTTTTTGCCAGGCCGGTCCGCTCAGCCATCATCCCAACCGTGAGCTGGCGCTTACGCCGGGCCACCGCCAGATCGTGGCCGAATTTAGACAACGAACGGCGTACTCCCGCTGGCAGAACATCATGTATCGCTGATTTCATAAAGATACTATATATCGGTGTTTAAATATTGCAAGGACTCATATATAGGTCTTTACAAGTGCAGTTTCCTTCAGAACTGGGGCTGGTTGGTTTTGAACTGGAACAAACAAGGTGTTGGCAGTGCCGGCCCGATTCGGTTTTCTCACAAAAGACCAGAGCAGGCGGTCGACTTGACCCAAAATATCTCATCACCGTTCCCCTTGCGGCGGAAATTCCTGGTGACAGGCCATGAAAACCCGCCCATTTTCAAAAGCCAGCCAACACGCGTCGCTATTGCTCGGCGCGTTGACTGTCGTGTAGCCTGGAAAGTGGTGGTTGGGAATTTTCGTATCCGCAAGACCCAAATTTGTTCCCTTTTTTCAACGCATGGTGAATCCGCCATCTACGGAGATCGACTGGCCCGTCACATAACTCGACGATGGGCTGCAAAGCCACAAAACCGCATTGGCGATCTCTTCGGCACGTCCGTGGCGACCCATAGGGATAGTCTTGGTCATCGCTTTGAGGGCTTCGCCCTGGCCGGACGTGACCATCTGCTCGGCCATTGGCGTCCAGATCAACCCCGGGCAAACAGCGTTGATCCGAATGCCTTGGGCCGCATATTCGAGTGCCGCGCTTTTGGTCAGCCCAAGCACTCCATGTTTCGCTGCGTGATAGATTCCGCGCTCGGCGCCGCCCACCAATCCTCCAAGCGACGAGCAATTGACGATGACACCACTTCCTTGCTTGCGCATCTGTTGCAACTCAAACTTCATGCAACTCCATACGCCACGTAGATTGATACCGGTCACACGGTCAAAATCTTCCCGCGTCTGATCAGCAGCTTCCGCGAGCACATTTTGAACGCCAGCATTGTTGTACGCCGCGTCCAACCGACCAAACGACGCGACAGCCTGCGCAACCATTGCTTCCACCTGGGCGTCATCCGAAACATCGCAACGGATCGCAAGTACTTTATGACCCTGGGCGGTCAATTTATCGGCGGCAGCGCGCACTGACTCGCCATACGAATCCGCCAATACGACGGAGGCACCTGATTCAGCAAATGCCTGCGCCGTCGCAAGACCCAGGCCCGATCCGGCACCGGTTACCAATGCTACTCTGTTTTCAAATGATATATTCACACTAAATGCCTTTCAGATTGTGTATCCGGGTTTCTGGTAAAGCTTTCCCGGGCCATTGAGGATTTCTGGTTTATAAACTTTCTCGGCCCAGTCCCGCGGCTCGATTTCTTCAATGGCCAGCGACACCGGCGCTTCTCCGCAGTTCAAGACTTCCATCACGCTTTTTACGATGGCTTCCGCCAGCCGGGCCTTCACTTGATCGGGCTTTCCAGTCGCGAGTTTTGCGATAATGTGCGGCATAGTTTTCTTCCGGGGGTCACTTGTGATATTGTTCGTCGCTGACTTTTTCCATCCAGCTCACGACTTTGCCATCGAGCGCTTCTTGAATTGCGATATGTGTCATGGCGGTGG
>JBEKMT010000349.1:0-2728 GCA_050008355.1 Verrucomicrobiota bacterium
TGCAACTCATCGTTAGCGAGGCCGTTCGCGTCATGCGTGCCTCCAGCGGTTCCCTCGTGCTCATTAATCCCAACACCAATTTCCTCGAAATTCATGCGGCCCAAAATCTTTCCTCTGCCGCGCGCAAACTAAAATTACGCGTCGGCGAAGGCATCACCGGCTGGGTTGCCCGGCACGGGCGCCCTGCGCGCTCCGGCGACGTCACAGAGGATAAGCGTTACGTCAGCGTCCGGCGCGATGTCCGGTCTGAACTCGCCGTGCCACTCGAAGTCAAAGGCGAAGTCCGCGGCGTCATTAACGTGGATTCTGATCGCGTCAATGCCTTTTCAGCGGACGACCAGGAACTGTTGCAGGAACTCGCCCTGCAGGCGGCCAAGGTCATTCACAATACCTGGCTCTACGAACAACTGCGCCTGAAGGTGATGCTCTTCGAGTCCCTCGCCAGCGTCAGCCGTACCATCAATTCCACACTGAATCTGGACGAAGCTCTGCGCGTCATCACCCGCGAAGCGTGCGAACTCATGCGTGCTCGAATGTGTTCGCTCATGCTGCTCGATGACACCCGTGAGTGGCTGGATCTGCGTGCCAGCTATGGCGCGGGCGATGCCTATATCAAAAAACCCCGCCTTGGAGTCGAGGAAAGTCTGATTGGCGTCGTCGTCCGGCGCAAAAAGGCGTTGCAAGTCGCCAATGTCCAAGCCGATTCCCGTTATCAGAATGTTGAACTTGCCCGGCGAGAAAGTCTCGTCTCTCTTCTGAGTGTGCCGCTTGTTTTTTCCGGCCAGACCATCGGCGCCTTGAACGTATACACGGCCAAAACCTACAACTTCTCCAACGAAGAGATCAAGATTCTGGGTGCACTCGCCGAATTGTCAGCTATCGCCATCGAAAAGGCCCGGCTATACGAAAGGCTTGTGGACGTTGAAGAGCAGCTGCGTCAAAACGAAAAACTTTCCGCCCTCGGCCTCCTTGCCGCTGAAGTGGCGCACGAAATCCGCAACCCTCTTACTGTGATGAAGCTGCTATATCATTCGCTGAACTTAAAATTCGAAGCCAATGATCCGCGCACAAAGGATACCCAAATTATCGAATCCAAAATCGAACACCTCAATAAAATCGTCGAACAGATTTTGGATTTTGCCCGCACCACTGAACCTCAACTCGCCCCTGTCAGCCTCAACGACCTCGTCGACGAACTCGGGTTACTCGTGCGCCATAAACTTGCCAACCAGAATGTGCGGTTATTACGAGACCTGCATCCTGACGTTCCAATGGTGCTCGGCGATGCCCAACAACTAGAACAAGCTTTCTTAAATCTGATTCTAAATGCTGCCGAAGCGATGCCAAACGGTGGAACGTTAACGATAAGGTCCCGCGCATTACAGGATGGCGGCAAAACTCATTTTATACTCCTCGACTTCAAAGACACCGGCGAAGGCATGAGCGAAGAACAACAGAAACGTGCCTTTAAAGCGGTCTTGGCAAGCACGAAAGTCAAAGGCTCCGGTCTCGGCTTGGCGATTGTCGGGCGCATCATCGAAACCCATCAAGGTCAGATTCGCATCATCTCCCGCTTGGGTCGCGGCACCACCATGCGCCTTAAGCTGCCAGTTGCCACGTAGTGTCAGGAAATCGACCAGGCCCGACACTAGGCATGTCACTGGAACGTAACCCATTAAGCTGATCCAATAGTCTGCCGGACGGCATTATCCTGATATTGTGGAGGTCTCGTGGAAATGGTGTAAGCGGGCAAAAAGTCGGACCCGCGTCCTCAAAATTGATTACACCGCGTAAGATGCGTTGGCATGAATTATGGTTTAAAATGCCAAAATATTTATGAAACGCCCCGCTTCAAGAAGCCACGCTTGTCTTCATTGGTCAAATTGGATTTTCGTCGCTTTGTTATTGCAATTGACCGTGCGTGCCAACCAGATCATTTACGATGATGCGCTGGAAAATGGCTGGCAGAATTGGGGCTGGGCCACATTGAATTACACAAACACATCGCCGGTTCATTCCGGCAATTATTCCATCAGTGTCACGATTGCCAGTCCGTGGCAGGGGATACAACTCTATCATCCTGACCAAGACTCCACGCCCTACACCAACATCAGCTTTTGGTTGAATGGTGGTGGCAGCGGTGGGCAAAAATTACAGGTTTATGGTCTGCTTGATTCTGGCGGGACCGCCAACGCCGGACAGAACGACTATTATCAACTACCGCCTTTATCGGCCAATACTTGGCAGCAGTTCAATGTTCCGCTGTCCTCTCTGGGTGTGGCCGGCCAGGTCAATTTCACCGGCTTCGTTATTCAGGATTCGGAGGGCGCAGTACAGCCGACATTTTATCTGGATGATATTGCGCTGATCACGAATGCTCTGACGGCTGGCAGCACCAACGCGCCGGTCACCATCACGGTCAATGCGCAGGCAAACGTTAAAGCCATCAGTCCTTTGATTTACGGCGTGGCATTTGCCACATCGAATCAACTGGCCGATTTGAATTTCACCCTGAACCGATCGGGTGGAAACAATGAAACATGTTACAATTGGCAGATCAATGCTCATAACCTCGACGCCGACTACTATTTTGAAAGCTATCCGGACGCTACCGCGACCCCACCCGGCGCTACGGCAGATGCCTTTGTTGCCAATAGCAAGCACGGCGGGGCTTCGGCCTTGATTACTATCCCCATGATCGGCTGGTCACCCAAACTCGGCGTCAACC
>JBEKMT010000035.1:0-36034 GCA_050008355.1 Verrucomicrobiota bacterium
GAAGTGGTCCGACCGATTCGGGTTGCACGCGGCCGCCGATGCGATCAATGCCTGTTTCACCACGCAGACGGAACAAGCGCAACTCTTTGACCGCGAATTCAGTGACCGGGCCACACGAATATCATTTTCTTCCTTCAACGAGTATTTCGTCCTTCAGTCGATGGCGCGGATGAACCGCTATGACGAAGCGCTCGCCTCCATCCACGATCACTTTGGCGGTCAGATTGAATATGGCGGCACCACTTTTTTTGAAGCCTTCTGGCCAGCCTGGGCGCAAGTGCTTGGCCACAATGACGCCGTTCCGAATTGTCAGGCTGGCTTCACGAGCCTCTGTCATCCGTGGGGAGCGGGCGTGACCAAGTGGCTGACTGAGGAAATCCTGGGCATCAAACCCGCCACCCCCGGTTTCACCACTTACAATGTATTTCCTCACCTTGGTCGGACGCTCACCTCCGTGTCCGGATCAGTAGCGACGCCGATGGGGACCATCCGCGCAAGCTTTGATGTGGCCAAAGGTCGGGCGAATCTTGCCGCTCCGGCGGACACCATCGGATGCATTGGCATTCCCACAGTGGAAAAAATGATTAAGAGCATCGAGGTTAACGGCAAGATGGCTTGGAAGGATGGAACTTTCCTCTCCGTCCCGGGAATTGGCGGCGCCAGGGCGAACCAGGACTTCGTGATTTTCGACGACGTCCAACCCGGCAGCTACACGATCACAGTGGACTACTCAGGGAAGACCCCAAAGTTCACGGATGTGCCGTGGCGATTCCCCACGACTTTCGTGAAGGAAGATCGCGCCACCAGTGGCAATTGGATTGGAAAGTACGGACGTGACGGCAGCGTTCTGTTTGGCGAAGTCGAGGGCAAAGAACGCGTCCAGCTTCCCGACTACGTAGCCGGGGTTACCCACCGCCCCAGCCGCACTGGTGGTTGGACCGCACCGGTGGACAACCGTGCTTTGGCCGTCGGCCCGACCAACGGCACCGCGCGTTGCAGCGGAGTACTTTCCTGCGACAATCCCACTGCGTGGGACCAACAATGTCTCGTCGTGGACGCCTCGCTGAAAGAACCAGCGGCCTACCAGCTCGCCCTTTACTTTGTGGATCTCGACCACAAGGGGCGACGCCAATCGGTCGAACTGTTTGATCTCGACAGCCTGAAGCTGATTGCTCCGACCCGCATTTACTCGAACTTTTCCGGGGGAACCTATGCCATATACAACTGCCAGCAATCCGTGCGGGTCCGCATAAATCATATTCGTGGCTATAACGCGGTCTTAAGCGGGATGTTCTTTGATCCGCAGAGTAAGCGGTGAATTCGTAATTTCAAGCCTCAGGCCAGCGGCCTTAAATCCGGGTAAAGAAACGCTTTTCGTCTTCCGGTCGCGGAAAGATGAGAAGCTTTTTGCCGTTCGGCAGTGTCGCCAAACCGACCGGCGTGTTGGGGAAGAGGGACAGCAGTTCGTTGTCGTTGAGGACTTGGGGCTCGACTGGAGATTGCGGTTTGGCGGCGGCCATCGACGGAGCGGGGTTTGACTGGTGCGAATTTTTCCCGACTAGAAACAACACAAGTCCGGTCATGGCCAGCAACAGGGCCGCGAACCGCCGCAGCGCGCGCCAGCGGCGTCGTTGACGGAGAATTTGTCCACCGGCGAGTAGCGTGACTTGACGCCGATTTTCGTCGGCGAGAAGATCGTGGAGCAATTGTTGTTTTTCAGGTTTCATGGGACAGCCTCCGTTTGATCAACGAGCGCAATTTGGCGCGCGAGCGTTCGAGCTGGCTGGACACGGCTTTGGGCGTGGTGTCCAGTCGAACGGCAATTTCCTTGTGGCTCAAGCCATCGAAATAAAACCATTCGATCATTTGTTGCTCGTCCGCGGCAAGCGCCAGCAATCCGGAATCGAGGCATTCCTCCAACCAGGAATCGGGTTCTACGCCGTCTTGAAATTCCGGCAGCTGGGCCACGACGACGACGGTGGTATCCTGCCGTTGCCGACGCCAGGCTTTCGCGAGGTGTTGCCGGGCGACACGTGCCAGCCAATTCCATAAATGGTCTTCGCTTTCGACACGGCGGAGCTTTGCCGCCGCCGTCACAAATGCGGATTGCACCGCGTCCCGGGCGAGCAATTCGTCGCCCCGGGCCAGGACAACGGCGAAACGAAGCAATCGTGCGTGGTACTTTTCGTACACTTGCTGAAACGCCGCGGCATCACCGCGCGCCACAGCGGCGGACAACTGGCTCGCATCGGTGTCAGTGCCTGAGGCGGCCTTCGGGATGCTGGATGCTTCCACAATCGGGTTGGGTATCGGCTCCCGCACAAACAGCGGCATGGATTTGGTGGCGACAGTCATTCGTTTTTCATGCAGACCTACTTGGCGCCGGCCGGAGGGCCGGGCGGTGGCTCTGGTGCGGATGGTGGTTCTGGTATTCGGGGATTTGGTTCAGAAGGAGATGGTGGCAGATCTTTGCGGGTAGAATCCGCCTTTTGTTTTAACGCCTCAAGGGTCTGACGAACAAAATCAAGGTCATCGGGGGTGCCGGAAATTATGAGTAATTGCGCATCCGGGTATTCGTTAACTTTCACCTCCTTCTGGAAGACTGTAAAGTAGGTCCGTTCCACTGTTATTCTAACCTGGTCGATGGTCATGCCTCCCGATTCCTGGGTCCCGATCAAATTGCCCACGTAAAAAACCATGCGTTTGACTTCCGGTTTGGTTGCAGTCACGGGAGGTGGCGGGAGCATTGCCTGGACGACCCGGAGCACGGCGGTAGCCCGCCCGCCATTCATGATCAGTTGCCAGCGCAAAGGAGTACTTTCGGCCTCGAACTCCAGATTCATGCCGTTAAAAATTTCGCTGGCCCGAACATATTTCAATTTCAAGGTTACTTGATAATCGCTGGCCGGCTGGGGGTTCGTGGGTGAGCCGGGAGCTGCATTAGGATTACTGAAAGACGAGTTGGGCACAATGATATCAAGGTCATTGGTAAATTGGAGCTGCAGTTGTCTGACGACTTCGCTGATGGGCAGGCCCTGGAAATCAACCTCGGGCAGTTGTCTGGCGGGATCCTGCCAGTTGGGGTCGGTCCACCACTGGGCTGGTGCGCTGAGGGGCAAACCGGTGTTTGGATCAATGGCACCGGGGGGAGTACCCAGCTGGGCTGATGCTGTCGTGATTGAAGTAACGAAGAGAAGAATCGCCGCCGGAATTTGCAGTTGCAGTTTGGATTTCATGATCAAGTTGGGTTTGAGTTTTGCTTGCCACCCTGCATTAGCATTGAACCACCAAAATTCCTCGAAAAAAGTTACATATGAACCAGGACCTGGAGCAACCATGAATTACTTGCCCAGCCATTTCAGGCCCGGGCGGATTACGGCGGAGATCAAAAAAGAATGGAAAAAAGAAAAGCCAGGAGCACTGCGCGAACCAATACCCGGTGGATGCGAAGACCGCGCGCGTGCAACTCGCGGGAAATGCCAGCCCAATGCCAGCGAAAATTCCCATCGTGAACCCAACACAGTAAGTGTAGCACGATGCGGCCGAAGCGGTTTTTGGACAGGATGAGTGTCATCGGGTGCCTTTCACGCCATCCAACCAGCGGTCCGGTTGCCCGGCTGCTGTCGTTCGACGACGCTTTCGTCATCCGTTTTTTCAGGTGCGCATGAACAATGCCAGATATGGTCGGGCTCTGCGAGCGTGTATGAAACACACTCTGAGTCAAAGCATTCCGGAAAAATGCTCTTTCCCGGAGGAATGAGTTCGCCGGAATTCGGCGGACTACCGGGTGTCGTAATGTCGACAGGCAGTCGTAATGAAGACGCAGTGAATTGAAGCATCACTATTCCCATGTTCTGAAACAGCACCGACATTGATGTGGACGCTGGTTCTGTCCTTCGGCAACATCGTCTCGAAACCAGAAAACGTTGCGCGCGGCGACAATCGCCTGGCGCCTGGCAATTGAGAGTTCAAATAATTTTCAACATCAACCCGCTTGAGCCTTCCAGCTTCTTTCATGGTAGATGATGCCGATGTGACGAGCCTGCGCAATATCGTCAAGCACCTCGCCGACATCGGTTTTGGCGAACGGCTGGTTCGCGAGCGTTTGGGAATGGCAGACCTCACGGAAATTCGCTGGCGAGCCTTGCCGATTTACCGCGAGGAACAGCTGGCGGCACGAGATCCGCTGGCCTCAGCGATCGACCTTTTCCTCCTGCAAGGCGCCATTCCGCTGACCGAACTTGATGTTTTGTTTCCCCGGGCCGATCAAGAAGTCCTCGTGCGGGCCGGAATCCTGTTGCGCGACGAGGGGGGCAGCGCCCGCGCCCGCGCATCGCTCTATCCGGTTGGTGATCGCCTGGTTTTCTCGGACCACGCTTGGCCCTCACTGCCTCATCCCGGGAGTGCCATAGTTCCGTCAGACCACGTGATGTCCATCGGCACCGACAGCCACTGGCTGGCGCGGGCCACGGTGCGCCGGCAGGTCGGCAGGGCACTCGATCTATGTACCGGATCGGGGATCCATGCCCTACTGGCGTCGGCCCACTCACAGAGAGTCCACGCGGTCGATATTAATCCGCGTGCCGCACAATGCACGCGGTTCAATATCCAGACATCGGGGGCGACGAATATTGAAGTCCGGGTGGGGGATCTCTACGAGCCCGTCAGGGGCGAGCGCTATGACCTGATCACGGCCAACCCGCCGTTTGTTCCTTCGCCCAGGGACTTGATTCAATATCGTGACGGCGGACGTTCCGGAGAAGACATCCAACGTCGGATTATTGCGGGCTTGCCACAGTTTCTGGCGCCGGAGGGCATGGCGCAAATGGTCACCGAATTGGGCGAACGAGGAGATGAACCGCTGGCAGACCGACTGCGTGAATGGCTTGGAGGGGCGCCGATGGATATCCACATTCTTCGTCTGAGTGAACATTCTCCGAGCAACTACGCCATTGGCCATGCTGATGGAGACGAATCGTACGAAACGTTTCTCAATTCGGTACATGACTGGGCCAGCAACTTGAAGAGACAGGGTTATACGCGAGTTGTGTCGGTTCTGCTGGCTTTCCAATGGAGTGATTCGGCGTTGGGCCTGCCCTGGACCCGCAGCGAAACGCCGCAATCCCTGCATGCCACTGCGGGCAGCGAAGTAGAGGCGGCGTTCCTGGCTGAGCGGGCATGGCGCAAATCAAATCTTCATGGACTGCTGGAAACCGAGCGGATCAGCCGAGCCGGTCCGATAGCGTTGCTGGAAGCGCGCGTGCTTGGCCACAAGGCGCATACTACAACTTTTCAGGCGCAACTGCTGGGGAAAGCCCTGCCAATTTTACAAAAACTCGATTCCGTTGAACGGGAAATCCTCCTGTTGATTGAAAATCCGCTGACAATTTCAGAGTTACTGCCACTAGCCGAGAGGCTGAAACTCGAGAAGGAAGTTATCATGACGGCAATCGGATCGCTCATTCGCCGAGGACTTGTATTGTCAGACCAGGCAGTCGTCGTTTCATCAAGTTCCGTCAACTGACACCAATTCACGCTACTCTTTGCGGGAACGATTCAGCGGGAAAGAAGTTTTGCATTGGTATTTAGCGGTGGGCTGAATCAGGCGAATCGTCCTGCGGAGTCTTATCCATGCTGAGTTTGCTTTGAGCATGGGATAAATTCCGAAGGCAGCGCCGGTAGTGATGAGATACGCTTTCATATCAAGGGTAGCTAAAGGTCGCAAATGGCGACTCGTTATGGAACTGATGACACGCTTATATTTCAGAATTGCGCATTTGTCAACGGGTCCCAGGCCGCTGCAAAATTAAAATGGAATAATACCGGCTGCCCCTTACTCTGACACTGTGAATTGAATCATTGTCAACCTTTTGAAAGAACCAAATAAAATTTCGCCGAAGGAAATCACGGATCCGGCAGCTTATTTCAACCGCCGGAATTTCATTCGCGCGGGAATCCTGGCCGCCAGTGCTGTTGCCACCGGCCTGGCTTACCGACGACTCAATCATCCGGGCTCAGGCGGAGTCAAAACCGCCCGCATCGAAGGGCTGGCCACGGCGTCGACAAATGGTGCCAGCGGATTTCGTGTGGCCGAGGCTGAAACTTCGTTCGAGGACATCTCGCATTATAATAACTTTTACGAGTTCTCCACAGACAAGGAAGAGGTGGCGGCGACGTCGGCCAATTTTGACACCACCGGCTGGAAGGTTTCGGTGGAAGGTCTGGTGAAAAATCCGAAAGTTTTTACCATGGATGATTTGCTGAAAATCAGTCCGCCTGAAGAACGCATCTACCGCATGCGCTGCGTGGAGGGCTGGTCGATGGTGATTCCGTGGGCGGGCTATTCCCTGTCCAAACTGCTGGGAGTTGTCGAGCCGACCAGCGATGCGGCATTTGTGGCGTTCGAAACCCTGCTCGATCCCAAACGAATGCCGGGTCAACGCAGCGATGTCCTTGACTGGCCTTATGTTGAGGGTCTGCGGATGGATGAAGCGATGCACCCGCTGACCCTGCTGGCCAGCGGCATCTATGGAAGAGCGTTACCGCCGCAGGATGGCGCGCCAATCAGGTTGGTAACCCCTTGGAAATACGGTTTCAAGGGCATCAAATCCATCGTCAAAATAAGGCTGGTGGCGGAGCAACCGCGTACGAGCTGGAGTGAATATGCCCCCAACGAATACGGCTTCTACGCGAATGTAAATCCACACGTGGATCATCCGCGGTGGAGCCAAGCCACAGAGCAACGGATTGGTGAATCCGGCCGGCGACCGACGCTGATGTTCAACGGTTACGAGGAGCAAGTCGGCCGACTGTATGCGGGGATGGATCTGCGCGCGAATTTCTGACCCCATGAAAGACTCCGATCTTCGCTTCGCCAGGTTGCTCGTGCTGGTCAATTGCGCCGTGCCGGCAACCTTGCTGGCGTGGGATGCGTGGCATCACCAGCTAGGCGCAAACCCGGTGAATTTTGCCATCCTTACGACGGGAATGCTGGCGCTGGTCTTTTTATTACTGACGCTGCTGGTGACCCCGCTGCGAATGATCACCGGGTTGAATTGGATCATTTTCTCCCGACGCACACTCGGACTCTACGCCTTCTTTTACGCGTCGTTGCATTTCCTGATTTTTTTCAGTCTGGACCGAGGATTCAGCGTACCTGGAACACTGTCAGAAATGGTGAAACGGAAATACCTTATCGTAGGTGCAACGGGGCTTTTAGTCATGGTGCCGCTGGCGGCGACTTCTACAAATGCCATGATCAAACGATTGGGCGGGAAACGCTGGCGCGCGTTGCATCGGCTCGCTTATGTGGCCGCGATCGCGGGAGTGATTCATTATTATATGCAGGTGAAAGCCGACGTGCGCCAGCCGCTGGCGTTTGCGATGGTGCTGGCGGTTTTGCTCGGATACCGACTCATTATTTACTGGCAACGGCCAAAGGCAGTCTTAGCGGCGACGCCGGTGGCCAAGGCACAGGGTTGATATAGGTTGGAGGGTTGAAGAGTGCTGCGCTGTAACAGTTCCCAGTGATGCGAGCACCAAAACGAACTCATTCTTCGAAGCAGGTCCGCCCCGGGACACAGTCGGTTTTGTTAACAGGCTGATCGTCGAAGCCGACGACAGTTTGGGTGCGGTTGCACCACAGATGGCAGGGGGTAGTATATTCACCTTCCTTGTCCGCGAAGGCTTCCTCCACGGTGGAGCCGGTAAACATTTTTTTGGTGCGGAGATGCTTGCAAAAGAGAGTGTTCATACCTCACCTTTCAATTTGAGCAGCGTGCGCCGGATGAGCGCGTGTGCGAGCGGCACTTTGTAGGCATTATGCTCGAGCGGCTTCGCGTCCTGCAAAATCAAGTCCGCCGCCTGCGATGCGGTGTCATCGTCCAGCACTTTCCCATCGAGAAAAGTGTTGGCCGCGTCAACCTGGTGCGGCACGGGCGAAATGCTGCCCAAGGCGACGCGTGGAGACTGCAATTTTCCATCCACGACCTCCGCCGCCGCCGCGCAACTGACCAATGCCCAATCGAAGGTGTGTTTATCACTGATCTGCAGATAGGCGCTGCGCGGCCGCGAGACGGGTATTTCCACGCGCAGAATCAGATCGCCCTCGAGGAGTGAATTGTGCGACAGCGGATTTTCCCACGCGCGCTGATACAGATCGGCCATGCTCATCCGTGTTTCTTTCCCTTCGCGCAAGACTATGGCGGTGGCGTCAAGGGCTGCAAAAGTGGTGGCGAGACTGGACACGACCGGGCTGATGCAGGGATTGCCGGTAAACAAACTGTGGTAACGGTTCTCGCCGTTGCGGGCGTAGCAGAGATCACCGTTTTTCTTGAGGCAAACCGTATCGCGATGTCGGAAATACCAGCAGCGGGAGTGTTGCGCGAGATTTCCGCCGACAGTGGCGACGTTGCGGATCTGCTGCGAGGCGACTTCGGCGGCGGCCTGATGCAAACCGGGAAAGGCGCTGGCAATTCCAGGGTCATCCTCAATTCGGGCGATGGTGACCAACGAGCCAATCGTCCAAGACGATTCACCGCGTTCAATCTGGTCGAGCCCGGGCAGCGACTTGATGTTCACCAGAATGTCGGCACTGACGAGATATTCCTTGAGGAGGCCGAGCAGGTCGTTGCCGCCGGCAAGATAGGCGCCTTTACCGCCGACCAGCTGGCGGGCGCTGGCGGGCGAGAGAGCGGTGGCGTATTCGAAAGCTTTCATGCGGTGACGGGGGTCGGAACTTTTCCGAGCGCGGCCAAAACCCTGGCCGGCGTAATGGGCAAACTGGAGACACGGACGCCGAGGGCATTGGCCACGGCGTTGGCGATCGCACCAGCAGTGGGAACCGTGGATGGTTCACCGATCCCGATGACGCCTCGTTCAGGCATATTAATCAAAACAACTTCGATTTCGGGAACATCCGCGATGCCGGGCATTTTGTAAGTCTCGAAATTCGGGTTCAGCACCACGCCGGACAGGTCGTCCATGACACGCTCTTCGTAAAGGGCATAACCCATCCCCATGATGGTGCCACCATTGATCTGACTTTCGAGGGTGACTTGATTGATTATGAGGCCGCAATCGTGAACAGCGACAATCTTCTTAACAGTGACCAATCCCGTTTCGGTATCCACCTCGACCTCGGCAAATTGAACACCGCCGGCGTGGTCGGCGGAGAGTCCCGGCTGCCATTGACCGTGAACCACGAGCGGATTCACGCCGAGTTTCTTGCAGGCGGCGAACCAGTTATCGCCGCGGGCATCCGGGATGCCGGATTGCGTTTGCAACTGCGTTAACGCGTTCTGGCAAACGTCATAGACCGTCGGGGAAACTGAAGGACAAGTAGTGCTGCCGCCGCTGCCCGGACCGGGAGGGAAATTAGTGTCACCGACGCGCACGGTGATCTGTTCCGGCTTGAGCCCGAGCAATTCAGCGGCGACGACCGCGATGACTGTGCGCGTGCCGGTGCCAATGTCCTGGACACCCAACCGAAATTCGATGCTGCCATCGGGGTTGATTTGCGCCTCGCCTTGCGTGGTCCGGGCGCCCCCACCGGCAGGCCAGGCGGCTCCTGCGCAACCGATGCCGGTTTTCACAATGCCGGATGAGGTTCCGGGCTTTTGATATTTTTGAGCCCAGCCGAATTTTTCCGCCCCCAGTTTATATTCGCGTTGCCGGATTGGATT
This sequence comes from Verrucomicrobiota bacterium, assembly GCA_050008355.1. Taxonomy (GTDB): domain Bacteria; phylum Verrucomicrobiota; class Verrucomicrobiia; order Limisphaerales; family UBA11358; genus UBA11358. Next base: position 9,684 of record JBEKMT010000035.1, read on the forward strand.
AGGATCGTTTTTCAACCGAAACTCCACCGGGTCCATACCGAGTTTTACGGCAAGATCATCCATGGCGGATTCCATGCCGAACGACGCGGGGGGATTTCCCGGAGCGCGGAACGCGCGCGCCGAACCGGCGTTCACGGCGACGGCGGACTGTTTTACGCGGGAATTGGGCACTTTATAGAGGTACGGTGCGGGGATATCCGCGCCGCCGCCCCCGCCTCCGGCGTCGGCACCACCCCCGATGCCAGCCGTACCGTAATTTTCCATTTCAAAGGCGTGCAACTTGCCATCGGCAGTTGCGCCCATTTTTATTTTTTGGAAACTGGAGGGTCGGTTGCCGACGGCGAGCGCCTGATCGAAGCGGGTGAGCATCAAGCGAACGGGCGCATTCGCTTCGCGCGAGAGTTTCGCGGCGAGGACGCCTTCGGCGCCGGCACCGAATTTCGCCCCAAAACCACCGCCCATGTATTCGGTAATAACGCGCACCTTGCTTTGGTCAAGTTGCAATGAGCCAGCAAAGCCGTCGCGCACGCTGGAAATCCCCTGAGTTGAGGACCAGGCGGTAAGGCCCTCATCGGTCCAGGAAACTGTGTGGCCGTGAGTCTCCATAGGATTATGAATCTGCACGGGGGTGGTATAAAACCCTTCAATAACCGCCGCGCATTCGGGAAAGGCCGTATCCACGCTGCCATGTTCGCGAACACGGGGAGTGCCGACATTAGGTGTGCCGGCCCAAACCTGTGGAGCATTGTCCTGCCGCGCATCGTCTTCGTTGACTGCAAATGACTGGTTCACGTGCGCCTGCACTTCAATGGCCCGCAAGGCGTCAAGGCAAGCCTGCTTGCTGACACCGGCGACAGCGGCAATTTCCTCACCGTAAAAGCGAATAGTCTGGGGAAAGTCCTTGATGGTGACGGCGGCCTTGATGCCAGGAATTTGCCGCGCCTTATCCAAATTGACCGACATTATGGTCGCTGAGGGCCACTTGGAGCGAAGGATCATCCCATAGAGCCAGCCACTGGCCTGGATGTCGGACGAATAACGGGCCTGTCCGGTGAGCTTGGCGGGCGCGTCGATCCGCGGAGTCGACCGGCTGATGTATTTGGTTTGGGCGGGCCAGTCAGACATAATTCACAACCTCCGTTTTGCTTGCGGTTTCGACACCAGCTGCCTTGAGAGCGGCTTGCAAAATCCGCGGCTGGGTGCCGCAGCGGCAAATATTTCCGGCGCAGGCATGTTTTACGTCGTCGGCGGTTGGGTGCGGATTTTTTCCCAACAAGGCGGTCACGCTCATCAAGAATCCCGGCGTGCAGTAACCGCACATCAGCGCGTCTTCATCCAAAAACGCCTGCTGCACTTTCGACAGGCTTCCATCTTTGGCCAGACCTTCGACGGTGGTGACGGAATATCCTTGCGACTCGATCGCGAGTTTCTGGCAGGAGTAAACAGGGATACCGTCGAGTAGAACCGTACAAGCGCCACAGGTGGCCCGGTCGCAACCTTCTTTGGTTCCAGTGAAACTTGAATAATTCCGCAACGCATCCAGGAGCGTCACGCGCGGCTCCAGCAAAAGCGACACTTTCTGACCGTTCACATTTAGCGTCACCGGAACGGCATTCGGTCCGACGATGTTCTCCGCATTGGCTTTTTCGAGTTCTTCCGCGACGGACCGCACTTGGGCGGTGGCGGCGGTGGCGGCGACAGAGCCAAGACTCTTGAGAAACGTGCGGCGTGTAAAGGCGCCTGGATTTTCCGACTCCGGTTTGTTCATACGGCTTATCTCAGGTAGAAGCAATCAAACGTTTGTAATCCTCCGGTGTGTCCATGTCAAGCGACAGACCGGCATCGGGCACACGACATTGGACGCGCGGCACCGCTGTAAGGTTCAAAAAATCTTTGAACGTCACAGCGGCGGAATTTTTCAGTTCTGAAAATGCATTTACCGGGAGGATCACCGGATGCCCTGTGCGTTCGGCATACGCCGGCTGACAGATTGCCCCGGGATTTTGCGCAGAAAGCGTCAGCAGTTGCCGGAGCGTTGCGGATTGCAAATGGGGCTGGTCGCCGAGAACAATGGCCCAGCTTGAAATCTCTTTTCGCCAACCGACCCAGCAGGCGGCGCAAACAATTGAACTGAACATCCCCTGCTCCGGTTGAGGATTTTCGATGCGATTGGATGCCGGAAAGTTCAACCGATCCAATTCCGCCGCCAGCACTGCGTCGCCGGCACGCAGTACCACGCTGATTTGAGCTGCGCCGAGTTCCTGCCACTGGGTTATTAATTGTCCAATCACGGTGGTATCGCGCCAGGGCAACAACAGTTTGGGCTTTCCCATGCGGGCGGACGCACCAGCCCCCAGAATGACCACACCGGTCTGCCAGAGAGGGTTTGCAGTCATTTCAAGCTTTTGCGCCGGCAGATTCGGCTCGTTTCTGGATAAGCTGAGCCATGATGCTCACGGCGATTTCGTGGGTACCGACGGCCGCAATGTCGAGCCCGACGGGACACGCGAGGCGTTCGAACTGCTCCGGAGTGGCGAGTTTTTGAGAGAGGAACTGTTCGCGGATAATCCGCGCCTTGCGCCGGCTGCCGATCAAGCCGAGAAACGCGAATGGAAAATGGATCCATTCGGACAGAACCAAGGCGTCATGCTGGTGTCCGCGCGTGAGGATGAGCCCGAAAGCGCTGGCGGGCGAACGCGACTTGAGCAATTCATGCCAGCCGTCGACTTTCAATGTGGTAGCTGGCGGAAAGAACTGGTGGTTGGCAAGTTCCGGTCGATCATCAAAAACGGTGACGGCAAAATCCAATTGCAGCGCGAGCGGAACAACCGCCCGGGCCACATGCCCGGAACCGGCAATCCATAATTCCGCCGGTGGGGAAACGGTTTCCTGGTAAAGCCATAGGGCGGGATCATCGCCGGCAACGTGGGCGATGGAAAAGTCCTCCTTCACTCCCCAGCGAACGGGCGAAACCACACCGGTCAGTTCACGCCAGAGATTTTCCGAATCGGCGGCCCGCGGCAAAATCATACCGCTCACGCTGCCACCGCAGATGAGGCCGTCGTCCCAGCCAAAATCATGATCAAGCACCATCTCAAATTCGGAAGGCTGGCCGGTTTTCAGGGACATCAGGGCGCGTGCCTGAACTTCGGCCTCAAGACAACCGCCGCCCAGAGTGCCGATGATTTTCCCGTCGGCGAAAAAGATGGCCTTGGCCCCGGCGCGTTGAGGGCTGGAACCTTTTGTCCTGGCGATCAGCGCCAGCGCGAATGGCTGGTTGGCGGTGGAAGCAGTGGCCAGTTGATCGTAGAAACGGTGCACTTTAAAGTTTTAGCGCGGCGGCGTTTCGGTTTCAAACAAAACTTGTGGATGAAACGGTTAATAAACGTTTTTAGCATTTAAAGAAGCACCATTTCAATAATTTCGAGGAAAGACGCTACCCGGGGAGGAAGAAGAAGAGCTATAAATAGTGACGCATAGGAATCATGCGCGAACGGAGGAAACCTGCCCGCTCGTAAAAATGAATCGCCGGAGCATTGGTTGAATCGGTGAGCAGGGTCAATCGACAACAGCCGCGCGCGCGCGCCTGATTGATGGCCTCTTCGAGCAACTGTTGTCCAATCCCCTTCTTCTGCCAGTCGGGATGCACCACCATATCTTCCAGCCAGGCCGCGAGGCCGCCTTCAGCAGTGCTGATGGTGAATAATAAACTCACCATGCCAATAATGGACTCACCGGCAATCGCACAATAAATACAACCGACATCGGGCTGTTCGAGGATGAGGCGCAATCCGCGAGTCTGGCGTTCGGCGTCGGGTTTGAAATCGGCTTCCCGCGCGAACAAGAATAAGAGCAGTTCGCAAAGTTGGGGCACGTCGGCCAGGGTGGCGGGGCGGACACCGATTTGATCAGACGAAAGTGGCTTGCGATTCATCACATTGCGGAATTTCTGAATCAGTGTACGCGGCGGTTCAGGTGGGTCGAAGGCTTTTTTGCCGGCGTCACCGCCAAGAATGGACCCGCCAGGGCGATTATTCACGGTTCGTGCGTCCTTCATCGGTGAGGATCTTCCCCGCGCAAATGCGCTACGCCTTCACGGATCGCCGGGGACAGAATTTCCAAACACTCACGCACAGCCGACGGCTTGCCAGGCAAATTGACGATCAATGATTTTCCGCGGGTACCGGCGACCGCGCGCGACAAAATCGCGGTTGGCACGGTGGCGAACGATTTTACGCGCATCATTTCACTGAAGCCGGGGAGTTCACGTTCCAAAACATCCACAGTGGCCTCCGGGGTGACGTCGCGCGCAGAAATTCCAGTCCCACCGGTGGTCACAATCAGGTCGCATTTCAAGTCGTCGGCGAATTTCTTCAAAGCGGCGGAGATCGAACTTATTTCATCCGGCACGATGGTGGATTCAAACCGGGCAGAATCGCCGAAAAATGCGCCCAGCACTGTTTCAATCTGGGGCCCGCTAAGGTCTTCGTACACTCCCGCACTAGCACGGTCACTGATGGTGATGCGCCCGATTTTCATGGCCGGTTTTGTTTGACTAACCGAAAGCCCTCGGCGTGGATCGTGTGGCCCACCACCCAGCCCTGTTCATGGAGCCTGCGCGAACCAAACCCAAAAGTGAAAGAGCGGATTAACCGAGCTGCCCGGCATGCGGACGAGACAGATAAATTTGCAATATCATTCCTGCTGAGGTTAAGCATGGTTGCGTTTGAATATGGCCGGAGCGCGATCCCAAACCAAATGCGCTTTCGTACGGCAGCGCGAAAATGGGATTACGCAGACGTTTTGTCAAAGGGAAAGACAACAAAACGCTGGAATTCAGTTGGTTTCAAACTGCACCAGATCACCGGCGCGAATCACTCCGCCTTGCACCACGGAAGCGTAAGCGCCCACGCGCGCCTGATTGTGGCGCGCGGCGGTTTTTAAAATGCCGACATCTTTGGCGAGGTCGCCCTGCGGCAATGTGGTCATAACGCACCGGCCACAGGGTCCGGTGATTTTTATTTTCACTTCACTGCCGATGGCGAGAATTTTTTCGTCCCATTCATTTTCCGGAAAACCCTGCAAGTCAGGCGCGGTTTGAATCACGAGATTTGGACGGAACCGGCGCGTTTCAAAACGGCCCTCGGGATAAAGTGCGCGATAACTGTCGAGCGTAGCAGAAGTGATGAGATGAATCATGCCGAGATCGAAAAAAGTCTCGGCTGGCATGGACTCATCGGTGACGACATCGCGTCGCGCCAAGCCATCAATGTCGGGCCAATATTCTTCCAGTGTACCGGAAACCGTTGCGCCTTTTAAAAAGCGCACCGGCTTGCCCAAACTGGAGGAGAGCCGGGTGGCAACGTCCTTGTCGTTGCTCGAAACCGTGTTGCCGTCCGGCAGCGTAATGCTGACAGGCGGCAACACTTCACCGTTCATGGGTTCCGCGAACGCAGCGCGAAAGCTAAAGAGGGTCGGCCATTTGGAGGGGTTTTTCGCACTGGCGATTTTTCCCGTTTCGGCGTCGGCCAAGGCGAAAGTCCGGTCGCCTTGGAACCCTTTAGGTCCGATCCGAGTTGCTTTCAATTCCTCGCCCTGCATGGATTTGACAGGATAACGAAAGAGCGAGGCGACCGAGCCAATTTTCTTTGCGGCCATAATTCAGGCAGTGGCCGCATGCATTTTTTGGACTTCCTGGTGAATTTCCACCACGCGCGTCGGTTTCTGATGTTGCATTGCCATGACACGGACATAGCCGAACAACAAGTAGGCAACGAAGACATAGGGGAAGGCGTTCACGGGTGCGGCGGGCACCGGGTAAACACTGCCAACCGCCGGGATGAGCAAGAGTACCAGAGCCGCCACGCACAACACCGTGTCCATGGCTTTCAGTTCGCCGCGCTTTTTAAGGAACATGGGGGCCGCAAGCGAAATCAGGACGTAAGCACCAAGGAATCCGAAGGCGCCCATGGTACCCGCGTTATTGAACTCATCTAGCACCGCCCAACCGAAGGCAAACTTGGAGATAGTAACGACCGCGAACATGATGATTGCCAAAACGGCCAGCGCGATGTGGGGAGTGGCGTGTTTCGGATGCGCCGAACTCGTGGCTTTGTGGAAAAAGTCATGGCGACCCATGGCGAACATCACCCGGGCTCCGGCATTGAGGCAGGACAATGCCAGCGCAAAGAAACTGAACATGGCGCCAGCGGAAAGGATCGGGGATAAAAAGGGCACGCCATACATCGTCGAGAGAGTATTAAGGGGGGCGTCCATCTGGTCGAGGGTGGTCGCATTACCACGGGCACCCAGCACTTCGGTGTAACAAACAAACATGAAGAACAGGCCGGCGAAAACCAGACTCCAGATAATGGATTTGGGAATGTTCTTGAGGGGACTTACGGCTTCCTCGCCGAAGGCAGTGGAGCTTTCAAAACCAACCAAACTGAAAATCGCCACCACGACGCCCATGCCGATGGTGGATAGGGAGACACCCTTAAAAGCGAACTGCGTGGTATCGATGGCAAAGTGGTGGTGCCCCAGGACAATCATGCACAGCACGACAATGAAGAAGACGGAGAAGGCTTCCATGGCCAACATGACCAAGGTTGAAATCTTGATGTCGTAGTAGGCCAGGACAAAGCATGCCCCCAGGCAGATTGCAAAGAGAAGGACCGCCGGCAGGGTAATGTGAACCATAGCCAGCAGTTTAGTAGCAAAAATGGTAAAGCCGGTGGTTCCCGCCAGCCCGATGAACAGGTAAGCCCAGACGAGACACCAGCCGCACAGTGAGCCGCCGGTAAAACCCAGACCCGAACTGGCATAGGTGTACATGGAACCGGAGTTGGTGGTTCGTTTGGCAAATTGGTTCAAGTTGAACGCAACAAACAACAACATGACGGTACCGACGGCATACGACAACCAACTGATGTTTCCGGTGGTACCAAACATCAGCGGGACAATCAGTGCCGCTGTCATGGTCGGAGAAATCAGCGCGATATTTTGCGCCAACAGTTCGATGAAGTTAAGGCAGTTTGGTTTAAGTTGGTTCATGGCAAGTTCTTTCTACTTTTAAGTTTGGTGTTTGTTTTGGAAGAATTAACCGTGGTTTGACGCCGTTTAACGCTGGAGAACATTTGGTTTTGTGGTTCAAAATTTAACAGGTGCATGGGTGAAATCGCACGGTGTTCCCGAATTGCCGGCATGGTTATTGGCCCGGAACTCACTCCAGGCGAAGCGACCAGCAAGACTTCTGCGTCCTTTTTGCCGCGGGCAATCAGGCGATGCGGCAGTCGGGAATCAAAATGCGCTGCGTCGCCCGGCTGCAGATCATAAGTTTTTCCCGCCAGCGACAAGGTCAACTCACCGGACACGAGATAAATCCACTCTTCACCATCGTGATGATAATGCTCGTCGCCACGACGGGTAAGGGGGACGGTCACTTTGATGGGCTGGAGATTGAAGAAACGACCGGCATGGGAGAGCGTGACATACCTAAGTCCATTACCGTTTTTCTCAACGACTTCCGAACCGCGCACAATCACGCAGGGCTCAGTCGCCAGCGGTGATTCAAACAAGGAGGCCAGCGAAACATCGAAAATTCTCGAAAGCGTCAGCACGGCGGAAATGGAAGCCTGACGACCGCCCGATTCGAGCCGGGATAAGAAGGCCTTGGAAAGACTGCTGCGACACGCCAACTCCTGTAAAGTCCAGCCGCGCTTGAGCCGCAATTCCCGCAAACGGGCTCCAAACGAGCAAAGTTGAGCCTGAATTTGATCTTCCAATTCTTGTTGTTGTCCTTGTGGCAACTCTGTTGTCATAAAGTCAACACGACTAAAGCATCAAAAATGCCAAATCGTGATCGTGATGTTTGCGGCGGGAAAAACTGAGATTTACCAATGGTTTGCTTAGCGACGATAAAACAGAGTTGGGAAAAATCGACAGAATCACCTGTTGCAAATTGAACAGCACGAATAAATCGCCACTGCAAGGAAACTCAAAATGAACAGGGACGAGAAGATTTAAAACGCGACTGAATCACCGACCCGGATTTGCTTCCCCGCTTCGGCGGGCAGAATAGACGTATTGACGGCAAAGCGGTAATAATGGTTGAAACGTTGTGCGTTTGACCATTGGGGAAGAAATTTTTTTCGCATTTCCATGAATTTTTTTTGGAAATCGGTGACGCCCTTGCCGCTGTCGGGATCGCGCGTGGGCACGACACAACGCTGACAGGGATTGTGTCCGAGGAAATTCACGGCTCCGACTTGAAATGGCTTGAGTTCATCGGGTGCGCCGAAGAGCTGGTCCTCGCAAAATGGCGCGTCGCCGACAAGTTCAAGGTTTGAGCGGAAACGCCGGCGCAGGCTTTCAATCGTCAGTTCCGGAAACCATTGTTGAATTTCGACCAAGCTAGCCTCGCTGATGATGGTTGGGCCAAAGGCGGCGTGGTCGTCGGGAAAGCCCTTATGTGATTCGCGGCGGAGGGTGACGGGAAAGCCAAAAAAATCGCCCAGCCATTTTTCAACTTCCGCCGGTTGATCGAGGTGAAATTCCCGGGGCGAGGCATCACCAGTTTGCCAAAGGCAGACAGTTTTGACTTCCACATCAAACCGGGAGCGCAATTCATGGATACGGGCCGTGCGCTTTCCGTTCACGACACGGCCTTCCTGGTCAAAAATCGCGTAGATACGATCATTTTCCAGGATGCCGCCGGGGGTGATGCGGACGTGTTCGAGAGGCACGCCATCGAGAGATTTGATTGGAAAAATTAAAATTTTGCCGAGGTGCACCGCGCTTTCAATACAGCAACGGATTATCCCGGGGCAATAAAAAATCAGCAGACGCCGGTTAATCTTTCGTCAAGACCATGATCAGCTTGAGGATTTAATGCGGGGATCGATCAAGCCATACAACAAGTCCACCACCCAATTGGCACCGACGACGATGGCGGCGCTGAAGAGCACCGTGCCCATGATCACGGGCGGATCCAGGTTGAACACGCTTTGGAGGGCGAGTGTGCCGATCCCGGGCAGGGCAAAAACGTTTTCGACAAACAAAACACCACCCAGCATTCCGGCCACATCGAGGCCGAGGACAGTGATCACCGGGATCATCGCGTTGCGCAAGGCATGTTTGAAGAGAACCCTCGTTTCGGAAGCACCCTTGGCCATGGCGGACCGTACGTAAGGACTTTCGAGCACTTCCACCATGTTGGTGTGGATCAAGCGGGCGTAGTAGCCGACAAAAAGGATCGCCAGCGACGCGGCCGGTAACAACAAGTCGAGAAAACTCCGGAAGAATCCGATTGGGAACCAGCCCAGTTTGTAGGCGAACCAGTATTGCATCATCCGCGCCAGCCAAAACGCGGGCAGCGACAAGCTGAGCGTCGCCAGGACAAGCGTGGAGCGGTCGAACCAGGAGTCACGGAACCGGGCGGTCAGGACTCCCAACGGCACCGCAACCGCCACCCACATCACCACCGCCAGGCTGGTCAGGGCGGCGGTGGTGGGCAGCCGGGTGAGGATGGCGTCGGCGACGGATTGATCGTTCACGTAGGAGTGGCCGAGGTCACCATGGGCGAGTTGACCGAGGTAGAAGACAAACCGCTGCCACATGGGGTCATCCAGATGATACTTGAGGTGGATTTCCTTAATCACGTCCGGCGTGGCCTTGGATCCAGCGATGACGCGTGCGACGTCGCCCGGCACAGCGTTGAGGAGGAAGAAAGTGAGAAACGCCGTGGCCAGGAGGGTGACGACGGACCAAATGAGACGCCTGAATAATCGATTAATCATATCACTGGTCTTTCCACATCCTCTCAAACCGAAAATAAAATACTGGATGGAGACGAACTCCATGCAGCCAGGGCTGGTGCAACCCAAATACACGCTGGTAAAAGATCGGCACCAGAGGTGCATCCGACACGATGGTTTGTTCGGCTGTTTGGTAAAGACTGAGTCGTCGTTCGGGGTCCGGGCAGGTCGCGGCTTCAGCCAGCAAGGCATTCACCGCAGGATTGTTGTAGAACGAACTGTTTTGACAGCCTTCATCGGTAATCAGAGTTCCGTTGAAAAGAGTATTCAAAAAATCGCTCGGATCAGGGTAGTCCTGTGACCAGCCGGTCAAACCACATTGCATGGTTTTCCGACGTTCGCTGCTGGCGATAAAGGCGGGAAGAGTCACGGGGTTGAGTTGCGCTGTGATCCCGACCTGTGCGAGGTCAAATTGGATGGCCGAGGCGGCCGGTTCCAGGAGCGGATTACCTTCTTCAAGCCAGAGTTTGCAGGTAAAACCGTTGGTAAAGCCAGACTCGGCCAGCAGCTGGCGGGCTTTCGCCGGGTCGTAGGGATAATCCTTCAGGTTCGGGTTAAAACCTGGCATCGGGGGCGGCAGGATGCCCTTCGCGGCGACGACCGTCTGGTGCAGCAGTCGGATGACCTTGTTTTTATCGATGGCATAGTTCATCGCCTGACGCACCTTGAGCTGGTCGAACGGCGGCATTTCCACGTTCAGGGCCAGGTACCAACTGGAAGCGGCCGAAATACTTTCGATGAGTCCCTGCCAGCGGGGGCTGTGTTCAATTCGCAAAAAGTCGGGGACCGGGATGCCCGGCTCCTCGGTGATATCTGCAATATCCAATTCCCCCCGCTCAAACATCATCAAGTGCAGCGCGCTGTCTCCTCCTTCATTAACTTCGATGGCATCCAGATATTGCTGGTCTGGCAGGGTAAATTGCGGGTTGCGCTCAAACCGCATTTTGACGCCTCGCCGCCATTCCTTAAGAATGTAAGGTCCGGTTCCAACCGGATGCGACGCAAAGGACGAGCCAAACTTTTCCACCTCCTCTCGCGGTATTACATACGCGCCCGGCAGGGTGAGAATATAGAGGAAGGTCGGGTCGGGCGCTTGCAGTTTGATCACCAGGGTGTTGCTGTCTGGCGCCCGGATTCCCCGGACGTGAACTGTTTTTCCGGCGCGAAAATCCAGCGCTCCGTCAATGCCCTCAAAATAACCCTCGGTGAGCCCGTCCGTTTTCGGGTCGAGATTGCGCTCCAGAGAGTATACAAAATCGGAGGCGACGACTTCGCGCCCATTTGAAAACCTCACACCTGGGCGCAAGTGAAAGGTGTATGTCAATCGATCGGGTGATAATTGCCAATCTTTGGCGATGCAAGGTATGACTTTCAGTCCGTCGTCGTAGGTGACCAATCCCTGATACAGCAACATGATGAAAGGCTCGGAGATGGTGTCGAAGGCCAGGTCGGCATCGAGCGAGGTGACGTCGGTGGGCAACGCGAGCCGCAACGTCCCGCCGCGTTTGGGGATGAGGCTGTTGCTCGCTGAATTATTCTGAGGCGCATCTGTGGCTTTCCCAACAAACGCACACAAGAGAATGCCGCCGAGCATGGTTCCCCGAATGGCGCGGCCAAAAATTCTCGTCAAGTTGTTCATCGGTGGTGTTTGGGATCCACAATTTCCTGCAAACCCTGACCCAGCAAGTTAAAGGCAAGGACGGTGAGCACGATAGCCAGTCCGGGCACAATGACCAAATGCGGGTAGGTGATAAAATAGGGTTGTCCCTCGGAAACCATCGAGCCCCAGGTTGGCGCCGGAGGTGGCACGCCGATGCCGAGGTAGCCCAGGCCGGCTTCGAGGAGGATGGTGTTGGCGGTGCTCATGACCGCCAGCACGATAATCGTGGGGAGCAGGTTGGGGAGGATGGAGCGGAGGAGGATGCGGGCGTCGGTTGCGCCGAGCGCCCGGGCAGCCAGGACGAACTCACGTTCCTTCAGCGCGAGGACTTGCGCACGGATCACGCGCACCATTCCCGGCCAGCACACGAAGCCGACAATTAAGAAAACGCTCACAGCACCTCGCTTGAAGGTGAAATCCAAAAACTGCCAGTGCAGCCATGCCGGGTGGAGGTGAATTGTCCGTCCACTAACATCCAGCAAGCCGGCAAAGGCAATAGCGAGGAGGATTGCAGGCACGGTCATGTTCATTTCAGTGAACCGCATTAACAGGAGATCAAGTTTTCCACCATAAAAACCTGCGAGTAAGCCGACGGTCACGCCAATGACAGCGGCCGTCAACATTGCGGCGATGCCGACCGACAGAGAAACGCGCGCACCATAAACGACCCGCGACAAGACGTCCCGTCCGAGATGGTCCGTCCCCAGGAGGTAAGCGCCATCGGGGGGGCGGGGTAGTCCGTCTTGATCAAGTCCTTGTGCATCCTGCTGGTCAGGGGCGCGCAGCAGATGAAGCCGCGTCAGCATTGGCGCCGCAAGGGCGAGCATCACAAAGAGGACAATGATCGCGGCACCGACAGCAGCGAGGCGATTGGCACCCAGCGTCCGGAGGCTTGTTCTGAGCAAGCCAAAGTTCGACGACATAGGGAAAGAGATTTCTACTAACAGGAATAACTTGAAGATTCTGCGCAGTCGTGTCGAGGATGTTTGTGGTGTGAAAAATCCGGGCTCCATTTGGATACACGACAACGCCTGATTGCTGTGGCCAGATTCTCTTGCCATCAGGAAGGGACTGTAATAAGAACAGCGCAAAATGTATGGCGACGCATCCATCTGATACCCGAAATTATTGCGTGCGGTGCAGGTTTTGCCTGGGATATCTATTCAGTGTTCTGATTTTTCTTGCCGCGTGTAACAAGGCGCAGCCGACGCAAGATTACTCGGTGGTGCAAACGTATCCGCATGATCGCGGGGCGTTCACGGAGGGCCTGCTTTTTCATGACGGCTTTTTGTACGAAAGCACGGGACTGTACGGCCGATCCTCACTGCGCAAGGTGGATCTCAAAACCGGCGAAGTGAGGCAACAGGTCAATATTCCGTTACTGGTTTTTGGAGAGGGTCTGGCCTTGCTCGACGGCAAGCTGTACCAACTTACCTGGCAAAATCATATCGGCTTCGTTTATGACTTGAACACATTTAAACCGGAAAGGCAGTTTTCCTACCCCTTTGATGGCTGGGGACTGACGACGGATGGAAAGTTGCTGATATCGAGCGATGGTTCGGATCAAATACGTTTTATTGACCCGCTCACATTCGCCGTGCAGCGGACGATCAGCGTGGTGGAGAACGGCAAGCCGGTCATGAATCTGAACGAGCTGGAATATGTAAAAGGCAAAATCTATGCAAATATCTGGCGGACAGATCACATTGTCCGGATTGACCCGGCCACGGGCGTGGTCTTACAAGACTATGACTTGAGCGGCCTGTTATCGCCGCAGGATCACGAGCCGAACACCGACGTGCTTAATGGCATCGCGTATGATCCCGATGGCGACCATTTATATGTTACCGGCAAGCTTTGGCCAAAATTGTTTGAAATCAAACTGAAGCCGTGAAGATGACCAACCTGGATTCGGCCAAATGAAATCAGTTGAGGGCGGTAGATAATCGATTTCGCCGGGTCAGGATTTTCCCGGGAAATGTTCGGCCAGCAATTCGCCGGCCTTTTGAACGCCGTGGGCGATGCCAGTCGAAAAATCACCGCTCCGGAAATAACCCGCCATCGCCTCCGCCAGTTTCCGCCAGAATTCGTCGCCGCACCTGGCGTGGACGGCTTCATCACCGATCACGGCGAATTTCCGGGCGCGAGGCGCCACAAAGATCAGGACACCATTTCGATCAGTGGATTTATCCAGACCATGACGAATGAATTCCTTTTGGGCCGAGGCCACGGCATCGTCGACGTGTTTGGGGCTGATCAGGACATGAATTTTGCCGGACGTTTTGCTCTCCGCCTCACGGATGGCTGCGGCAATATTCTCATGGTGCAGCTGTTTGGAAAAAGATCGGGGTTGCATAAGGTTTTACCAACTGCCTCCTGCGCCACCGCCACCAAAGCTGCCGCCACCACCCGAAAAACCACCGCCACCTCCACCCCCGCCGGAAAACCCGCCCCCGCCGCCGCCTCCCCTGCCCCAATTACTACTGGAACCCATGGCGCTGAGGAGGATCCAAGGACCGAGGCCCGACCGGCCACCCGTCAAGATGGGCAGGATGACAAATATAACGATCAGAATGGGAATGATTAAACTTCCAACATGGCTGTGGTGACGATCGCCCTGGGTTTCTCCATTGCCCTTATATTCACCCTTCGTGGCCGCCAAAATGGATTGAACCCCGGCGGTCAAGCCGCCGTCGTAATCGCCGGCTTTGAAGCGCGGCGCAATTTGTTCATCAATGATGCGCTTGCAGATTGCATCCGGCAGAACCCCTTCCAATCCGTAGCCCACCTGGATAAACATCCGGTGGTCCTGGACAAAGACAAAAAGCACGGCGCCATTGTTTTTATCCTTTTGGCCGACCTGCCAAGAGCGGGCAACGCGCACGGTGTAATCATCCACCGAAGAATCGGATTCCATCTTCGGAAAGATCGCGACGACAATTTGCTCGGAAGTCTGGCGCTCAAAATTTTCGAGCGTTTGATTAAGTTGTGATGCCGTGGCGGTGGAAACCACGTTGGCATAGTCGTTGAAATAGGCGCTGGGCGGTGGTGGAATGACTTCATCCGCAAACAGCCGGCAACCGAGGAGCACCAAAATAAGAATGGCGCATAATTGTTTCACAGGTTCAGGGATTGGTCGCGGCCGGTTGACCGAAATTGAACTGGACCTTGGGGGCGGTCTCGGCGCCCGGAGCCGCGGCAAAATAAGGTTTCTCGTGGAAATTAAACATCCCGGCGTAAAGGACCTCGGGAAATGATTTGATCGCCGTGTCGTAATTTTGGACTGCCGTATTGAAATCCCGGCGCTCAACACTGATGCGGTTTTCCGTGCCTTCGAGTTCGGCCTGCAATTCGCGGAAGTTTTCCGTGGCCGTCAGGTTCGGATACCGCTCCACAACCACCATGAGTCGCGACAGCGCCGAGGTGAGTTGCCCTTGAGCCTGGTCGAACGCCGCCAGTTTGGCGGGATCGTTGGGGGCGTTATTGGGGTCAATTTTCACCTGGCCGACCGAGGCGCGGGCTTGCGTGATTTCTGTCAGGGTTGATTTTTCGAAGTTGGCGGCGCCGGAAACGGTGGCAACCAGGTTGGGAATCAGGTCCGCCCGTCGCTGGTAGACATTCTGCACTTGGGCCCATTGGCTGTCGACGGCCTGGGACAATTTAACGAGACGATTGTAGCTGCCGGCGGTCGCCAAGCCGATTATGGCCAAAAACAAAAGACCCATCACCAGCAGAATGACCAGAACGATGAGGATTTTTTTCATATTAGTTTAAATTCAGCTTTCATAGTTTAGCTTCTCCTTGCGGAGGGACCAATTATAAAATTTGGGTCAAAGTGTAATCGGGGGAAGCCAGGAAATTAATGGGAAGGAAATTTCCATTTTGGATTTCCGACCCTGTCGAGAGGCCGGTGAAATCGAGTCCACTCAAATAATTTCCGGCACGTTTTCGATCTTCCTGTTGAAAGGCGGCTAAGGCATAAACCATTTATTGGTCGGATTTTGGCCGGTATAGAATTGGTTCAAAAGCAGCGGTTCGCTGTGTCCGTCCATGAAGCCCAAGTCGCACCGGCGGGAGTGACGGGTGGAAGGCCGGGCATCCTCATCGTCATTGAGAATGGAGCCGGGTGCAGTCAGCTTTAAGGTATCCGGCCGCGGGGTCACAAAATCATCCTCGGTCCCGATGTCTCCCTGCATGATTGTGTTTGCCGTGGCATGAAAAGAAGCGAGACGTGTTGGTGGCGGTGGATTGGGGTCGGTGAGATCAACAAATGTCAATTCATTCAGCCCATAGGAATTGGTTCTGGAGTTGAGGTCAGTCGGGCAAAGATGGATTTTAACGACAAAATTCAAATAGGGATCCAGCAAGGCGGGCCAATCCACTTCGTTGCCATTTGGAGCGATATAGGCAGTGGGCGGGAGAATATCGCCATGTTCGTCGGCGTATAACAAAACCGCCAGCGTCTGCTGCCGGACACTATTAATGCAATATGTCTGCCGCCCTTTTTCCTTTGCCTTCGCCAAAGAGGGCAGCAACAGCGCGGCAAGAATGGCAATGATCACGATGACGACCAGTAGCTCGATCAAAGTAAAGCCATTTCCGTCTTTCTCGCGAGGGAGAGGTTGTTGAGCGACGATCACCAGTCGAAAAGATTGCCACACTAGCGAAATTCTTTCAAGTCAGGTGCCACATTCGCCGCCAGACTCCTCTGCCACCTTCTGAACCCGTGAATGGCTTAAAAATTCATCAAGTTAGAATTTCGCACGAGGCGGGACTTTTGATCCTTCCCGGGGCACGTCAGGGGCAAGACATACTTGTCGAAAGAATGATGCGTAGCCGCTGCCGGTTTCGTTCTGTTCGCTGCAGCCGAAATGTTTTGTTTTCGTTCAAACTGCCGAGCAAGCGGGATGCTGTTGACAGGCGGTTTGGATGCAAACATTGCTCTGATCGGTATCAGGGGTTTTCCGCACTTGATTTTAAGCTAATGCTGACGCAATTTGACACGCACTGAATTTGAACACCAAGAACCATTAAAAAATTATGCCATACGAACTACCCCCCCTACCATATCCGAAAGAAGCGCTCGAGCCGCACTTTGACGCGCTGACCATGGAAATTCATCACGACCGCCATCACAAGGCTTACGTGGACAACCTCAACAAGGCCGTTACCGGAACGCCCCTGGAAAGCAAATCGTTGGAGGCTCTAATCGGCGATTTGGCCTCGGTGCCGGACAACATTCGCGGCCCGGTGCGCAATAACGGCGGCGGCCATTGGAATCATTCATTTTTCTGGAAAATTCTTGCGCCCAAGGCCGGCGGCGCCCCCACCGGCAAACTGGGAGACGCGATCAACAGCACGTTTGGTTCGTTCGCCGATTTCCAAGCCAAATTTGAAGCCGCCGGGATTGGGCGTTTCGGCAGCGGCTGGGCCTGGCTGGTGAGCAACGGCGGCAAGCTTGAAATCGTCTCCACTGCCAACCAGGATAATCCGCTGATGGGCAAGGCGGTCTCCGGCGTCGAGGGCAAAGTCATCCTGGGCGTGGATGTCTGGGAACACGCGTACTATCTTAAGTACCAGAACAAGCGCGCGGATTACCTCAAGGCGTTCTGGCACGTCGTCAATTGGGCGGAAGTCGCCAAGAATTTCTAAGGCTGCCAAACCGAGTTTAGCAAACACAACGCGCCGACCTTATGGTCGGCGCGTTTTTTGTTGGCGAGGTTTTAGTCCCGCCTGAAAAAATTACTGCGGCCGCGGAAATTTACTTCAGCTTCAGGAAGTTCTTGATAATCGTCCGGCCGTTTTCGGTCAAGATGCTTTCCGGATGAAATTGCACGCCCCAGATCGGGAGGGTTTTATGTTTTACACCCATGATTTCGCCTTCGTCAGTTTCGGCGGTGATTTCCAAAACATCCGGCATGGTGTCGCGCTTGATGACGAGTGAATGGTAGCGCGTGGCTGGAAACGGATTGGGCATGCCTGCGAACAAGTCCCTGCCGTTATGTTTGATCGGTGAAGTCTTGCCGTGCATCATGCGATAATTCACGACGACGTCCGCGCCAAATGCATGGCCAATGCACTGGTGGCCGAGGCAAACGCCAAAAACCGGCACGCCCTCGCTGGCGAAGGTCCGAATCACGTCGTTAGACAAACCGGCTTCGCGTGGTGAACACGGCCCGGGCGAGACAAGTATGCGCTCCGGTTTTAGCGCCCGGATTTCATCAAGCGTAATCTCGTCGTTGCGACGCACCAGCAAGTCCACCCCGAGCTCGCCCAAATATTGGACGAGGTTGTAGGTGAACGAATCGTAATTGTCCAAAACCAGAATCATCGTATCAATCATTCATCCGCAAATCAGCGCTACTGTCCGCGCGAATGGCGGAAATTGCAAATGACAGCTATAGCCACTTGTCCGTGCGGGATCAAGCCGGATTGGGCGGGCCGGATCAGGTGGTGATTCCGCCTGGCGATTACCGGGATGATGGTGGCGACTTGAGTTCGCTGGTCTCAATGGTGTGTCAATCGATCGGTGTCCCGTTACATCAGCCAGTCAGGGTCTCACCCATTTTAGTGATACGATATTCCCGTTTTGGGGATATACAAGAGGCGGTGCTTTTTGGATGATGAACCAATACCTTTAATCACGATCGAATAAGCCGGCACCAAGGACGAGATTGCTGCACGTCTTTGATGCTGGTGATTGGATCGTCACCGAAAATAGTCTTTGAACAATTGAACTCATGAAATGGTCTTGTTTCCTCGCTGGCATTGCCGGGCTGTGCGCGACGCTCAACGTCTCCGCCGACTCAACCAACTCCGTGGCTGACCCGCTGGAATCGGGTTTTCTTAATCCGCCGGACTCCGCCAAGCCGGAGACGTGGTGGCATTGGATGAATGGCAATATCACCCAGGAGGGTATCACCGCCGACCTCGAAGCAATGAAGCAGATCGGTTTGGCCGGTGCCACGATTGTGAACGTGGATTGCGGGATTCCGGCGGGCAATGCACCCTTCATGGGCGCTGACTGGCAAAAGGATTTTAAATTTGCCGTGTCGGAGGCAAACCGGCTGGGCCTTGAACTGTGCGTGGAAAATTGCGCCGGCTGGTCCAGCAGCGGTGGTCCATGGAACACCGTAACCAACGCAATGCAATGCCTCACCTCGAGCGAAATTCATACGCAAGGTCCCGCCGACTTTGATGCAGTGCTGCCCCTACCGCCGGTCACGCTGGGTTATTACCAGGACATCGCGGTGCTGGCGTTCAAGGTATCCCCGGCTAAACCCAATCAGGTCTCCCCTGCCTCCACCGAGAAATCGAACCTGGAAATCACGCACGCGGTTTACGAGTCACAGGATGGCGGCGGTTCCGCGGATGTGACCGCCAGGCTCGAAGATCTAGTCAAGAACGGCAGACCTTCAGTCGACGTCAACAATGGGGAAATGGGAGGTGATCCGGCCTCCGGGGAAGTAAAAATTCTATCCGTAAAATTCGAGCTCGATGGAAAGCCCGGCACGTTGACGGTAGATGAAGGAGGGACGTTCATTTTTCCGTACAATGCGAGCCAACTGGCGGCGGCGCGGCTGGTAACCAAAAATTCAGTGAATGATACGTTTGTGCGGCCGCCGACGGGCAACGCTGCCGATGCCGGCGAAGCCATTCCGCGCGACGACATCGTCGACTTGACGCGAAAGCTCGGGGCAGACGGCCGGTTCAAGTGGCACGTTCCACCGGGCAACTGGGTGATCCTGCGCATCGGTTTCACGCCGACGGGGGTCAATAATCATCCTGCGCCAAAGTCAGGCGAAGGTCTGGAGTGCGACAAGCTGAGCAAGACCGCCCTCGACGCGCACTGGCAGGGCTTCATGCAGAAGGTGCTGGACGACGTTGGGCCGCTGGGCGGCAAAGCGCTCAACGCCTCGCTCATTGACAGTTATGAAGTTGGAGGCCAGGACTGGACGGCCAAATTTCCCCAGGAGTTCAAGAAACGGCGCGGTTATGATCCGGTAAAATTCCTGCCGACGTTCGACCGTTATGACGTGGAAAGCCATGAGGTCACAGAACGATTCCTGTGGGACATGCGCCGCACCGTGGCCGATCTGTTTGCTGATAATTACTACAGCCATTTTGCCGAACTCTGCCACGAGCACGGATTGAAGAGTGCGATTGAGCCTTATACGGGTCCCTTTGAGTCGCTGCAATGCGGCGCCCCGGCCGATGTCGTGATGGGCGAGTTTTGGTCGGGCAGCCAGGGCAATCCTTCGGTCAAACTGGCTGCGTCCGTGGCTCATATCTATGGCAAGACCATTGTCGGCGCGGAATCATTCACGGCGGGCGGGGACAACGGTCGCTGGCAAAACGATCCTTATTCGCTGAAGACGCTCGGCGACTTGATGTATTGCCAGGGCTTGAACCGTTACATCTTCCACCGCTATGCCATGCAACCCTGGACGAATCGCTGGCCGGGCATGACCATGGGTGAATTTGGTTTCCACTTTGAGCGGACCCTGACCTGGTGGCAGCAAGGCAAGGCCTGGATCGATTACATTTCGCACTGCCAATTCCTGTTGCAGCAGGGACGCGCGGTGGCGGACGCCGCGTATTTTACCGGCGAAAGCGCGCCGGTGGAAACGCGGTGGGGAAATCCTCCGCTGCCGGACGGGTATGATTACGACAACGTCAACGCCGGCGTTTTATACGGCGCAACGGTCAAGAACGGTCGAATCGTATTGGCCAGTGGCGCGAGTTACGCGGTGCTGATTTTGCCGCCAGGCGACATCAACATGACGCCGCGATTATTGAGGCAGATTCGCAAACTGGTGCGTGCCGGTGCGACGGTGGTTGGCCCGCGACCGCAACGTTCACCCAGCCTCGATGATTATCCCAAATGTGACGAGCAGGTAAAAGTCCTCGCTGATGAACTTTGGGGACCGTGCGATGGCAGCAGCATACTGGAAAACGCCGACGGCAGCGGCCGTGTTTACTGGGGCAAATCGTTGGCAGAGGTCTTTGAGGCGCAAGCTCTGAAGCCTGATTTTGATTTCACTGGAATTGATGGCGAGTCACGCCTGGCGTACGTGCATCGGATCGCGGACGGCACAGATATTTATTTTGTTTCCAATCAACGGCGGCAGTTTGACGCGGTTGATTGCACGTTTCGCGTCAGCGGAAAAGTCCCCGAATTGTGGAATCCCGAGACGGGCGTGATCGAGACGGCACCCATCTGGAGCGAGCAGGACGGGCGAACCAAGGTGCGGTTGAATTTTGATCCCGCCGGCTCAATCTTTGTGATTTTCCGTCATCCCGCCGGAGCGGCAGACCACGTCGTGGCCGCCAGCAGCACGTTCGCCACTGAGCCAAGCATTGCGCAAAAATTGGAAATTCAACATGCCGTTTATGCCGCGAAGGATGGCGCCGGAGAAGTTGATGTGACGGAGAAACTCTCCGCAATGGTGCATGATGACCAGTTGGTGGTGACCGCCAACAACGATGCCCTCGGAGGCGACCCAGCCAGCCTGCACGCCAAAGAACTGCGCGTGGACTACACGCTTGCCGGCTGGCCTGGCCACGCGAGCGTGAATGAAAATGAATCACTGACACTACCGGTAACAACGGGGATTGGTCAACCGCCTCAATGGGAAATCAGCACCGAAAGCGGTGCGCCGGTGCTGAAGACATGGGGCAACGGGAGTGTCGAATTGCAAACCGCCGGAGGAAAAACGCTACACGTGGAGGCCAGCGACCTGCCCGCACCCCAGGAAATCACCGGTGCCTGGAATTTGAGTTTCCCGCCTAATTGGGGCGCACCGGCGGAAGTCACGTTAGACAAACTGATTTCGTGGACGGACCACACCGACGATGGCGTACGCTATTTTTCCGGCACGGCGACATACGAAAAAGAAATTCAGATTTCACCCGAACGACTCGGTGTGGGACGCGAGCTATGGCTAGATCTGGGTGCGGTGAAAAATTTTGCCGAGGTCTCATTGAACGGCCAGAGCTTTGGTGTGCTGTGGAAACCGCCGTTCCGGGTCAATGTCACAGCCGCCGCGAGACCCGGGGACAATGAACTGATCGTGAAAGTAACGAATCTTTGGCCGAACCGGCTGATCGGCGACGAGCAACTGCCTTCGGATCGTGAGTGGGATGGTGATCAGCTCAAGGAATGGCCGCAGTGGTTGCTTGACGGCAAGCCGAGCCCGACGGGTCGGCTGACCTTCACGACGTGGCATCATTGGCACAAAGACTCAAAGTTGCTGGAGTCGGGCTTGCTCGGTCCGGTGACGTTGAACACGGCGGAGGTCCAGGCGGTTCATTAGTAAATGATTGGGTCCGTTTTTGAAACCACGAATGGACACTGATGGACACCAATACTTACGCACCTGCCTGCACACGGGGTTCGCCGCGACACCGGGAAACGCGGAGGCGCCAAGTTGATTGGTTCTGGCTGAAAGTTAAAGGTTAAAATTTGGGTTCGTTTTTTCTTTCACATTCTTTTTGGAGAGCGAGATTTGGTGGCGCGTCGCGGGTTTTCCCGCTTTGCGACATGTCAGCGGTTTGATTCGCGGGCGGCGTGCCAGTTGCGAACCTGCAATAACGCCGACATTGAGTCGGCGGTCCAGCGGCGGGAAATGAATTTGGGTTCGTTTTTACGTTTATACTTATGCTGAAGATTGAGGCTCCAGCCTCCGCCGCGCAGCGGCGCGATGAGGGTTGGGTTCGTTTTTTCATTTCCATGAAGAAGAGGAAATGAAGGCAGAGGGCGTTGAACGTTTCTGGTTGATGCATTCTGCAAAATGTCTGTGTCTTGATTTGGGAATGGCCGGCTGGTTGCCAACCAGCCGCGCCGCTGACTGCGAGTCTGCGGTACAATTGGAGGGGCTGATTTGGGTTCGTTTTTTCGTTTGCATGTTTTGTACATGCTCCCACGCCAGGGCTACCCCTGTTCGCTGCTCTCCCAAGCTCACCGGGATGCGACGCGACAAGCCGAGGCACCGAATCAACGGGAGCCGAATTGACCGGAGCTGGTAACGGACGGACAGTGCAACTGAACACAAGCTAAAGCAGAGAACAAAGATTCTGGATGGGGTTTGAAAATTGGGTTCGTTTTTTCGTTCGCTTATTTTTTCGACAGATATATCCAATTCGAATCGGCGATGTGGTCTCACGGGTGGCATTGCGCATCCAAACTCCTAAACATGCGGACCATTACGCCGCACCAGACTGCCACCCGCATTTTTTTATCTGGCCCTGCGAGGATAACAGGCCTGAAGAAGAAGAAAACGTGACCGTCCCGTTTTGCAGTTGTGGAACAGGGCGTGAAGTTGGGGATTCAGGATTTTATTCATTTCGGAAGCCCACAGATGTTTTAGATCAGTCTTATTTAAGTGTCGCCTCGCCGTTGATTGACTGGACGAAGCAAGAATTGTTTTGCGGTGGTCTTAACTTCAGTCATGGGCTATTTATTTGGAGAACGGATTCACAACTCAATTCAGCACGAGCATCAGCAAACGCTTAAAGCGGTCAAGCTTGGATACGGCCGGAAGCTAGAAATACAGGCGGAAGCCATAGTATGAAACATGGAATTACTTCAATGCTCGGAACCGACCTGTTCCCTTGTGCGGCGGCTTTGGTCATTTTCATCACAACCAACTCGCTCATGGGCCAGACTTTCCAGGGCGATTACGAGATTGTGAACGCGGGCAGCGGAATGGTCCTGGAAGTACCGGCTTTTTCCACCACCAACGGCACCAGTTTGGACCAGTGGATCGCCAACGATGGCGCGAATCAGCAATGGACGCTATCCAGTGAGGGTAGCGGGGGGTATCAAATCCTCAACAAGAACAGCGGCCTGGCGATGGAGGTTTATAATCAATCGACCGCCAGCGGCGCGACGGTTGACCAATGGGCCTGGTGGGGTGGCGCAAACCAGCAGTGGACGTTGTCAAGCTTGTCCAATGGTTGCTACGAAATCCTCAATGTGAACAGTGGTCTGGCCTTGGAAGTGAGCCAGGCATCAACCGCCGATGGCGGGGCGATTGATCAATCAGCCTGGACTGGCGCCGCGAATCAACAATGGCTCATCCTGGCCACCGAAACCACGGGGACAGTGTCTGCGCCCTCGGGCGGTTCCGGGGCGGCGGCAAGTACCTTTCACGGATTCAATTGGGCCGATCCGAATGACAATTACGTTGATGGTCCGCTGCTATTGAGCGGCCTCAGCCTCACGAACAATTATGCCAACGTGCAATCCATTGCAGGCATGGTTTTGGGCGCGTTTTCCGGCGTTGGCGCCAACACGGTGAGGATTCCCATCAACCCGGAGACGGTCATCGGATCGTGGTGGGCTACCTATAAAGGCGCGATTGACGAGGCCACGAGCCTTGGGATGAAGGTCATCGTTTGCCCCTGGACTGGTGCGAGTGACGGGAACGGCATGGTCAACGATCCAGCCTGCTTTTGGAAAATGTGGGACACAGTGGTGACGGATTATAATGGCAACGGGAACGTATATTTTGAAATCCTTAACGAACCGTTTGGCTACAGTACCGCGAATTGGTTGAATGTGGTCACCAATTGGCTACAGCGGTATCCGACCGTGGCACACGGGCGCGTCCTGGTCGGCGGAACAGGATACGACCAGAACATAGCCGCCGTGGCCTCAGCGGACATTACCGCTGGCTGTTTGTTTTCGGTGCATGATTACGGCTTTTGGAACTCGACCAACACCTCGTCCTCGAGCTGGTATGGCAGTCTGGCGGGCGAAGTCGGGTCTTATGCGGGCTCGACCGTGCAGACGGAGTTTGGCGCGTCAATGAATTATGGCTGGAATTATGCTGGTGGCAGTCAGAACAACAACGAAATCGCCTCCATCATCGGGTTCTCAACGTACTGTAGCAGCAATCACACCGGCGCGGTTTACTGGCCCGGATTGAGAGACGGCGATTCCTACAGCATGTTCACCCGCAACACCAACAACACGGCCTTGATCCTGAACAGTCCCAGCGGGCTGGATCTTGTGAAGTATGCGTGGAGCGGCTTCAATGGGACCGGTAACTATCAAATCCTGAATGGCAACAGCGGATTGGCCCTGGAAGTTGAGCTGGCCGGCACCACCAACGGTGGCAGTGTGAGCCAGTGGGTTTGGAATGGTGGCGCCAGCCAGCAATGGACGATGTCCAGTCTCGGTAACGGATATTACGAAATCATGAATGAAAACAGTAAACTGGCCCTGGAGGTCTCCGGCGGCTCAACCGCCAACGGCGCGGTCATTGACCAGTGGACATGGAATGGTGGCAACAGGCAGCAGTGGGCAGTTTCTGATTTAACCAACGGCTTTTACCGGATCCTCAACCGCAACAGCGGCCTGGCCCTGGAAGTATCGGCCTTTTCCACCAACAACGGCAGTTACGTTGACCAATGGACCTGGAACGGCGGTGCGAACCAGGTGTGGACGTTTGGCGCGGCCGCAACTCCGCCCGTCACTTTCAGTCTCAAGCCAGTTTCCAGCGGACAAATAGAGGTGCAATGGTCCCAGGGTGTGCTGATGGACGCGACCAACCTGCTTGGGCCCTGGAACACCAATTCGTCAGGCTCTCCCCTCATCCTAACCCCGGTCGCGCCCCAGGAATTCTACCGGCAACTGGTGCAGTAGTTGCCGAGGGTCAATACTGGATAAATAGAACGAAGATTCTGCCGGAAAGTTGAAGCTTGGGTTCGCCAAAAACCTCAACATCCAGCGTGCGGATGAACTGGGGAATGAACTGGCTGGGATAGTATGCCCGGCCAACCTTGTCCGCCGAAACATTCGCTATGCGAATCTTGCCGAGATGCCGCGCCGCCACGTGCTTATTCAGAAACGCGCCGCTGTTGTTCATCCGGTCCAGGTTGAAATCCCCGGGCTCATGACTCAGCACCTCCCAGAACAATTCACCTTCCTTGGCGATACCCATCGCTGCGTGCGCCCTGCTGGCCCGCTGTTGCGCCGGATATTCGGAAGAAAACGCCACCTGAATCGTCCCGTCATCCGCAAAATCCTTGGTTTCAGTCCGCAGATAGCGACGCAAAGGTTCCAAAACAGTGGGATCCAGGCTCAGCGTGGCGGGATCCAGCGTCCCGCTAGAAATGGTGGGAGCAAAGGTGGGGTCCAGCGTCACGCTGGTTGACGGCGTTGTAGTGCTAACAGAAGATTCGATACCCATATAAACCGCCAACCAGTCAAGTGGTACATAAGACCAACATTTCTCACTCCGGATGCGTCGTGATATTGCACCACCGATTCACGAGAGCAGCCGCGTTGAGGCAAATGCGGCGAAAAAACGAAGGCTCAAATGGAACGGCCAAATCGCGTTGCAATTCCAGTGAGCGGCGAATTTCAAATTGACTTGGATTTGAGCGATACCCATCCTCGAGAAGCGGAGCACAAAATTCCGATTCAGCGGGAAGAATCCCGCTAAAAGGGTCATTGTTTTGCCGCGGGAGTCTAAAGAGTTAGAATGAGAACCAAATCATGACAGAACCCAGGCGGCACATAGCGCTTATCATATTGATGGTGCTTAGAATCGCTTCCGCAAGCATAGGACTTTTCGTCTTAACATTCGGGACCGCCGAATTTCTAAAGCAGCATCCGGATATCGATCCAGATTTCACGAGGTGGGTGCTACTAGCACTTCGGCTTAGCTGTTTAATGAGTATTGTTGGCGTTATCGCACTATATTTTTGGAAAAGATGGGGGTTCTATGTTCTGTGCTGGCAGTCCGTTGTTCTTTTCGTTGGCTATCTTGGCGCTCACGATTCACCGCTCATGGCCTTTGTCGGATTGTTACCACCAGTTGTTATGTATGGCGCCCTGCAATTGGGTGGCGAAGACAGAGCATACG
>JBEKMT010000350.1:0-2687 GCA_050008355.1 Verrucomicrobiota bacterium
GGCTCGTTTTCCTGCGAACGCGCCGCTGAATATCAGGATCAGCATTCCCGCGCCCAGGGAAAAAAACAGGATAAACCAACTCACCTGTTGAATGCTGAACGTCGCCACGGAATCTGCGAGGGTGGTAATCCGGACGGACTGCAAATACTGCACCAGGTCATCATGATGTTGCGAATACTCCATCCATCCCAACAAACCCGCCACCAGAACGAGGACACAGCCGTACAAAAAGTTCTTTTCAAACTTCGCAGCCCGTCGCCACCAACCCGGCAAACCAATCCATTTCGCGGAGTGCTGTGGTGCGGTTGGCTGCATATATCTGCGCTCCAAACCGTCAATGCCAAAGGCGAAGAGGGTCACCAGTCCAAAATCGAATGTATATAGAAATTTGGTTGGATTACGAATTGTGGAGACGTAAGGCAGCGCATAAAACAATTTATAAAACGGAGCATACCGACCCAGCGCCAGCAACAGCGAGACTACCGTCACCACCGACCAAAACCACAGCCATTTCCGCCGGCCGAGGTTGAAAATCGAGGCATTGCGACGCAAGGCCTCGGTGGCCGCCCAGATCCCCACCAACACTACAAGCACACCCGCGTAATTGCCGCCTCCGGTAAAACGGATAATGCTCGTTGGCGGTTTGCCTTGGCTGCCGTCTTGCAGGTATTTATTCCAGGCGGGTGAACGGCCCATCATACCCCAATAATTGCCGCCATTCGGTGTGTCCAGGCGATAACCAAAAAGGCCCGGCACCACCAGGGTCAACAGCTCCCGTTTGGGCAGGCTCCATTGAGTCGCCCAGTCCCAGCGACTCAGTTTTGTCTGGGCGTCCTGTTGGGTTCCCTTTACGCCTTCAATTGCAGTACTTACGAGCCCGTTAATGGACTGGGCTGCGATAAAAACCGCGCAGACAACCACCAACAGCAGACGCCCCGCCCCGGCGGCCTGGTTCCTCAGCTGCGAGCCTTCCGAAGTGCATGCCTGATAGACGATGAAAACTCCTACCAAGATACTGAAAATAGCCCCGACATCCGCCCCTTCCATGACGCCCGTTCCCACGGCGAAACCTGCCAGGACCACGCGCAACCAGTATTGACGTGCTGAGGTGTCCGCCAGCGCAGCCAGCGCCAGAAAACTCATGCCGATCGTAAGATCATGTGCCGCCACTCCCCAGCAGGCGACGGCAAAGCAGCTCGAGTTTAAAACGATCGCCAGTCCCCCCAAAATACACGCCAAGGGGGTCAACCGCATTTGACGAAAGAAACACCATGCGCCCACCCCCATTATCAACAATGACAGAGGTGCATAAATCTTCGAAAACAATATGGGTCCCAACAACCATTGAAGTGTGAAATTTATGCCTGGAGGTGCTGCGCTGCTATTGAAGCCCACGCTGTTCAGATCCGCCCAGCAGCCCAGGAATCTGTCGGGCAAATGATGGCACCTCGCCATCAATTCGCCGAGCGGGCCGTCGTTGGAAAACAAAGTTTGTCCCGGTAGAAAGACCCCGTAAAATAGTACTGTCAGTACCGCCGAATAAAGCAAAAGCGTTGAGCCGAATCCTCCGCGTAACATTCTGGAGCTTAAAGATGACCATTTCATGTCATTTTGAATCCACGGAGGAAACTGTCCTTTCAGGATTGCTCCAATGAGTCAGATCGCGCCCCAGTAAATCGCTTAGTTGTTCGACTTCAACCGCAAATTCGCGCCGGAGCGAACGCTGCAATTCAGGGGCAAGTTCCAAACGCTTTTTCGCCTTCACATTGAAGGAGCTGAGCTGCAACCCCGCCTTTTGAATCAGGGAAAAGACCGGTTTCGGCAACCGGGAGCGCAACGCAATGGCCGTTCCACGCACTAGTGGATCCTGCAATATGGCCCGCAGCGCCGGGATCTTGACGGTCTGGTTCCCGTTGATGACGCCAAAATCAATCTTGGGATCAATTCGGCTCGGACAAACGCCAAGAAAATCCAAGGTATTGCGGTATACGCCGGGGGTGTCTGCAGCAAAGTCATCGTAGATGATTACCCGCACCCGCTCGCGGCCAAAAGCGTCAAAATATCGCTTAACTTGTTCTGTGAAGCGTGTGATTGACCGGTAAGCCAATCCTTGCGGGAAAAAGCACTGCCGGGATATGCGGCGTCCCGCACGCCGGTCATCTTCCGCCGCCAAAGCCTCCTCAAACGTACGCAAGTGTTCGTTGCCGTCGCAGCGGAATTGGTGATACAAGGAATACATGGTGGCCACCGGTTCCCTTAACATGATGATAATGCGCGCCTCCGGGTTGAAAGCTTTGATCTCGCTGGCAGCCTGCCGCGAAAACAAGTACCAAACGGAGGTTTCACCCACACGGGCCTGGCCATCCCAATTCTCAAATTCTGCCAGATAAGCTTTCTGGTCACGCCGATAGAATTGGGGGCCAAAACTCAAATCGGAACCGAAGTAATGCATTTCCTTGGTGGAAATGAAAACATCGGGATGCGACGAGAGATATTGATTCAATGCCGTGGTGCCACCCTTCGGAGCGCCAACGATAAAAAAATTCGGGGTGTTAGGACCAATCATTCTCTTGTTTTGGCCAATCTGGGGAGAGGGCTTCTCGGCTAAAATAGGCACCGGCGACATACGGTCTCGCAAACTGAGCAAAAACAGTGCCGTTGCCAGTGCATTATTTTGTTTCCTGCAA
>JBEKMT010000351.1:0-2685 GCA_050008355.1 Verrucomicrobiota bacterium
GAATGATTCGCGCACGCGGGACACTTTCCCGTATCGGACTTGCGTTGTGCTTTCGAATGATCCGATTCGTCCGCACCGGCCGGAAGGAGTATTGCATCTGCAGATTCAGCATCACTTCGATGCGACGATGCAGCCGGATGAAACCAATTTCGAAGCGGCCCGGGTGAAGGCGGACGTGGTCCTGGCCGCAACAGCGGACACGCTGGGGATCGGGGATGACAACGAAGATCAAGCGATGTCGGAACTGGCGGATGCCATCACGGCGGCCGGCCAATGGCTGGCGACGCCGGATCCGACGCAGCAGAATCCGGAGGTTGCGGCGATCGAGGAGCAAATTGTCGCGAATAATGCGGACATGGCGAATTTCCGTTGTGACTGGATCCGGCGCGCTCATCCGTTTCACACCCGGGGGAGTCGCGACGGGGATGCCCTGGTGTGGGTGGAGATACTGAATTTCGAGGCGGCTTGCAGCTATGCCAACATTCCGAACTGACCAGCGTGACGCTGGACCCAACTACGATCAGAATTTATGAGCGATACAAAGGAAGAGGTCAAAGTTGATTTTTCAAAGATTCCGGCGCCGGCACCGATCAAGCATCCGCTGCGGCAATGCATTCAAGGCGACATGCACCTGACGTGCGAGTTTAAAAAAATCATTGAGGATACGGACATAAGCCGGTTTTTGAAGGATTTCATCGCGGAGGAGTTGGACAGGATGCAATCGAATGGTGCCCAGGTGGACATGCATCTTGTGGATCATGGTGACGGCGGGGTTTCGTAGCAGTTGCATATCCGGCCGGTACTGCTGGGTTCGAGGACCAAATCGTGGCAATGTGACGTTAAATCCAAATAATGATCGAGGATCATGAGAGGGCAGCAGCGGTGCCTTTGCACCTTTAGCGAATTTCACACGTTTTTGCATCATCGAACGTGAGTTCTATGAACATGAATCGAGCTTTCGAGTGAGGCGTTTTGGCTCAAGTCTCGGAACTCGGGCAAAGGGGACAAGAACACCGCGCTTTGCAGAAAAAGCTGTCGTGGTGCGAGCAAAACCGGACAGGTCTGTGCGATCAAAAGCGGAATAATGCTGTTGGGCTATTGCCACGGAAGATTTGATCTGTAAGCTCATTGGTTGCTTCAGCGGAGGATAGGGCTCTGCGGGGACGCAACCTGAGCGCCGCCTGAAGCCTGATAAACGGTCAGTCGGGTCGTTGCCCAGCAGCGGCCTGGCTAGCCCTGACCGGTATCAGTTCCAAAGCGAAAAATCCACCTTCCTCTGTCATCATCCGCGTGATGAAAAGTTACAGCTCAGCAAACGACTTCCAGCTCCCCTCATCCGGCATCTCTTGGCCAGCTATCGTCGCCAGCAACTCTCGGTTGGTGAAGCCGCCAAGGAACTGGGGCTGGCTCGCACACGCTTTTATGAACTCTACGCGGACTACCTCAAGGCGTGTGCCCAAGGCCATGCCGCCACCTGGTCACCGGTTCAGTCCGGCGGCAACCATCGCCCAGAATGGCCCGCTTCGGTGGTTGCCTTGCTCACCAAACTCCTGTCCTCCAAGCCGCCCTCTTCCTACAGCGCCGCGGCCAGCGAACTGCATCGTCGCCTCGACTTCAAAACTGACCGCGCCAGCGTCCGCCGTTGGGCTCTGGCCAACCAGCTCGCCCCGGACACCCGTTACAAAACCCCGCGCAAACCGGTGAAACGCTGGCAGGTCCGCGACCTGGGCGCCCTCTGGCAATATGACGCCACCCCACACCCTTTCCTCCCCAACTCACGTGACAAACAAGTCCTGCTCGATTTATTGGATGATGCCACCCGTTATAATGTCGGCGCCCGCCTCTATCACGCCGAAACCCTCCTGGCTCACTTCGACTTTCTGTCGCACGCCTTTCAAACCCACGGCTTGCCTCTGGCCCTCTATGTCGACTACCACTCCTTCTTCTTCACCCATACCCCGGAGGCCTTCACCCAACTGGGCACGGCGCTGCACTTTTATGGCGTCGCCCTCCGCTACGCCCCAACACCCCAAGCCAAAGGTAAAATCGAGCGCCGCCACGACTACTGGCAAAAACGTCTCCCACCCCTGCTGGCCGCAGATCACATCGTCGAACTCGCAGGAGCCAACCGGCTCTTGGATCAATTACTCCCACACGCCAATCAACACGAAATCCACCGGGAACTGGGAATCGCCCCGCACACCGCCAAACAGCAAGCCATCGATCAAAAACGTTCCGTACTGCGCCCGGTTCCAGCCTGTCCTTGGTGGCCTTTCGTCTGGAGCCAGCAATCCAAAGTCCGCGTCGGCGACGATGGTAAAGTCCCCGTCGGCTCTCACCGCCAAACCATTGATGCGCCACCGCGTTCCAAAGTCATCCGCTGCTTACGCCCTGATGGCGATGTCTATTACCTCAAGCACGCCCCTGACCTAAAAGCCAAACCCATCGTCTTGCTCCATTGTCCGGTCTTTTAACTGTCCGCTTTTGACCGCACACGCTTTTCCGCTTTTGAATGCTACACGACAAAAGTGAAAATAAGTGTTGCTTTTAAGGGCGTTTACCAGTAATTAAAGGCTGTCGAAGGTTCCAGTCTGTGGCGATCAGCGCAGCAGACAATTTCAATAATTCACTTTTCCAGCAAATTTTCGGAAGGGTCCCAGCCTTCGGACACATGTTTAATATGAG
>JBEKMT010000352.1:0-2653 GCA_050008355.1 Verrucomicrobiota bacterium
CACGGAAGGCGACGGAACGCACACGGCCCAGTTTTCGCCCGACTACCGCTTTTTAATCGATACCTGGTCGCGCGTGGATTTGCCTCCGATTAGTGTTTTGCGCCGCGGCGACGACGGTAAGCAGGTTTGCAAACTGGAAACCGCCGATGCCACTGCATTGTATGCGACCGGATGGAAACCACCCGAAGCGTTTGTGGCCAAAGGGCGCGACAGCGTCACGGACATTTATGGCCTCATTTGGCGGCCTAAGGATTTTGATCCGGGCAAAAAATATCCGGTCATTGAAGACATTTACGCGGGCCCGCAGGATTCATTCACAGCGAAAGATTTCCACGCGACATATCAGCAACAGAAACTGGCCGATCTTGGTTTCATTGTCGTGCAGTTGGACGGCATGGGCACGGCGAACCGCTCAAAGAAGTTTCACGACGTTTGCTGGAAGAATCTTAAGGATGCCGGCTTTCCGGACCGCATTCTTTGGATCAAAGCGGCCGCGGCCAAATATTCCTCCATGGACCTGGCGCGCGTGGGTATTTACGGCACGTCGGCAGGCGGGCAGGACGCGCTGCGCGGCATTTTGGATTATCCGGATTTTTACAAAGTGTGTGTGGCCGACTCCGGATGCTACGACAATCGGATGGATAAAATTTGGTGGAATGAGCAGTGGATGGGGTGGCCGGTTGACGAAAGCTACGTCCGGAGTTCCTGTGTTGTGGATGCGCACAAGTTACAAGGGCGCTTGCTCTTGATGGTCGGTGAGGCGGATCAGAACGTCGACCCGTCGAGCACCATGCAGGTGGTCAACGCGCTCATCAAGGCCGACAAGGATTTTGATCTGCTCGACATGCCTGGCGCGGGTCACGGCGTGGCGGGTACACCTTATGGCCGGCGGCGATTACAGGAATTCTTTGTCCGGAATCTCCTTGGACCTGAAGCCGGGGAGGCAGATTCTCACCATGTGTCGAAGCTATGAGCAAATTCATTTTTCTGGCAATCATCGGCGCAGTTGGCTTATTGGTGGCGGCTGCACCCGCGTTCGCCCGGACGGCGGAGGACGACAAATTGAACACTTTTTTTAAAAATTATCTCGATGAGTATTTGCGGCAGCAACCACTCCAGGCAACCAGTCTCGGCGATCATCGGTTCGATAGCCGGCTTGATGACATTTCGAAAACAGCTCGCGACGGCTGGCTTGCTTTCGCGCGCCAGATGGATGAGGAGCTCCCCAGGCAGGTGGATTACCGTAAATTGTCCCGCGACAGTCAGATTGACTTTGAAATTTTCCAGCACAACCTGCAAACCCAGATTTGGGAAACTGAAAACTTCCATCCTTTTGAAACCGACCCGCGCACTTACGGTAATTATCTCAGCGACAGTGTTTATCTGCTTCTTTCCCATTCGACTTTGCCGAAGGAAACGAACATTGCCAATGGCATCATCCGCATGGCGCAGATGCCCAGCATCGTCGGCGAGGCGGAGAAAACGTTGACGAATCCGCCGAAGCCGATTCTGGAGACGGCCATCCTCCAAAACCGTGGCGCGATTGAGTTTTATGAAAATGGAATCTTCCAGTTTGCCGGCGATACACCGCAACTGGACAGACTTAAAACCGCCGCGGCGTCGGTGGTGACTTTGCTGCGCGAATATCAAAAATTCCTCGAAGGCCCGTTGATGCTCCGGGCAACCGGTGACTGGCGGATCGGCAAAGAGAAGTTTGACAAAAAATTCGAACTGGAAACCGAGGCGGGAATAACGGCCGAACAGAATCTGGCCGATGCCGAGGCTGAATTCACACGTGTCCGGCGCGATATGTATGACGTCGCACGCCAGCTTTGGTGCCAGTATTTTCCCCGGGAGCCGCTGCCGCCGGACGACGCGGATGGCGAACGCGAGACGGTGATGAAAGTCGTTGATGCTGTTGATCAAGCGCATGGCAAGCCTGAAGACCTGGTGAACGATGCGCGGGCCACCGTGGCGAACATCAAGGAATTCATCCGTAAAAGGGATTATGTGCAATTGCCGGATCCTGACCTTTGTCAGGTCATCGAGATGCCGGAATTCCGGCGGGGAAATTCGCTGGCATACCTCGACAATGCCCCACCGCTGGACCCGGATGCCAACAGTTATTACGCGGTCAGTCCGCCACCCTCAGACTGGGATGCGCAGCGCGTGAAGAGTTTTTTGGAGGAATACAACCATTACATGCTGCAAATCCTGACGATCCACGAGGCGTATCCGGGGCATTATGTGCAATTGGCGCACGCGGCGCGGGCGAGTTCTTTGATCCGGCGCGTGTATCAGTCCGGGGTTTATGTCGAAGGTTGGGCGGTTTACGGGGAGATGACGATGCTGAACGAAGGTTATGGCGACGGTGATTTGCGATTGCGGCTGATGCAGCTCAAGTTTTATCTGCGCGCCGTGGCAAATTCGATTCTCGATTACAAGATGCACTGCACGCAAATGACTGATGCCGAAGCGCTCAAGTTCATGACCGAAGATGCGTTCCAGTCAGAGGGTGAAGCGCGACTGAAATTGATCCGCGCCAAGCAAAGCTCCGTCCAACTCAGTACTTATTTCGTTGGACGAATGGCGCATTACCGATTGCACCAGCAAATTGAACGCGAAATGGGTGACAAATTCAGCCTCGCCGCGT
>JBEKMT010000353.1:0-2645 GCA_050008355.1 Verrucomicrobiota bacterium
ATGACCCCGATACCGCCATGTACGGCTCGGTTTCCGGCGTCACCTGCACCGCCTGGATTTGCACCATCGTCCAAACTGGCATCGTTTTGCCCGGCCAAGTCATCGGTCCAGGTGGGGACATCAACATCCCATTCCCCGATACCTGTCCTATCCCCTTGACCGACATCGGCAACACCTGGCTCAACGGCGATCAATACACCGCCGTCATCGGCCAGGACCCCGCGGACTATTTTGCCGCCATCGACGTGACCGTCGGCACCACCACCAGCGAAACCCCCTAAAACCATGAACATCACCCTCCAAAAATGCGACGGCTGCCAAGCCCTCAACACCACCAGCCAGACCGGCTGGGTCCGTTCCTACGGCCTTTTCACCGGCACCCCCACCGTCCCCGCCCGGCTACCAGCCCGGCCTCCCCGCCGGTGCCAAAATGCGCGAAGTCACCCTCACCGACCTCTGCCCCACCTGCGTCGGCAAAATCACCCTCCTCGACCTGGTCGACCTAATCACCCCACCACCCGCGGCCGCGACGCCGGCTGGCTATTGATTCAAGCGAGGTTCAACGCCCATGAAACACTTGTGCAACCCCTCCCGGAGCGCTATGGTCAAGTGAAAGTTCGAGTGAATCAACAGATCAGTGATCACCGAATAAAAGTCAGGCATCATTGCGCGTTTCATGTAAATAATATCCCATGACTCGATATTCAAGTGCGTTCACTTTGCTAGAGTTGCTGGTCGTAATTGCTATCATCGGCATTATAGCGTCTTTGCTGCTTCCAGCTTTGTCACGTGCCAAACAGAGTGCACAACAAATCCAATGCGTTGGAAATCTCCACCAACTCGGGCTCGGCATTCAGAGTTTTGCCGCGGATAATCACGCTTATCCGTCCTGTATTGCGGGTACGAACAGCGCCAACCCCGGACTTTGGATGCGTCAGTTGGAGTGTGGAGGATTTGACACTTCCAAGCCCAAGAAAAAGTTTATCACTGAAGGCGTGTGGCATTGTCCTGCTGCTCGGTGGAGACTGAATCTGCCGGACGGCGTGATTCCGGTTAGCTATGCCTACAATGTTTACGGAGATGCACGCTTACCGAACAAGAAAGATGCGCTCGGATTGCTCGGCCAGTTTGTTTCGAGTTCACAGTTGTATGCGCCCGTTCCAGAAGCGAAGGTGGTTTGTCCAAGCGAGATGATGGCGACTGGTGATAGTCTTAGCGGTGGCATATTTTTCGGGCGCGCGACGGACTTGCAGCATTTGGAAAAGATCGGATTTGTATTTGAACGTCATCAGGGCAGGGTCAACGTGGCATTTTGTGATGGCCACGTCGAATCACCAAGTTTGGGCTTTGTATTCACTAATGCCAGCGATGCCGCCTTGGTTCGTTGGAATCGAGACCACCAACCACATCGAGACAGTCTATGACGCCTAATACCTTGCCGGAGCCCACCACCGTTGGCGCATCCGTTTCCCAAAAAGCCGGGATTCCCGCCCCGGGTCGCCGCCGGCCAAGCCCTCTAGGCCTATGAAATATCCCGATGGTTCAACGATCCAAGTTGGAGACCTTATTTGGTGGGACGAGGGCCTTTGTATTGGTTACGTGCAGGCAATCGCCGAATCCAAAGAAGAATACGCTAGTTGGGGTCTCGACACACCGCATATATTTGTTTTAAACAGCCATCCATTCGACCCTGCAATTGCCAGCGGCGTCGCCCACGACGAGGCTTGCCTAAAGGACGAAGGCATTGGTCTTCTTAAGCCGCAGCAACGAATTGAATTTGAGCAGGCAACTGTGAAAGCGCTCGGTTTAGTTGCGACTGGTCTAGACTACTCGACTTACTCTGTGACTACGGATGTCAAGAATCGTCAATTTACAGGGTGGGTCTTCACTTTCTACAAGGGCCGTAAGGAGCTTGAACGGATAAGAATTCCTGCGAAACATGAAAGCAACGCCTAAATCGCCGAACCTAACCACCGTTGGCGCATCCATTTCCCAACAAGTCGGGATTCCCGCCCCGAGTCGCCGCCGCCACAGCTTTCTAGTCCACATTACCCTTTTATGAAAAACGCGAACATATTCATTGATGTTGACCTTACATTGGTTGATGCGCAGGGACGTTTGCTCGACGGCGCACGCGAGGCTTTGCAGCGATTTCTTGACGAGGGCTGCCATCTTTTTCTCTGGTCATCCGTTGGCGTCGAGTATTGCCGGAAGGTCGCCGCGTTGCACAAGCTCACCGATTTTTTTGAGGGATTTGCGTCCAAGCCAGACATCATCATTGACGACATGCCGGGCACGGCGCAGGCTCCATTCGTTTACAACGTAAACGAGGAGGCATCGTGGCCAGCAATGGCGGAGCGGATTATCGACAAGCACGTTGATTGAGATATGACCATGTGGCCCAATGAGTCGCCGGTAGCAAACACCATTGGCGCGTCCGTTTCCCAAGTCGGGATTCCCGCCCCGAGTCGCCGCCGGCCCAGCTCATGTTAAGCGTCATGCGAAAGCCACTTCCAAAGTTATGGCAGTCTGTCGGAGGGATTATTATAGGCGTGATCTTTTATCTCTTCGATTGCCTAATTGCACAAATGTTTCATCCAAAGGTATCATGGATTGAGAGCGGCGCGTATATGGGGGGACCGCTG
>JBEKMT010000354.1:0-2594 GCA_050008355.1 Verrucomicrobiota bacterium
GGCTCCGCCGGTCGAAACCCCCAGCCCGCTACCGTCTGAGCCGCCCAAAACGCATTACATCACCAGCGAGCAGCGTCCGGCAGTTTCCCAAAGAACACCGCCGGCGGAGGTTCCTTCCTATAACCCGCCGCCGACCCCCGTTTTTCACACCACGCCCGCGCCAGTTCAAGTCGTTCAGGTCCAGCCCCCGCCGGAAATTGTCGCCTCGCCGCGCGCGACGGCAAACCTGCCGCCGCCGCCGCTGGCCAAGCCCACCCCCGCAGATCAAACTCAAACGCCCGTCGAAGTGCCGATGCCGGCGGATACCAACCAGAAATCCGGATTTTGGCATCGCCTCTTCGGTCCACCCAGAAATGATAACCAGTCCGAATCCCAGTATCTCCAAAATGGCGTGACGCCATTGCCGCCCGCCGGCTCGGTTGAATCGGAGGCTCCGGCAGTCGCTTCCGCTCCGCCCAAGCCTGCGCCGGTGCCGCTGAGCAGTTTCCCCCGATACCGGTTTATATCGCCTTCCAAACCCGCTCCCGGCGATCACGCCAACGGAACACCGGCAGCCGGGGCGTTCACCCGGGCGCAGTTGGCCGAGCAGGATGAAAAATGGTCGGACGCAGTGCAGTGGTACGAACAGGCCGCTCAATACGATCCTTCCTGGTTCGTGGCGCAATACAACACCGCGGTACTCGCTCACCGCCTGCGCATGTACTCCCTGGCGTTGCCCTGTTACGAATACTCGCTCGCCATCCAGCCGGACTCAACCGATGCCCGTTACAATTTCGCACTGGCTCTGAAAGCGGCGGGTTATGTGCCGGACGCACTCAATGAATTAAAGCAAATCGTTGCGTCCCACCCCAACGAAACGCGCGCGCATCTGGCCTTGGCCAACCTCTTTGCCCAGACATTGCACGACTCGGTCCAGGCCCGGCGGCATTACCTGAAAGTGCTGGAATTGGACCCGGATAGCCCGCAATCCTCCGATATTCGCTTCTGGCTCGCGGCAAATCCGGAATGAACGACTGCCGGAGAAGTGATTAGCCTGAAACTTTTGGCGTTGGACGGTTATCAATAAGGGATTTTATGCCGCAGTTTTCATACAAGGCCCGCAAACGCTCCGGCGAATTGGTGGAAGGCGTTTTGGAGGTGCCTGACCGTAGCGCCGCGCTGATGCAAATCCAGCGCTTCGGTTTGTTTCCTATCGCGGTGGACACGGCCAAAGCCGGTGCGGCGCCTGAAACCAAACGTGCTTCCAAAGGTATCAATTTGCTTTCTTTGTTGCCGCCAACCTTGCAGGCGCAACTGTCCCAAACCCGAAAACCAAAGCTCCAGGAACTGGCCACCTTCACGACGCAACTCGCAAACCTGCTCAACTCCGGGATGCCGCTCACGGTCGCGCTCACCAGCATGACACATTTGCAGACCAAGGGTATTCCCTCGAACGTCAGTCAGGAATTAAAGCAGGAAGTCACTGAGGGCCGGGGCTTGTCGGACGCGATGGCGCGGCAGCCGCGGATTTTTTCGGACTTATACATCAACATGGTCAAGGCCGGCGAATCCTCCGGGTCGCTGGTGGAGGTGCTGCGCCGCATGGCCACGCACTTCCAGCAGTTCGCCGACATCCAGGCTAAGTTCAAGTCGGCCATGATTTATCCCGTGATGGTGATTTGCGTCGGCATTCTGCTCGTCATTTTCTTCATGACCTTCATGATGCCAAAATTCATCGATATCTTTAACGGCTTCAATGTCGAGTTGCCGATGCCGACCCAGATCTTGATCGGCATCAGCCATCTGTTCACGAAATGGTGGTGGCTCGCCCTGCCTGTCATTCTGGCAGTCGTCGTCATGTTTAAACGTTTCCAATCAACTCCCTTCGGCGGGCGCAAACTCGACGAGTGGCGCATGCAGGCCCCGATCTTTGGTAATGTTGTGAAAATAAATCTTTTCGGTCAGTTCGCGCGCACGCTCGGCACGCTGCTGCAAAATGGCGTCCCCGTGCTGACCGCGTTGAAAATCACCGAGGATGTCATCCCCAACGTTCTCCTCAAGGAAGCCATCGCCAAGACGCGCGAAGCCGTGACTGATGGCAAAACCCTCGCCCAACCTCTGGCCCAAAGCAAATTGTTCCCCCAACTGATGGTGGACCTGGTCCGCATCGGCGAAGAAACCGGCGACGTTCCGGGCTCGTTAAACAATCTGGCGGACACCTACGAAAACGAACTGCAAATCGCCTTGCGCGTGATGAGCGATCTCATCGGCCCGGTGTTGATCATCGTCATGGCGATCGTTGTCGGCTTTTTGCTGCTGAGCATCTTCCTGCCGCTGTTCAAGTTGATCTCCTCCATCCACTGACCGGCCATGAAGTGCGAAGGTTCCCATCGCGGTTTGAAGACGGGGCAAGATCCGATTCCTTTGCCGGGCACTGACGCAGTGGCGGATTCGCCTCTGAAGCTTTATCGGGGAAAAGCTTTGCACGCCTACACTCTCATTGAACTGATGGTGGTTGTGGCCATCATCGGTCTCATTGCCGCGATGGGTGTGCCGGCTCTCAACCGAATGCTGATCAAAGAGGGCATGCGCCGGGCAGTTAGTGACATCACCGA
>JBEKMT010000355.1:0-2557 GCA_050008355.1 Verrucomicrobiota bacterium
TGCGAAACGAACTCGAGCCCATCCCGCCATATGGCCGTGGCACGAAAGGAAACAATTTCTTGATAACTGCGGTCCAGCTCGCTTGGAAGAAGTGCGTCGAAGAATGCCTCGACTTCACCATCCGCTTGGCAACCTCCTCAATTTTATCCCAAAACGCGGCTTCCCCTTCCCCCGGCGAAAACGTCAGCCGGTCGATCGCATACTTCAAATCCGTCAGCACGTTTTAATTCGAATACCGGTGTAACCTGGCCAGAGTAATCAGCGTCGCCAGTCCGCCCTCAACAACGGAAGTATCCACTGGCGTCGCCCCGCCCTTTCGGCGCGGCCGCTTCGGCAATCCCTTCCGCGCTCCCCGCGTTGATAATTGAGGCGCCGTCATCACGCTCAACTCCGAATCAATCTGCCCTGTCGCGACAAATGGCGTCGCCATCTGCGTCGCGCGCGTAATAAACAGCACCGTGCGGTTCAAACCCTCCGCCGGCGTGAACCGCGAGTATTTGTTGAAAATCGTCTGGGCCGCCATCAAGTTGCGCGTATCCAATCTGCAAGTTACCAGCATAAAACCGACGATCAGTCAAACCTCCCAAGTCCAGGAAGCACGGTTTGATCGGGAATGCAGGGGGGCCCGAGGCGTCCGAGGGAACTGGCATTATTTCACTGCGCGAGCGCGAGCCGATAAAATCGCTGTTGGTTCGTGGCGCTAGGATCGGTGAACGAAAAAAAGCCGGACGGTGGATTGGTGACCAAAAGCGACACCCAATTCGTCGAGAGCAGGTCCGCGGCCGACTGAACAATGTAAGTCAGATTGGACGAGCAAGTAACCGCCACTTGGAGCCGGCCATTGGAAAAAACGGGCGAAGACAGGACTGGCAAAGGCATGGGAGTGATGGCGATGCCCCAAGCGGCTGATGAGCTAAAAAGATCCATATTGACGGTCGCTCCCGAGCTTGTGTATTCGCCGAAGTAGCCGTCTCCTCCGCACGAAACAAATACGTCGTTCCCATAGACTGCAACGGAAAGAGGAACCTGCAACCCAATACCGCTGATCGAAGTAACAAACGCCCCGGATGTTGTGTACACGGGAATGTAACTTTGGCCCGAATCTGCGATGAAGAGCTCATTCCCTGAAATGGTGAGGCCCTCAGGGTACATCAACCCGGTAATCAGCGAGGCGTTGACCGTCGCACCGGATGTCGTGTACTCGCCAACGGTGCCGCTGTTAATATTCGCGACAAACAAGTTAGTCCCTGAAATCGCGATGCCGTTCGGAAAATCCAACCCGGTTATCAGCGCGGCATTGAGGAGTGTTCCAGAAGTGGTGTATTCGGCAACGCAGTCACTCCATTCATTCGAGACGAAGATGTTTGTCCCCGAAACCGCAATGCCAGAGGGTCTGTTTAGCCCGGTGATCAGTGAAGCGTTGACGGTCTGCCCGGAAGTCGTGTACTCGCCGACAGTCCCATAATTGGCGTCCGTGACAAAAAGGTTGGTCCCGCAAAGTGCGATGCCCATGCTTTCACTGAACCCGGTTATCAGCGAGGCGTTCACTGTTGACCCATCCAGTCCGTATTCACCAACAGTGCCGCCGGCGTCGGTGACATAAAAATCCTGTGCCTTGAGAGTGCAGGCCAGAGCGCACGCCCAGGCCAGGGCAATTCCGCAGATATTCCATGAAGTTTTTAGTTTTGTTTTTAGCGGGCATCTCACATTTGACTGGTGTTCAAGGCGCCAATTTAAGCTGTGCCGAAAGTTGCCCGGATTATCCATCCATCGCAAGGATTTACAATCGATTATTCAACACCAAGATCCCGGCCAAAATTCCTCATAATACCGAGTGGACGTAACACAGTCACTTCCAGAGGCACT
Source organism: Verrucomicrobiota bacterium (assembly GCA_050008355.1). Lineage (GTDB taxonomy): Bacteria > Verrucomicrobiota > Verrucomicrobiia > Limisphaerales > UBA11358 > UBA11358. The sequence goes on from JBEKMT010000355.1 coordinate 1,867, forward strand.
TGGTCGTGGCCCAGGCTTATCCGCGACGGGCCCAAAACGATAGGAATCAGGTCAAGAGCCTGGTCTTTGGTTATGAGTGGCGGAAAGCATTTTGCTGTTGAAATCTTGAATCTTATCATTAAGCAGGTTCTGATCCGAATTTAATTTACCACCAGTGCGTTGTACCGCTCGATCTCGCTGTTATATTTACTGACATCAGCGATTATGGTTTGGGGATCGGCCCTTCGGCAGGCAAATGAGATTCAATTTTGTCCAGGGCTTGACGGATCAAGAAGCTGACCTGCGGCAAACCACCATTCTGCCGATGGTACTTTTCCTCGGAAAAGTAAATGTCCGTATAATCCAAAACTTCGCCAAGTTTCTCGTTGAAATCGCCGCCCAACTCCAAAGCTTGAATTGCCCGCACCTCGTCAAAAATAGTGCGCCGCAAATTATCGTCGCGATGCCCTCCGGCATTCTCGTCAACGATTTTCCTTATCCGGTTAAGGTGTTCCTTGGGACTCATATGTAAAGGGTGGTTACGGGCAGCGTGACTCCGTAAATCTGGCAATGCCTGAATGATGGGGCAAGCAAAAACGCTTTAGATGCGGAGCGCCGCAACGGAATCTGATTCCTAGTTGTCGACCAGCTTGGAAATGGTGAGAAGTCCGTTGTTGACTACATTCTTCTTGGAAAACGAAAGCAGGTAGGC
>JBEKMT010000356.1:0-2524 GCA_050008355.1 Verrucomicrobiota bacterium
GAATTGTTTCTTCAAATTCGTCACTTTTTAGCAAGCAAATCGATTTCGTGTAAGCAACTTGAGGGCCAACGCGCCAAGCAGGGCAAATTATCTGAGCCGGGGCAATCAAAGCTCCAAGCACCATTTTTAAACCGATTGGGAATGAGTGACCTGTAATGAGCGGAGTCAAATAGTTCATCTACAAAAAGTTAATAGGCCTTTGAAGGCGGCAGCATCACCTGCGCGGCTGTTCGCAAAATGATCCAGCAATCCATGGTAAACGACCAGTTTTCCAAGTAATGGATGTCGCTTTCAATGCGCTGCATCAATTCCTCGGTGGTGCGGGTTTCACCACGAAAGCCCCGGACCTGCGCCAAACCGGTGATGCCCGGTTTAACACTGCTCCGCACCGGATAATTGGCGAGCAATTGAGCGAATTGATCGTTATGTTCCAGCATATGGGGTCGCGGACCCACCACACTCATATCGCCGCGCAGGACGTTGAGGAACTGGGGCAACTCATCGATGCTCAACTTCCGGAGCAGGCGTCCGCCCGGGTAAATCCGGGAGTCTCCCTGAGTAGCCTGACGGGAGCTGTCCGGATTGTATACATACATGGTGCGAAACTTGTAGATCACGAAGGGTAGATTCTGGAGCCCGGCGCGGAGCTGGCGGAAGAGAATGGGACCCGGAGCCGCGTGCCAGCGCTGCAAACCGGCGACCAAAAGTGTGGTTAACGGAAGGATGAACAGCACGACGGGCAAGGATACGGCCAGATCCAGGCAGCGTTTGCCGAAGCGGCCCAAGGGATCTTCGAGTGGCTCGTTGCGTAAGGCGATGAAGCGAATCCCCTCGTCCTCGAACATAGTGACCGGATGGCGCAGGGTCCGTTCGAAATCGCAAACGACCATGAGCCTGACACCGCGCCGTTCGCAAACAATGGTATAATAGGCCAGAAAATCTCCAAACACAGGAAACTCCACCAAGATTACCTGGCTAATATCCTGATCCACGATCACGGTCTCCAAGTCATCCATGGTGCCCAGGATTCTGACCCCGTTGAGCATTCCCGATGGCCGATCATGGCAGACCACACCGGCAATGGCATACCCGTGGCGTTGCTTGCTTTGTAGCCAACCATGTAGTTTGGGCACGTTGCTGGAACTTCCGGCTAGCAATACCCGTTGGATTCGTATACCGCCAAAACTTAATTTCTGTATTCCTGGCGGCAGAAACCGGTGGGTCAGGGCGAGAACAAAATACAGGATGGGCAAAAATGTGAATAGAAAGATGCGGGAGATGGTCTGGTCTCGTTCTCCAATCAGTAAAATGACGATCAGCCCTGCGGCGAAAGCGAGCTGGCGGGACGCTGCACGCTGACAATCGAAAAAGGAGCGCTGGCTGAACCAGACGTTGTTCGTGACGGTGAGGTAGGCGGCCACAATACCAATCACCAAAACGGCGTTGTAAAAAGCGTATTGCGACAGGTTCAGAGCCGACATATTCCAACTACGCTGAGACAGCGGGAGCCACAACCAAAAGGCCAGGGATACGACGAAGCCCTGGCAGGCGATGCAAATCTTTGCTAAACCTTTCGTCCGAAAGGAGATCATTTGTTGGGGATTAGAAGCTGGGGGCTAGGAGCATTCATTGGACGGCGACACTGTGGAGGGATTCTTGCACTATCCACATCCCTCGCGCGGATGACCGCAAGCATCGCCCCGGTGGGTAAAACGAATTCCGGCCGGTGGGATTCACGTGCTGCAATGAAGCGATCAGCCGCTTTGGATCTTCATCGAGTTCCGTCAGTCTGCAAGGCGGGGCCTCCGGTTCCAGACTGGCGGATTCAAGCGGATTTCGCGTGGTGTTTCCAGCGGCAGGCGGCCTTGCAGCAGTTCTTGGTATTTTTTTGCAATCACGGTTCCATCGGCGTAACGTTGGTACCATGAGCGGCCGGCGATTGCGATGCGTTCGATCTCGCCGCTGGAAGCAATTTGTTGGAATCGTCGCACGCTGGAAGGTGTATCATCCGACGCAACACAGTGCTTGCGTGCCGGGAGCGGGGCTGCGTCCAGACCATCACGCAGCACCGGCACACAACCGGCGGCCAATGCAGCCATAAAAAGGCCGGATTTGCACGCCGAATTTCCGCCAAAGGCAAACAGGCACAAATCGGACAAACTCAGGGAAAGGGTGAGTTCCCCAGGACTCAATTCTCCCTGCAAATCAATGCGTTCCGACGAAACATATTTCTGCAGCAACTCAACGTCAAGGTTGGCGGCCCTTGACGGTGGCTGACTTTTGCCCGTCAACACGACGCTAGCGAGGCGGCGCTCCTTATCCAGAGTGCGCAGGAGATTGGAATGCACGCTGATGGAATTAAAGCGGGAACGGGATTCTCCCCAAATCACGACTCGCATAGGAGCATTATGCCGAGCTTTCAACATGGGCAGGTCGGTGACGGGGAGGCTGCCGGGAGTAGGCAGGAGCCAGGTTTTTTGTGGCTCGATGAAATCGAGCTGGGCCATGTAGCGTTCACTGCTGG
>JBEKMT010000357.1:0-3040 GCA_050008355.1 Verrucomicrobiota bacterium
GGTTCGACGCTGACCTCTCGCACGCCCGGCCAACTGCTGGCGGAAGCCGCTTTCAAAGTGTTGGCCTACACCCTCCGCCGTTAGGCAATCCAAAATGGATAGATATGTTTTCAACAGAGCAACGCTCACTTAAAAAATATGATTGATGAGTTGATCGAGATTGCTAATTACTCTCGAACTTTTCCTGTTTCTTATTGGACATACGGTGATGAGTTATCCAAATCTCGACTTGAAGAGCGATTTTCTGACCTGCCTTCATCGCAGCAGATTCAGCGGTTGCTGGAAATGCCATGTTTCATGCGTATGCAATACGAGCGCATGCCCTATTGTTATGATAATGAAGAAATGGCAAATATGCGATATTGTAAGGAAGAACAGGCTTATAAAAAGAGATTGGCTGGGGCTGAAGGTGCGACTGTTTAAGGAAGTTTCACGGCTCGTCAGCCGGGCAAGTGTCAGTCCTCGCTATTGACACTGAAGGAATGTTTGGTATGAGGTTCTGCGACCGCGCGGGACTGACGACGAACTCGCCTTGTCGTTCGCCGTCATTTTGCCTTCCGCTTCGCTTAACAGCGTTGGCGTCCCGAAAAGGGGTCGGTTCTTGATATTGACATATGATTGGTCTGGGTGGTAGGGTTTGTTCATGGCGCGCAAGCTGCGAGTGGAATATCCCGGGGCGATTTATCATGTCCTGAACCGCGGGAACCGGCGGCAAGCGATTTTCAGGGATGATCAGGATCGGCAGGCATGTGCCAAGACCGGCTGGGAGGTGCACGCGCTATGTCTGCTGGGTAATCATTTTCATTTGGTGGTGGAGACTCCTCAAGGAAACCTGGTGGCGGGGATGAAATGGCTGCTGGGCACCTACACCGGGCGGTTCAATCGGCGGCATCAATTGTTCGGACACCTGTTCAGCGGACGGTACAAGGCGGTGGTGGTGGACGGGAGCGGCAACGGGTATTTGAAGACGGTGTGTGATTATGTTCACTTAAACCCAGTGCGCGCCGGTTTATTGAGGGCGAAGGAAAGTCTGGGGCAGTATCGGTGGAGCAGTTGGCCGGAATACCTGAAACGCCCTGGCAAGCGCTGGCCGTGGCTGCGGGTGGATCGGTTGCAGGGAGAATATCGAATTCCGAAGGACAGTGCGGCGGGACGGCGGCGCTTGGAGGAGGCGATGGAAGCACGGCGAGCTGGAGAAAGCGGGGTGGAATACAAAGGATTGCGTCGGGGCTGGTGTTTTGGCGGGGAGACGTTCCGGGAAGAATTAGTGGCGCAAATGCAGGAAGAGATGGGGCAGGAACATTACGGGGCGGAACGGCAGGAGACCGCCGAGGCGAAGGCGGAGCGAGTGGTGGGAGAGGAATTGAAGCGATTGAAATGGCGGGAGGCAGACTTGCGACTACGAGCGAAGGGCGATCCGGGCAAATTGGCGATCGCGGCCCGGCTGCGGAAGGAGACGGTGATGACGGTAAAATGGATAGCGGAACGATTACTAATGGGCACGAGTGGCTATGTCAATCACTTGTTGTATCACCTGCGAAAGGCCGGCAAAGGCAAGCGCACAATATGACAATATCAAGACCCCTTTACGTGCTTTCCAGAGGCTCGCCGGCGGCTCATGAATAACTCCGGAAAACCTATATTTGGATCGTTATGCGGCTAGATCGCCCGGGCCAACCATCGTTGGCGCATCCGTTTCCCAACAAGTCGGGATTTCCGCCCCGAGTCGCCGCGGGCCCAGTCTTCCCCGTCTAGGCTGCATGGCTGCATGTGCCGATGAAAATTTTCATTGCCATTTGTTGCAGTGTGATTCAAATAATTTTGGCTATGAATTTTTGTCCAGAAGATTGGGAGCCTGTGGTTTATTGGGCGTCGCCGATATTTCACAAGATTTGGCACCCACTTACATCTGGGCCAAATCCGATTGCTGGTTTTTGGTGCTTGGTGCTGAACGGCATTATTATTTCGGTGGCGATTTTCATGGCTCTTGGTTTGAGGAAGAAAACATGAGGTTTTGAAACGAGCAGCCTGACCATCCGCCGTTGCGCGCCCGTTTCCGAGTCAGGATTCCCGACCCGAGTGTCTAAATCTGGCTGCTTTTTGGCCGGTCCGTTTCTTTAATTTTGCACTTGGTTGGCTGCTCTTAATTCTGCCAGGTTTGTTAATTTTCTCTTCCTTCTTCCCTGCTCGGCTGAAGGGTCAGGTTTTGTAATCGGTACCAACGGTCGTTTCGCGCCAGGTTTCCATCTCTTGTTTGAAGGCGTCGATCTTGTTGTTGAAGCGTTCGTAGGCAAATTTGCCGAGAATCAGGTGCAAGGGCGGTTTTGGTGATGTTACGGCTTTGACAATGGCGTCTGCAGCCAGAGCGGGATCTCCGGGTTGGTTACCGTGCCGCTGAGACGTTGCGGCACGGGTTTGACCGGCAGTTTCCTTGTAATCGGGCAGCACTTTGGCAGTGGCCGCGAGTGAACCGCCGAGAAAATCCGTGCGGAATGGACCGGGCTCGACCAGGGTTACGCCGATACCGAGTGGCTTGGCTTCCGCCGCCAGTGCCTCGGAAAGTCCTTCGAGTGCAAACTTGGTGGCATTGTAAATACCCCAGCCCGGCAGACCGGCCAATCCACCGATGGACGAGAGATTCACAATGTGGCCGCTTTTCTGTTTTCGGAAATGGGGCAACACTGCGCGCATTACGCGCAGCAGGCCGAAGACATTGATTTCAAAAACGTTTGAGATTTCAGCATCGCTGGCTTCCTCGACGGCTCCGGTCAAACCATAACCGGCATTATTGATGAGCACGTCAATGCGGCCAAATGTGGCGACGGACAGATCGATGACAGAGGCGACTTGCTTGTCGTCCCGTAAATCAAGAGAGACGGCGAGCAGACGATTCCCCGAATCCGGAAAAGCTGACGTGACGGTTTGGGGATTTCGCGACGTGGCAATGACGGAATCACCACGCTGCAATGCAGCGCGGACGAGTTCGCGGCCGAATCCCTGTGATGTGCCGGTGATGAACCAAACCAGCGGTTTAGTGGAA
>JBEKMT010000358.1:0-5181 GCA_050008355.1 Verrucomicrobiota bacterium
GTAGCGATCCCTACGGCACACTCCCATTGAGTAGCCGCACCAATTATTATGTGCCGCCACGTGGATAAACGCCGCTGGTTAGATGCGGAGAAAAAACCGGCATTACGTCGAAGTTCTGTTCAGGCCAGGCTGCGTTGGTAAATTCAACTTTCCAGAGTTTTTGGCGGCAAATTGGGCGCTAACAAACCGCCGACGCCACCGGGTTTCAAGGCAACCCCCGGATAATCGGGTCACTGATCTATAAAGTGTCGAAAAATTCGCGGGCGCATCTCCCGGAACTGTGGAAGAACATTTCCAGTTGTCATGTCAGGTGAGTTCATTGCAGCGCATGGAAGAGCTGACAATTAAATTCTGAGCGACGAAGCTTTAGCGCTAATACACTATTAAAAATGCGTTGTTTAAAAATTTTTCGGTCATTTAAAGTGGTCACTTACAATTGTCTCGATTGTCATGTCAGGAAAATCGCAATGCCTCACTTAACTGTTTGGTGTGCGCAGTTGTCATGTTGTAATCTCTAGCGTGCCCCAGATACATATGAACACTGCCTCACGCTCTTGATGAAGTCGCCTGTGGTCAGTCACGATAAGAAATTAAGGGATCGAGCCAAAATGAAACCGGAACAACTGCGAAGCATGAATCATGGTGGTCTGTATGCAGCCGTTTCAAGACCCGGAGCTCCTGTGACCCGGGGTGGCTTCCGGATTGCTGGATTGATCACAAGTCGGGCATCTATTCGTCCCAGCCAGGCATTCACCCTGATCGAATTGCTCGTGGTCATTGCTATCATTGCCATTTTGGCCGCTTTGCTGTTGCCGGCGTTGGCCAGCGCCAAAGAAAAAGCTTATCGCATTTCGTGCCTGAACAACCTGCGGCAGCTCGGTGTGTTCATGCAGCTTTACACCGATTCAAATAATGACACTTTCCCCGGCACGAGAGCCTATACCTGGTTTACCCCGCAGAATGGTTCCACTAATCCCTTAGATAATTGGTGGGGCCAATACATTTTTCCGAATAATGGGAATGTCACCAATAGCTCGGCTAATACCGTGTTCCGTTGTCCTGCCATTTTGAGCACGGAATATCTGCCCAACGGAACCCCTTGGTCCTGGGCTTTTAATTCTGACTTGGTGGGCTATGGTTTCAACACTTACTTTCTCGGGGCTTTTCCCCAACCCGGCTCAATCGACAATGTCTACGCTGGCGGATTTAATTATACTCCTAATACCTGGTTCAAGCGAACCGGTGTAAGACATCCGGTAGACTGTCTGCTTGTTTGTGATTCCAACCCAAAAACGGACGGCACTGACAGTTCTTCCTGTTGGTGGGCAAAGGCATGTGAAAATGTTGCGGGTAGCAGCAGTCAACAATATGAGGGTGTCTATGTGCTGCGTCACAAACTCCTGGGAGTTGTGGTGTTTACTGACGGCCACGCTGACGTACGTAAAGACTCCCAAATCAATCCGCCCGTTGATCCACTGGGCTCAGGAAATGCCAAAGCTCTGGTCAACTCACAATTCTGGGACCCGATCCAACGTGCGGGCAATCAATGAATCTTTCGTACATTCTCAGATGCCTCTTTCCCAAAAACCGAACAGCAAACAACAAACCTTGTATATGAACCAAAAACCAACTAGCCAAAACGTCGCGCTCCTGACGGCCGCCCCTTGTCGTCCGGTTCGACCTAACATCTTCCCGTCAAGTGCCGCGATAAATGTAGCCAACGGCATATTCGGCTTTATGATTAAGGCAATGATGGCCATTGCCGTGCTGATCGGTCTGGCCACGTCTGCCCGCGCGCAAGTCGTTGGCTATTTTGCCGATCCTTATCAGGCCATTTATGGAGGAGCGTCGGGTGCCAATGGCAACAACTTGAACATTGGGAATACTTTTAACGTCACTGGTTCCGGCATTACGGTTTACCAGCTCGGTGCATTTGATTGGCAGGGTGAGCCGCTGGCGAGCTCGCACATTGTGACCCTTTTCTCCAATCAAACCGCCATAGCCTCGGTGACGGTTCCGGCTGGAACAGCTGCGCCGTTGAACGATGGTTTTCGTTTTGAACCATTGACCACGCCAATCTTTTTGCCGGCCGGCCAATATGCAGTGGTTTCGTACGGGATGAACTCCAATGATCCGTATGGTGATTACAGTGGCTCTTCTGAGTTTAACACCGGCACCAGCGTGACCAGCGGCGACGGCATTTACGATTTCGTCAGCAGCACGACGGCTTACCCCACCCAGAACGCCGGCACCTATAATTTCATCAGCGCCACATTCACTTATCTTGACTCGACTGCCGTTTGGAACGGCGCCGCGGATACTAATTGGAGCGCTTCCGGCAACTGGAATTCGGCACCTAACTTCCCCACTATTGTGACCTTCGCTGGCAGCACCGGGCTCACAAACAACAACGACAACACCGGCATCACGTTGAACGGACTCACGTTCGACCCCGCCGCCGGAGCCTTCGTCCTGGGCGGCAACGACATCACTCTTCATGGTAATATCGTTATCGGTGCCAATCCGGCCACGCCCGTCACCCAGACCGTCAATCTTAATATGGCTTGGAATGCCGCCACCCTCATTGACACCCCACCCAACGGCACTATTAACCTTGGCGGCAATATCACCTCAACTGCTGACAGTAGTTTGACCAAGATCGACGAAGGCGCACTGACGCTGGGCGGTAGCTCCAACGCGATTCAGAGCTGGGATCTTGACGGCGGCACCACCACGCTCACGGGCAACACCACGATCAACGGGGATGGTGGTCGGATTTATCTGGCTAATGGCGATTTTTACGACGGCCACTTGTGCAGCGCCACGCTGGACATCCAGCCCGGGGCGGTGCTCAACATCACTGGCAGCTACGGTGACACTTTTGTAATTGGCCGCGATGGCGGCAGCGGGACAGTGAATCAGACTGGCGGTACGCTCACTTTCAATCCGGCCAACAATGGCACTATCTGGGTTGTCGCGTCAGGCTTCAGCTCCTCACGGTCGGCGTACAACATGAACGGCGGCCTGTTGGACATGAGTGGCAATACTTTGGGGATCGGTCTGGGTGCCAACGGTGGGGTATTGGTTACCGGGTTGGTGAACCAAGTCAGCGGCGTCATCACCAATGTTAACAACCTGTGGGTTGGTAATAGTATCAATGGCGGCGTTGGCCACGGCATTTACAATCTTACCGGCGGCAGCATCTATATTGGCGCCAACGGCATCACTACGAGTGGCGGTAGTTCTGAGGTTAATCTCGGAGGCGGGACGGTCGGGGCTGAAACGAGCTGGTCGTCTTCATTGAACATGAATCTGACGGGCTCCAACGGTCCTGTCACGTTCAACCCGGCGGGTAATACCATCACGCTCTCAGGTGCGCTGTCGGGCAGCGGCGGCTTGACCGTGGCTGGCGGCGGCACACTGGATCTCTCCGGGGCAGCCAGCTACACGGGCAACACGACCGTCAATACTGGCAGCACCTTGGAGTTGGACCAGACCGGAAGCAGCCAGGGTACACTTAGTCTGGCCAACGGGGCTTTGTTAGATTTGACATTCAGCGGCACCTATGCCGTGGCAGGTTTTTACACTAACGGAGTGGCTCTTCAAGTTGGCACCTATAACGCCGGCAACTTGCCTGCATTTATCACCGGTGGTGGTTCATTGCAGGTGGCAAGCAGTATTAGCACTGGCGTCTGGACCGGCCTCGGTTCGGATAATAATTGGAGCACGGCCGGCAACTGGAACCAGAATGCAGTCCCCATCTTTCCCATTGGGTTGACCTTCGCCGGCAGCGCAGGCTTGGCGAACAACAATGACCTCACGGGCATCACGGCAAGCAGCATCACCTTTGATGCCGCCGCCGGAGCCTTTGTGCTGGATCAATCTCGATATGGGTTGGAGCGCCAGCGAAATCATTGATACCCCGACCAACGGGAATCTGACTCTTGACGGTGCCATTACTTCCACCGTTGACAGCAGTTTAATCAAGCTCGACGGCGGCACGCTGACGCTGGGGGGCACCAACGCAATTCAGAGCTGGGACCTCAACGGTGGCACCACGACACTCACAGGAAACACCACGATCAACGGGGATGGCGGCCGTATCTATGTGGCCGATGGCGATTACCTGGCCGACTGCCGCGCCACCCTGAACATCGAGCCCGGGGCGGTGCTCAACATTATTGGCAACTATGGTGACACTTTTGTGATCGGCCGCGATAGTGGAAGCGGAACAGTGAACCAGAATGGCGGCACGTTTACCTTCAATCCGGCCAACAGCGGGACTATCTGGCTTGGCGCGACTGGCAATAGCGCCACGCGGTCGGCTTATAACATGAACAGCGGCCTGTTGGACATGAGTGGCAATACATTGGGAATCGGCCTTGGCAACGGGGTGTCGATTACCGGGCTGGTGAACCAGGTCAGCGGTGTCATTACCAACGTTTACAACCTGTGGGTCGGTTGGGGCAACGGCTACGGCGTTTACAATCTTACCGGCGGGAGCATCTACATTGGCGCGAACGGCGTCACCACCACAAGTGGCAACTATGCCGTCAACCTGGGAGGCGGGACCGTCGGGGCTGAAACGAGCTGGTCGTCATCGTTGAACATGAACCTGACGGGCTCCAACGGCCCCGTCACGTTCAATACGGCGGGCAATACCATCACGCTCTCAGGTGCGCTGTCGGGCATCGGCGGTTTGACCTTGGCTGGAGGCGGCTCGTTGGAACTCTCCGGGGCCAACACCTACACGGGCGACACAATTGTCGATGCCGGTAGCACGTTGCAGTTGGATGTGACTGGTAGCAACCTGGGCTCATTTCGGCTGGCAAATGGCGCATTGCTGAATTTGAACTATAGCGGCGCCTACGCTGTGGCTGGCTTTTATACCAACGGCGTTGCCCTTCAAGTCGGAACATATAACGCTGGCAATCTTCCCGGATTTATTACAGGTTCTGGTTCGTTGGTTGTATCGAGCGGCATCAGCACTGGCATCTGGACCGGTGGCGGTGCGAATGATAATTGGAGTACGGCCGCCAATTGGAATAACAATGCGGAACCCATCTTTCCCATTGGGTTGACCTTCGCCGGCAGCGCAGGCTTGGCGAACAACAATGACCTCACGGGCATCACGGCAAGCAGCATCACCTTTGATGCCGCCGCCGGAGCCTTTGTGCTGGA
>JBEKMT010000359.1:0-5351 GCA_050008355.1 Verrucomicrobiota bacterium
ATATTTAGTTCGATGTTGTTTCCGTCGACTATGGCGCGAAGCAGTCAAAATATTATCGCGGTGATGACCTCGGTGGGCTGCGGTTGTCTGTTTGCTCATGCGGCTCACATTAAATTGAGTTTTCATGGCAAAGCAGGTTTGTTTTTGTCCCCAAAAACCCTCGCAGGAGTGCTCTTGGACACACCTCCTCCGTTCTACGCTCGCGCGCAGTCCGATTCAAGCAAAATCTTGCGTCAAAAACCACTACGCTATCCGAAGCGGCACAATGTCCCGGTCTGGAATGGAAGTTTTATATGCGGCAGAAGATCGTCGATCCGTTTGATCAACTCACCAATCGGATGACGCTGGGCAGCGTGTCGAAGATCCTGGGCGGTGAGATGTATATATATTTGCGTGCTGGTGATCAACCGGTGTCCCAGCAAATCTCTTACGGTCACCAATCCGACGCCGGCCTTGATCAGATGCGTGGCAAAAGTATGCCGCAATTGATGCGGCGAAACGCGCTTCTCGATCCTGGCTTTGCGACCAGTTGTCCGCACTCGTTCGTAGATCGCGTTCCGCGACATAACTCCACCTTCACGACTGCGGAAGAAAGAGTCCTTCAACTTCACCGGACCACGGGCAATGCGATACTGCCTGAGCATATGCACCACGTCTTCATTGAGCGGCACTGTTCGCTCGTGTCCGCCTTTGCCAACGACATGGATCGTTTTCTCCTGCCAGTCTATATCCTGCTCGGTGAGGCCGGCACATTCACTGGCCCTTATGCCAGTGCCATATAATATAGTCATGATGGCGCGATCTCTCAGGCCCAACACCGTGTCGATTTTGGGTTGTTCGATTAAATGCTTCACTTCCTCTTCGTTCAGTATCTGCGGCAGTTTGCGACGGGCCGCTTTCACTTTTGGAAAGTTGGCCAGCGGGTTGTCGCGTGGTTCCAAGTATCCCATCGCCACGATCGCGCGATAGAAGTTCCGTAGCACCGTGACTTGACGGTTGATCGCTGAAGCCCCGTTGTCTCTTTCCCGGCGCAGATAATCCAAATACTCCAAGACATCGCGCGGGGTCATTTGCTCCGGGCCACGCTCGATCCAACGTGCACAGACATACTCGCGAAAGCCCTCCAAAGTAGCCCGGTAAGCATCAATGCTTGAGCTTCGCAGCCCTCGTGCCGTGCAATGTGTCTCTAAATACAGCTTTATCCAGTAATCCCATTTCATCGTTGACCTCCCGGTTTTTGATTTAGAAGTTTTACAGCACTTTCACGCCGGCCTGGCAAGCCATGCAGATATATCCCTGTCTCTTGCGCCGATCGGTGCCCCATAAGTGAAGCAATCACGGCCACATCCACTCCCCGGTCCATCAGGTGGGTGGCAAAGCTGTGCCGTAAAGTTTTGGCTGTGACGAGTTGTGTTAATCCTGCTGCCAATGCTGCTGCATGAACTACTTCGCAAACATCCTTGGACGAAAACCGCTTCTGCTTGATCTCGGTTCGGATCAACGCTCCGCGTCGGCCTTTACGCTCGGCCAGAAAGGCCAGCAAAACGGTCCAAACTCCATCAGGCACCGGGATGCGTCTGGCTCGGTCCCCTTTGCCATGACGAATCACTATCTCCTGCCGCTCCAGATCCGCATCCGCAACATCCAACTGACAGAGTTCTGAAGTTCTCAGGCCGCAACCATAAAGCAACAGTATCACCAGTCGGTTCCGGCGCTCCAATCGCGTATGACTTGGACAGGCTTCCACCAGACGACGAGCTTCTTCAATGCTCAAAAACTTGGGCACCACAACCCGCAGGCTGTCTTGCAGTGAAAAACCGTCCAGCACATTGCGGTCAGCACGACCACTCCGCCAAGCATACTCCAGCAACCCTCGTAGATGACTGAGATCCTTGTTCAATGACTGTGGTGAATACCCAGACTCACGCTGTTGGTTTACCCAAGTCATATAATCTTCCAGGGTCAACTTCCATAACGGGACCGACGGACGCATCTGCTCCAATGCCACGACAGCGCGTTTGAGCGTGCACTTCATATCCACGATGCTTCGATGCGCCAGCCTCCGCACCTTGAGTTGGTAGTCCAGGTAGCCTTCAATTAATGGATCCAAGCAAACTAAGTTCATAGCACCCTCCCTTCCGTTGGTTGGATTAGATAATCATTGAGCGGATGCTTCTTGATTGCTCGGGCTCGCTCCGGATCAGCAATCTGCAAATACCGTGTCGTCGTCACCACAGTCGCATGTCCCAGCATCTGCTGCACCTCCGGTAAACTCACGCCGTTCTCCAGCAAATCAGAAGCGCAGGTGTGGCGAAATTGATGCAAACTCACCAATGGCACCGCCGCCCGCTTAGCCAGACGATGCACCATCAAACCCAAGCTTTGTGAACTCATCCGAACGCCAGCACGGTTCAAGAATAAGGCGGGTTCTCGGCACACTCCACGCCGCTCTAACAGGTTTTGCCGCAGAGGCAGATAAGCTTCCAAACAGCGCCAGATCCCTTCGGACACTGGCACACTTCGTTCCTGTCCATTTTTACGTCCATCAATCTTTAGAATCCCCTCATCCCGCTTCCAATGATCCAAATCCAATCGCTCCAACTCGCCACGTCTCAACCCAGTGCCGTAAAGCAAAGCCAGCACCGCGATGGATAAATGTTGCTGGTAATCATTGCTGTTCTGGCTCGATGCTTCCCAGATCTTCTTCAAATGCTCCTGACCAATCCGCTTCGGCATCCGTCCCCGGGGATCCAGTCGCGGTCCTTTTATCCAACGCATCGGATTTTTGTTCCACACTCCTTCCTGAACCAGATACTCACCCATGATCCGCATCTTGCTGCTCACACTCGCAACCGTTGTCTTGGCATGAAAACTTGTCCGGCTGCGGATATAGTCAATGAGCATCTGCCCATCCACTTCCTCCAGGTTAGGCTTCGGTCTCCGCCGCTTCAGCCAGCAGCCCCAGCGATCCAGTTCGTGCCGCAATCCGATCACAGTGGCCTCGCTCAGCCCCCGTGACTCGCACTGCCTGATATATCCGTCCACCAATCCATCCCATCGCTTCATATGCATTTTCCTTTCAGCTGGCCCATGCTTCCGCACGGGCCAAGCAACCCACAAGTGCATTTTGCGATACAATATGACTCCCAATACGACGCCCTGGCAGATGGAAACATCCCCTGAGTTGAACTAAATGCTTTCCGCTCGAAAACTGCCCATCGGCGGCGGAAGGGCTTCAAAGCCAAAGGTGGGTGTCACGACGTCCCAAAATCGTTCATTTTGAAACTCCTGCATTGGCAAACCCCATCAGGACCGTGCGCGTTTCAGTTTCTGTGGATGCTCGTCGGTTGGGTCGGCCAGGGTTTTACCCGTTCCAGCGAGGCGGTTCACCGTGCTTTTCTGAGCGCAAAGCCTCGGTGCACGCTGGATTTCAGTGAATTCGCAGGTTTCAATGTGATCGGCTGGGGGCATCCGAAAAAGGGTACAGAAAGGGTACAGACACTTTTCGGAATCTGCGTAAGTATGGTGGGCCCGCCCGGATTTGAACCGGGGACCAAGCGATTATGAGTCGCCTGCTCTAACCGCTGAGCTACGGGCCCATCACATTATTTATGAAGTACTCACAATAGTTTCAGAAACCGCCATTTTAGTATTGTACCCCACTTTTGCATCCCGCAGAAAGTTGGTGCTTATGACAACCCAAAACGTGGATACAAAGCCGGATAAAACCATCAAACAAGAGCTCAACGCGGCCATTTCGTCGGACGGCAAATGGCGTTCGTTTCCAAAAGTCCCTAATTTGGTGCAATACATCAGCACAGGCACCTATTTTGGGCGAGTAAAGATCAAGGGCAAGCCATTTCGAGAGAGCCTCAATACCGATGTTTTCACCACCGCCAAGCTTCTTCTTGGCGATTTCATTCGAAAAGAAGCGCAAGCGAGCCGCGCATCCAGTTGCAGGCACCTTTGCCGCCGCCCGCGCCGAGTATGAAACTGAACTGGAAGCCGACCACACCTTGAAGGAGACGGGAAAACTCTACCGACGGAAATGTATTAAGGCCTTGATCAAATCATGGCCGGAACTTGATGCGCTACACCCGGCTAAAACAACTGTGCCTGATTGCCGTGCTTGGGCGGCAAAGTTCGCGGGCAATTATAGTCCTTCAGTTTTCAACAATACACTTGGCACGCTCCGCATGATTTTAGAATGAGCAGGCATCGGCCACGATAACAACCCCGCGCGAATGGTGAAACGGCTTGGCATTCCTGCTCCGCTTGTTTCGAAGGTTTGCAGGATGCGCTCGAATTGTTGGGGCTCCGGCAAGTGAAGTTCCTTTTGCTTAAGCTCCGGGCATCTGATGCCATCCGCAATAAGGTGATTCCACACACAGAAATCGAAAGATTCTTAAGGGAATCCATTGCAACCGAATAACCCCAACCAGAAAACACGATGTCACTTGAATTCAGACTAGGGCGTGTTTTCAAAATGGGTTTTTGAGCCAATCAAGGATGGCGGCCAGTTGAACGAAGGCCAAAAAATATACGTCTCTTTTTTCATAGCGAGTCCCAACTCTGCGATAGCGTTTCAACCGTTGGAATAAGTTCTCCACCTTGTGTCGTTTTCGGTAATAACCACGATGCCAACTTACAGACTTGAGCCGATTGCTGCGCGGTGGAATGCAAGAGCGGCTTCCCCAGCACCCCAACTGCGCCCGGAACCCATCGCTGTCGTACCCCTTGTCGGCCACGGTAATTGTGCCACGCAACTTGGGGCGGTCCGCTGCTTGCGCGACGCTCACATCGGCGTGCTGTCCTGGAGCCAGACTCAAGCTCACGGCTCGGCCTCGTCCGTCCACCCAGGCAGTGATCTTGGTATTCAGTCCGCCCTTGGTGCGCCCGATGGCCTGATTTTGCTGGCCGCCAGCGGGGTTGCTCGCATCCTGATGCACTTTGACGTGGCTGGCATCCAGAAACCGCAGCTTGCCTTCGGCCTCCCGCGCCAGCACCGCAAGCAACTTTTCCCACAGGCCGGCCAGACACCAGCGCCGCCAGCGGGTGTAAACCGAATTCCACGGGCCGTAGATGGGCGGCAGATCCCGCCACGGACAACTCACCCGCAGGATATAAACCATCGCCTCGAACATCAGCCGGTCGTCCTTGGGTGGACGCCCCCGTCGTTTTCGTCGCGTGAACGATAACGTAAATCCGGCCTTCTAAGTTAATTTTTTTATCCGCTCCCAGAGCAGATCCGATACGTGAAACCGCGGCGTTATTTTCATCTGTAAGAACCAACAACATAGACGTTTCT
Source organism: Verrucomicrobiota bacterium (assembly GCA_050008355.1). Taxonomy (GTDB): domain Bacteria; phylum Verrucomicrobiota; class Verrucomicrobiia; order Limisphaerales; family UBA11358; genus UBA11358. The sequence goes on from JBEKMT010000359.1 coordinate 5,309, forward strand.
GGCTTCACAAAGTTACAATTTTGATTTTGAAAACACGCCCTAG
>JBEKMT010000036.1:0-32419 GCA_050008355.1 Verrucomicrobiota bacterium
CGGCTGGTGCTGGAAATGTTTTGTTTTTCTCGGATGGTGAGGGAAATTTGCTGCACTTGGTCGAGCGTCCGGCAAATTACAAATGGTGATGAGCCGCAGGGGAGAAGACGGAATGGTTTTGACTGGCTTGGTCTGGCCGCGTCCGCTGCTGCTGAGTTGAATTTCCGGTGGCCTCGCGCCACTCGCTAGCGTGGGTGGTTTGCTCACCCATCCAAGTCTCTTTTAAGACCCATTTTGCCAGCGGGATGATCCTGAATTCACGTTCTCCCGCGAAATGAAGCCGCCGTTGCAAATTAAAAACTCGACGGCCAGACCACGGTTGGATTCACTCTTTCAATTATGCCGCGCTCCGTAAACAAAGCGACTGCCCCGATCGTACGTTCCCCTGCGCAACAAGCGGAGAATTTTCGCCGATCGCGCCGCGACCGCGCGCTGGAGACGGCGCAGGATTATGTCGAGTCGATTGCCGATCTTACCATGGCCCGCGGGGAGGCGCGGGTGGTGGATCTGGCGCGCCGTCTGGGAGTAACGCATGTGACGGTCAACCGCACCCTGGCCCGGCTGCAAAAGAATGGTTATGTGAAGACGGAACCGTACCGCGCTATTTTTTTGACCGATACTGGAGACAAACTGGCTGCGGAGTGCAAACGGCGGCATGCGACGGTCGTTTCTTTTTTACGGTTGCTGGGTGTTTCCGAGCGGATCGCAGAATTGGACGCGGAAGGCATAGAACACCACGTCAGCCCGGAGACGCTGGCTGCGTTCGAACGGCGGTTGAAATAGATTTGATGCGGCCTCTCGAGGTTCAATGTATCGGCCAGGAATTAGCCATCAAATGGGATGATGGCAACGAATGCTTCATTCCTCTGGAGAATTTGCGCCGCGCCTGTCCGTGTGCCGGCTGCAAAGGGGAGACGGATATCATGGGCAACTTGCACAAGCACCCCGGAGGAGAGCTTACGGCGCGGTCGTTTGTGTTATTAAGGATTATCCACGTCGGAAGCTATGCCATCCAGCCGGTTTGGGCGGATGGCCATGCCACGGGCCTGTTTTCCTTTGAATATTTGAAACAAATTAGCGGTTGAAATGAAAAGCGGCGCATCGTAAAGATGCGCCGCTTGCGTTTTCAGGGCAATTTATTGGACGGAGGACTCATTCAAGATCGCTTGAGCCGGGTCTGTATTCGTCGGATTGCTCCAGTTATAAGGACGGGTGCCGTCCCAGAGGTTGTTCGGATCCAACTGGACCGGACGCTTGGTCGGCAATGACTTGAAGAACTGTGTATCGCTGGAGCGGAAGTCTTCATCCTTGACGATCGTCGGTGTGATGAAGATCAACAGATTGTCCTTGTTGACAGACTTCGTCTCACTGCGAAAGGCATAGCCCAATCCCGGGATGTCACCTAACAACGGAACTTTGGTGGAGGAGGAGATGGGATTGTCTTGCACCAATCCTCCCATCACCAGGGTGTGGGCGTTGGGAATGAGGACCTGGGTATCAAAATAGCGGAAGTCAAACAAGTCGGCCTGATAAGTCTGGCCGCCGACCGTTTGGGTATCAACGCCGGCAAAGCTTGATACTTCCGGGCAGACTTTGAGCCAAATTTGCTCGTTAGCTGAAATCCTCGGGGTGACCTTCAGCGTGGTGCCGACGTTGGTATAACCAACGCTGGAACCACCCGTGGTGTTTGCCGTGCCGGCAGTAACATTGAATACCGGGTAACCACGGGTCACCGCAATGGTCGCCATTTCGTTATCCAAGGTAACTACCCGTGGAGTGGAGACAATTTGCGCGTCGGCCGAGGAATTCAAGAAGGAAATGACCGCACTTAAGCCGTCGGCATTCAAGAATCCTTCCGGGCCAAAACCCCCCACGGTGCTCGCAATCACGGCAGGATTGGCCAGGACGCCGCTCACCAAACCAGGTTGGGCCGGCTGGGCGCCACTGATGGTGGTTACGCCGTTAACCGTGGTCGCGGTTCCAGGGGTTGCCGCAGTTGGTTGCACTATGAATGTGGAACTATTTCCGAAGGCGACATGTTGGGCTTGCAGGGTGCCGCTCCAATCAATCCCTTTTTGGCTGGTCGGGTTGCTGGAGATATCCACCAGCTTGGTTTCAATTAATACCTGCTTGGTTGGTTTGTCGAGTTGACCAATCAATATATCGACGGCCTGCTGTTCCGGATCGGTGGCGACGATGACCAGCTGACTGGTACGGTTATCCGCGAGAACCTTGCTGCGTTTGTCCGTCAGAGTTGATTCAACCGCGGTCACCATGTTGGAGACACTCGCGTATTTTAACTGTAGCACCCGCGTAAAGAGCGGCGGCGGTGCGCTGGGGTCTTTCACCGTTATCCGGGCTATTCCAGTGTGTTGGTCCCTGATGAGTTCCAATCCGTAATTATCGAGCAACGCCAGCAATGCGCTTTGAGCGCTGATGTTTTCCCAGCGGATTGAAAGGGTCGGTTCCGCCTTGATCTGGCCGTTTTGATCGGGCTGGCCATACGCGATTTTGGGGTCGAGCATGTAGTTGATGTTGGCCTGACGCGCAAGGTTTTCAATGGCCGTGGTCAACGGCACATCGGAAAATTGAATGAGCGGAATTCCCGGAGGGGCGGGGGCTGCTTCGACGGCGGCGGCGGCGGCCGGGACTTCATTGGTGGTTGTCACTGCCGTCATCTCGGTGGTCGTTGTTGAGGCCGGGGCCTCGTTGGTGGTGACCGTGGTCTGGCTGTTCGTGGTCGTGGTGACCACGGTGACGCTGTTGGTGGTGGCAACAGTCACCGCATTGCTGTCGGTGTCGGTTGATGTTCCATTCAACTTTTGCTGCAGAGCTGCTCGCGCAGCGGCTTGCCCGGCGGTGTCAGTTGAAGTGGTTGCCGGCTGATCTTGCGGCACGGAGTTTGTCTGTGCGTGGACAGCCAACACACTGGCCAGGCCGGCCAGCAGGATGATGTGGGCGATTTTTTTCATAACTGGTTGTTTTTAGTTTTAGTTTCGGCTGTTGTACTGTTTTGCTGGTTTGGCATGTGTTGGAAAAATGCTTATTGGGTTGAGAAATTAAGTTCGCGCCTCTGGTTGTTGGCTTCAATGACCACGCTGTGGTCATTGATTTCCAGACAGTGGACATGAATGCGGCCGCTGGCTGTCAGAACATCTCCTTCGTCTCCAATTCCGAACGAATGGTTGTTGATAATGACCATGCGATTTCCCGGTGTGCCCGAGAATCCCCGGATCGAAAGGGTGTTGATTATTGGCACTGCGGGGGCGGCCACCACTGCATTGGCATAGGGACGAATGGATTCAGGGAAAAACGGGTCGCGTCCCTCACGCGGGTTGGTCGGCAGAATGAAGACCGAGCGTTCGGTCGCCGGATTGCCGGCCGGAGTTTTTGCCTGCTGCGCGATGGCGCTCGCACTGGCCGCGGCCAGGGCAATCAGCAAGATATGTTTTCGTGACAGGAACATAGGTTTCAGCTGTTCGGTTTCACCAGGGCGACAACATCCATGCGGAAAGACAATTGTTCGGATGCGCCATTTGGATCACTCGCCGTCTGAATGGACAAATTGACGAGCCGCATGTGTGGAAAATTATTTTCGAAGTCGGCAACAAACTTTCCCAGATCGTGATAATAGCCCGTACCTACCAGTGAAAGCTTGAGCTGCTTGTAGGGGAAATTGGGGATTAAATCCACCTCGCCGATGGCTGGCTGGCTGACGGTTGGAATATTCAAGTTGTATCCGGTCTTGAACCGGCGGATGGTGTCGTATATCCAGGCGTAAATATCGCCTGAGGCAATGTCTGCCTCGCTGTTCCGCAACTGCAAAGTAGCGCTGGCTAGTTGATTGGAAGAAGCTTCTGCTTGGCTGATGATTTTTCTGTACTTGTCCAAATCGGACTGCCGATCGTTGGTCTGATTAACGAGCTTGTGATTTTCGGTGTTCTGCGGGCTGATCAACAGGAAATACACCGAGCCGATCAAGGCTGCCGTTATCAGCAGTACCATGATTAACTGGTTTCGCTTGGCTGGTGAAAGTCGTTTCATCGGGTTTTGTCAGCAAAATGGCATTCAATGGTGAACAAGACAAAAGGCTTGGAGCCCGGAGCCGTCTCTTGTGGCGAAAGATTGAACAATTTTACGCCATCGCTTGCCTCAAGATTGGTTCTGAAATAACTAAGTTCGTTGATGGCCTCTTTGCAACGGTTGACCTGGTCGCCGGGATTCGGGCTTGAATCCTTGGCATCCAGTGTCAGAACTGTGTGCTCAACGACCGAACCTGATCCAGTAGGTGTGTAGCTCTGACTTACCTGTACATGAAGCAGGCACACATTTGGGACATATAGCTGTTGCAACGCATTCATAAGGTCACCCTGCAAGAACCGTGCCGAACTCAGTTTGTTCAGCTCATCCACGCGGCTTTGTACTTCATTGATCTTTTTTAAATCGGCGACCTCGACATTGTAATCATTTTCGTGGGCCTGGATTTCTGCCTGCACTCTGGCCAGGTTGCTCGTCGCAACCATATGTTCCAGCAAAATGGAACTAAACCAGACCAGCATCATTACCACGGCCAGTGCACCGCCAAAGATGGCTCGTTTAACCGGATCCCGCTTGCGGGAATCTTCTTGCGCCAGCGCCTCAGTCAATAAATTGATTTGGATAGGCATAGTCTTAGAAAGCTGACAGCGCGGCGCCCACAGCCACCGTCAATTGCGAGCCGATATGTTCGACTTCGACGGCTTGTTGTCCCGGGAGTGCAAGCTGTAGAAAGCCCGTCGGGTTCCAGGTCTTGCATTCCAGCAACAATTCCGAATGCAGCATTTGCAAGATCATTTCCGAACGGGAAGTCCCGCCGCTTACATAGACTTGCGAAACTGGCCGGTCCTGCTGATGTTCAAAAAAATCGAGTGAAGCACGAATTTCGCGTCCCAGCGGAGATACCTGCATTTGCAGGGCGGCTTCCACTTCCGGTGCCATGCCGACCTTGATGCCTTCCGCCTCCGCGTAACTAATGTGCAACGACTCAGCCAGGCCGGCGGTTAACTTGTCGCCGCCGAAGTTCACCATGCGGTTCAGCGCAACTTCTCCCTGGCTCAAAACGCAGACCGACGTGTGCTTAAAGCCAATGTCAACCAGGGCGATGGTCTCCTTCTCAAATACTTCGGGCAGGGCTTGCTCAAACGTATTTATCGGACCGATCAAACCTGGAACCAGGAATTCGATAGACAATCCGGCGGCACTCGCTGCCTTCATGTAATCGCCCACCAACTGCTGTTTTGTCGCCGCCGCCAAGACCTTTAATTTCGGCACACCATTGACTCGGGCCGCATCAGGGCTTTTATCCAAGCGCGGCGGGACAATATGGCAATCGAAGGCATGATTCGGTAGATCCTGCTGCAGATAATTCTTGTGGTTCATCCGCAACACCTGCCGCATTTCGTCCAGGGGGATTTGCGGTAGTTCAATCTGTCGCACAATGGCATCCTCAACGCCGATGGCAACGGTGAGATACTTGGTCGTATTGCCCAGGGCGCTCGCCACGGCGCGGAGATGTTCCGTCAACATTTCCGGCGAGATTTTCTTGTCGAAAATGGGAGCGTCCAGTAATGCGTAACGCGTGAGCGCCAGAACTTCACCGCGTCGTTCCATGACGACCGCCTTGGTCGTCCGGCTACCGAGATCAACAGAAATCATCTGTGCCCGCCTCTTACGTGGACCTTTAGTTAAAAATGGCAATGGCAGAGCCATGTAGTTTGTTGTGTTGTTGTTAAATGCTCAAACCGAACTACGATTTAGTAGTTGCAATCAAGCAGTTGCTGCGCCAAAACGCCTCTGCTGGGAAAAAGTCGGGAAAACTTCGCTCCTTTGTCTGAACTCCAGCCGTTCCTGTCCTGAAAATGAACGCTGGTTAAATTAATTCAAGTGCGCGCTGTCTGGCCATGTCCAAAAATGCATCCAGCAATGCCGATTTCTTGCCACGCCACAACGCTCCGATGATCGCCAGGGGAAAATCCGGCAAGGGCAGGGCGCGCACGTTTTTCGGCAGTGTTTTGCCCGGTATTTGCACGGATACGCCGATGCCCAGCCCGACCGCAACATAGGTTTCGATTAACCCGGCGGAGCTGGCCTCGATGGCGGGGAACCATTCAACACCTAGCTCTTGCAGCCGGGCGCTAAATCTTTTAGTCAATGCTTCATGCGCGGGCAGACAAATCAGCGGTTCGGCAATTTTGTCTCGCCGCCATAATTCCTCCGCCGATTTTATTTTACTGCCTTGCTCCACCAGCAACACCATCGGCAATTCAAGGAGCACGAGCGATTGAAGTCCGGGTACCGGTTTTTTCTCAATCAAGGTGATTGCCACATCAATTTCATCCTTCGACAGCATCTCCTCCAATTGCATCGGATAGCCTTCGCGTAAGGAGATTTTCAGCCCCGTAAATTTTCCACGGATGCCTCCCAGAAGCTGCGGCATATGATCGCGCAAAACGATGGTTGAGGCGCCGATCCGAAAATGGCGGGCCTGGCCGCCTTGAAATTCCGCCGCGATTTTTTCGAGATTGGAAAAGAAGGGCCGGATGAAGTCAAAGAGTTTCTCGCCCGCGGGTGTTAACGCAAACGGACGGCGCTGAAATAGGGTTACGCCCAGGAACTCCTCCAGTTGCGCCACCTGCGCGCTCACGGCTGGCTGTTGTATCCCATACGGTATGTTGCGCACCGCCGGCATGATGCCGCCGTGGCGGGCGACATAATAAAAAAGTTCGAGATGATGAACGTTCATCGATTTAAGTGATGTCTACCTAGTTTTATCAATTCACACCTTCGGCGCAAGCTGAGTTAAAACCACGGTATGAATGTTATATTAAGTTCATCACTGGATTTCATTGGCACGGTTTTTTCGGCCGAATTCGTCGCCGGCTGTGTTCATTGGCTCGAAGACGCTTACGTCCGGGATGATACGCCTTTCATTGGACGGTTCGTCGGACGACCCAACACCATTCACCATCATTTTCCACGGCATATGACGCGCCACAACTGGTGGCAAAGTTCGTGGGATTTGATGTTGCTCGCGTCAATTCCCGTGCTGGTCGCCTGGAAGCTCGATTGCCTGACGTGGCAGGTCTGGCTCTTTGCGCTGGTAAGCGCCAACGCGAATGAATTTCACAAATGGTCACACCGCACGCGCAAGGAAAATGGTCGTCTCATCTCCTTTCTACAGGACGCGCTAATCTTGCAAACGGCAAAACATCACGCCCGCCACCATACGGATCCGAAGAATAGTCATTATTGTACCATCACCAATATCCTGAATCCGATCCTTGACAATTTTCGCCTGTGGGACCGACTGGAATGGGCGCTCGCGAAAGGTATCCGGCTTGAACGCCGCCCGGACACTTCGGTGCGCGGTTGCGGCCCCGGTCCGGCCTGGCTTGCGGAATTTCGTCAGATGCCGGCGGTCGCAAAGCAGTGAATTTTCTATGGCTCGGTCGTGGCGGCGATTCCTCGTGATCCGCATCAAGGACCTCCGCCTCCGCCTTAAAATTGAATTGAAATCTTTCATTCCGGTAATAATTTCCCGGAATTGCAACAAATGTTTCCGGTCAGGCAATTATTGCCGGGAACAGGTCGGAGAAAATCAAAGGGTGGCATGCGAAATTCTGACGAGTCCGGTAGTGCACTTGATGCTCTTAAATGACCTCGTACGTCCGCCAACAACTGACATTCTCCTAAGTCGTGACCCGCCGTATGTGTGCTAGTGTTTCCGGCATCTGTATAATTTGAGGGGCTATGATCCCGATCGTATTCAGCTAGACGCTTCGTCAGGGTTTTGTCAATTTCGACGACGATATCTACGTCTATGTTAATAGACGGATTAAGGCCGGTCTGACCACGGGGGTTATTGTGTTGCGTCCATCCATGTCCAGGCATCTGACCTGCATTCTTTGCCGACTCTTCCCCTTAAGCTGGATTGGTAGATTTTCAAACTCGGTCCCGCCGGTCGTCACCTCAGCAACTTGTTACCCCACAACCCGCCATTCTTCTTACTTTATTTCATTATGTCGCAAATGGCGGCCCCTTTCTGCCCCGCCGCTTTCTTGACCGCGGTATTTGCCATTCACCCGTTGCAGTGGAGTTGGTTGCCCGGTTGTCTGAACGAAAAGACGTGTTAAGTGGTTTGTTCTTCGTCCCCACCATCAGGGTTTACGTCTGCTATGTGCGACACGCATGATTGTTCTTTCTGGTTCAAATGAATTGAGGTCACCTTTAAAAATTGCTGTAACTTGTTATTTTACTTGGGCGTCCTTTGTGGATAAGGAAACGTCAACGAACAATGACTCTATCGAATGACCGTCGATCTCAGGCATCGAATGTGCCGCCAGGATTTACTTTGATGGAACTACTGGTGGTGATTGCCATTATCGCGATACTGGCGGCGCTGCTAGTGCCGGCGCTGGCCTCGGCCAGGCAACGGGCGCAAGTGATCCGTTGCACGAGCAATTTTCGACAAATCGGCATCGCCTATTCGCTTTATGTGGACGACAACAATGGTGCCGTGCCCTCGGCCTTGAATTTCGGTGTGCCCGTTGATGATGTTTCACTCGCCGCTTCGACCGTCAGCGAAACGTATCTTTATGGTGGTGTGGCGCAAATGCTCGCACTCGCCAATCCGCGGGTTTTCTGGTGTCCATCTGATTTGACTAACACCGTGCCCGCCGGGACACCCGGCGCTAACAGCATTACTTCATCGAGCGCCCGTTATCTCGTGTGGCAACAGAGTTGTGAGGTGCCAGGGTTGAAAATGTCCCTTTTCGACCAACCGGCGGACCAAATGATTTATCACGAGACCTGCGATAATCATTATCATCGTATTTTGCCTCCATTCGCTTCACAGCCCTATCTCATCGCAGTGGCGGGCGACGGGCATGCGCAGAAGTGGAAAATCATATTCCGTCAAAATGTGGCTGGAGATTATTTCGATCCGAATTGGTTTTCCTACGGCAACGGCGGCCAGTTCAACACCGGCATTCCAAATATTGGCGGGGACGTCCGGACCGGTTTTGACAACCTCTAAATCGGCCGCGCGTTGGTGAGTGCCTCTTGGATCGCCTCCAGCATGCTGGCTGGCGTACAGGTCTCCTTGATCAATCTTCGTTGCGCTGTCTCCAGCATCGGCTCGCCTTCGGAATCGATGATTGAATGGGTGGACAGCACAATGACGGGGATATTCTTGAGTTTCGGGTTGCCACGGATGAAGCCCATGATTTCGACGCCGTTGAACTTCGGCAGCATCAAGTCCAGGATGATGACATCCGGCGTGATCAGAGCCAGCTGCCTCATCGCCTCCAGCCCGTCACGAGCGGTCTCAACAGCATACCCCGCTTGAGCCATGCTCGTGCGGTAGGCCATTAACACGATCGGATCATCGTCGATGAATAAAATGGTTTTAGCTGCAGAGTTATCCATAGTGGCTTGATCTCTCCGGGGTATCTTAGCACCATACGTGTTAAAATCAACGTTTTCCCGAAACAGCATCGTTTCAAACGATATTAATTCAAAGTTTTTCGATTCACACTTTGCCGTGGAAACCGTTAGTTTTGAGGCATGAACGACACGGAAAACCTTCCAGCATCCCAACGCGGCTTCTGGGCGTTGATCGTTACCCAGTTTCAAGGGGCGTTCAGTGACAATACGCTTCGGTGGCTTACGACTTTTATCATCACCGAGACAATCGTGCCGGCCGCGAGGCGTGACCGGCTCATCACCATCGTTACCGTGCTCTTCACCCTGCCTTTCATATTTTTTTCGATGACGGGTGGTTTTCTTGCCGATCATTTCAGCAAACGTCACGTCGTAATTAGTGTCAAGGTTTTCGAAATCTTTGTGATGCTCCTCGCCTTTTACAGCCTCGCCGGAAATTATCTATCCATCACAATTTTCTGTGTGTTTTTAATGGGCTTGCACAGCGCGATTTTTGGTCCTTCAAAATATGGACTGCTGCCGGAATTGTTGCCGGAGAAGAAACTGTCGTGGGGTAATGGTATTTTGGAGTTTGGGACTTTCGTGGGCATTGTCGGCGGCACGGTCATCGGCGGATTGATGGCCACTCAACCAAAATGGCCGGGTGCCACGCTGGTCGTATTAGCCTTCGTTGGCCTGGCCACAGGTTGGCAAATCACCAGAGTACCCGCAGCAGATCCTGCAAAACGATTCCGACTGAATTTTGTGGCCGACCTATGGGCGCAAATGAAGTTTATGCATCGCGACCGGCCGCTCTGGTTGGCGTTGATTGGAAACACCTACTTTTTTGCCATCGCGGCACTCATTCAATTGGTAATTGTGGTCTACGCAAAGGATGTGATGGGAATCGATAACCCGATCGAGACCAGTTATCTGCAGGCGGCCACGGGCATCGGAATCGGTTTAGGCTGTTTTTTAGCGGGATTTCTCTCCGCCGGGAAAATTGAGACCGGGTTGATTCCGCTCGGCGCGATTGGCCTGACAGTCTGCGCAGCATTACTCGGACGCCGAGGTATGTCGCCTTCCGGTGTGGCCATCAATTTATGGGCGCTCGGTCTATTTGGAGGGTTCTACATCGTGCCAATTTCCGCCATCTTGCAATACCGGCCCAATCGCGAACAGAAGGGTGCTGTCCTGGCAGCCGCGAATCTGATCTCGTGGATTGGTATCTTTTTTGCGGCTGGCCTGTTCGGAATCTTCACGACCGTTCTCAAGCTGTCCCCACCGGAGATTTTCGTGGTCATCTCTGTTTTGACGCTGGTGGCGAGCATTTATTTGCTCTCACTCATGCCGGATGCGTTATTGCGGTTCGTGTTATGGTGTGTGACCAATACGTTTTATCGCATTCGTATAGTTGGGCGCGATAATATTCCGGAAAAAGGAGGTGCGCTCTTCGTCTGTAACCATCTTTCTTTCGCCGATGCGCTGTTAATGATCGCCTCAACCGACCGCCCGGTGCGCTTTTTGATGCACAAGGACCTTTATGAAAATCGCTGGCTTAAACCGTTTGCCAGGATTTTGCGGGTAATTCCAGTTTCCTCGGAACAACGCCCGCGGGAATTGATTCATTCGCTTCAGGCGGCGAGCGACGCCATCCGTGCCGGCGAGGTCGTCTGTATTTTTGCCGAGGGGCAAATCACCAGGATTGGACAATTGCTTGAATTCCATCGCGGATTCGAACGGATCATGAAAAATGTGGATGCGCCCATCATTCCGGTCGCCCTGGACGGCGTGCTTGGGAGCCCGACCAGCTTTGAACATGGCCGCATGGTGAGGCGTTTTCCGCAACGCATCCCCCATCCGATTACCGTGAGTTTTGGCGCGCCGATGTCGCCTGCCACCGCCGCGGTGGAAGTCCGTGAAGCGGTTCAGAATCTGATTGCCGATGCCTGGCGTTTCCGACGTTCTCGCATGGAACCTTTGCCCGGGGATTTCATCCGCGCCGCACGAAAACATCCCCGCCGGTTTTGCATGGCCGATGCCACCAGTGGAAAGCTCAATTGCAGTACCGCGGTGGCCAAAGTGGTCTTCCTGGCGCGTCGATTGAAGAAAGTCTGGGCCGGCCAGCACATGGTGGGAATCTATCTGCCGCCAAGCATGCCGGGTGCGCTGGTCAACCATGCGGCGCTGCTTTGCGGCAAGGTTCCGGTCAATTTGAATTACACGCTTTCCGAACCGACCCTGGCCAACTGTGCCCGGCAGTGTGACATCAAGACGGTAATCACCTCTCGAAAATTCCTGGAAAAAATCAAACTGACCCCGCCTGGGCAACTCATATTTCTTGAAGACCTCGCTGCCAACCCCGGCACAATGGAGAAGCTCAGCGCGCTGCTGCTTGCCAAATTTGCTCCTTTAAAGCTGTTGAGAAAAGTTGCCGGCAGCGAAAAGCCGGTTCATGTGGATGATTTGGCCACGGTCATTTTTTCGAGTGGCAGCACCGGCGAACCCAAGGGGGTGATGCTTTCGCATTTCAACATTATTTCCAACATCCGCCAGATGGAAAATATTTTGAGTCTCACCCACCACGACTGTTTCCTTGGCATTTTGCCGTTTTTCCATTCGTTTGGTTTCACGGTGACGCTGTGTTTGCCTTCGGCGGTCGGTTCCGGCGTTGTATTTCATCCGAATCCACTGGACGGAAAAGTCATTGGCACGCTCGCGCGGGAACACGCGGTCACCATCCTGCTGGCCACGCCGACATTCCTGCAGCTCTATATGCGCAGTGTCACTCCCGAGGATTTTGGCGGATTGCACTATGTCATTACCGGCGCCGAAAAACTCCCGGACCGTATCGCGGCGGCATTCGAGGAACGTTTTGGGATCCGCCCGCTGGAAGGTTACGGCACCACTGAATGCGGCCCGGCAGTTTCGGTGAACATGATGAATTTTCGGGCGCCGGGATTTCATCAAGTCGGAGGCAAACGGGGCAAGATCGGGCGCCCTTTGCTGGGCATGAAGGCTCGAATTGCCAATGCCGATAATCCATGGAACGCAAAACCCGTGCCGCTTGGGGAACCGGGGATGTTGCTGGTATACGGGCCGAACATCATGAGCGGTTATCTCGGGCAGCCGGAAAAGACGGCGGAAGTATTGCGCGATGGCTGGTACTGCACCGGTGACATGGCGTTTCTTGATGAGGACGGCTTCTTGCAGATTACCGGCCGCATGAGCCGCTTCAGCAAAATCGGCGGCGAAATGGTTCCACATCTCAAAATCGAGGAAAAATTGCACGAACTCGCCAACACGGCCGAACAGATGTTTGTTGTTTCTGGTGTGCCGGATGAGAAAAGGGGCGAGCGGCTCATCGTGCTGCATAAAGTTTCGGAAAATGATCTGCCGTCGTGCCTTGAGAAGTTTTCCGCTTGTGACCTGCCTAATCTCTGGAAGCCGAAAGCCGACGATTTCCACCGGGTTGAGAGCTTTCCATTTTTGGGAACCGGAAAATTGGATTTGCGCTGCGTCAAAGAAATGGCGACAAAACTGGCGTCGAATTGAGGTTTCATGAACGTCCTTCTGGTTCATGGTTTTTGGGATACCGGCAAGACCTTCCGCCGATTGGAATGCCGCCTGGCAGCCGCCGGGCACACTTGTTGGGCACCGACCTTGTATCCGCGTGATGGGCGTCTGGGTATAACCGACTTGGCGCGCAAACTCTCGGAGTACGTGGCAAAAAATTTGCCGGTCAATCTGCCTTTTGCCGTCGTTGGTTTCAGCATGGGGTGTTTGGTGGCGCGATGCTATTTGCAACAGCTCCAACCCGATCGGCCAGCCAGGGCGTTTTTTGCCATTTCCGGGCCTTTCCGTGGTACCCTGACCGCCTGGCTTTATCCCAGCCAGGGCGCGCGTGACATGAGGCCCGGCAGCGAGTTCTTGCGACAGTTGGATGCGACCGCGGACACCCTTTGGGAAATTCCGGTCTACACTTATTATACCCCGCGCGATTTGATGATCATTCCGGCCGCCAGTTCCCGGCTGCCCCTGGCAACGGAACTCATGGTGTGGTCGCCTCTTCATCGCTGGATGCTGGCCAGTGAAAAGATTTCCAGTGACATTCTGGATAGATTAAAGGGGCTCTGAACTAGAGCGGGATGAATTTGTGCCGGATGCCTTCCTGGTCGATATCCACGATGGCCACACTGCGTTCCGCCCCGAACTTCGGTTTGCCCGCGTATCCCGGATTGAAATATAAAATGCCGTTGACGATGTGAGAAAACTTTTTGTGAGTATGACCAAAGACCACCATGTCCGGGCGTTTGCGTTGTAACAATTGGGCAATTTTTTCCGACGGTGAATGAGGATTGACGATGTGATGCAGGATGATCTTGTTCCGGGCGAGTTCGATGCTCTCTGTTTCCTTGAAACTCAGCTCGGCGTCGTTATTGCCGACGACAGCTGTCACCGGGGCGACATATTCCAGTTCAAGGATGAGAGCGGCATACCCGATGTCGCCGGCATGCAATATATGATCCACGCCCTCAAAGATTTTCTCCACGCGGGGATCAAGAAAACCGTGGGTGTCGGAAATGACCCCGATCTTCACGTTTTTGCTTCCTCCGGTTCAGCTTCAGCTTCGGGTCCCGGATCATGCGCTCCGGCGGTTTTGTCCGCAGGGGATTCGGCAGCTATTTTCGCGGCGCCCGCAAACAGCGCCGTAAATAGTCCCGTGCTCATGAGGGTGTTGCGGAAAAATTCCCAGGTTGTCGGATGCCACTCCGTATGTCCGATGGTCAGCGCTTGAATCCACCCGGCAATCGTCTTGGCGTAGTACGGATCGGTCACCCAGGAAAGGGTATTGGTGATGAGATAAAAAACCACGGCGCCGAGTAATCCACCGCTGATCAATTTGAAAAATCCTGCGCCTGGGCCAATCCATTTTCCCAGGCCGATGATCATCGCGTAAATGGCATAGTTCAAAGCCATTTCAGGGGTAAACGCCGCAACGTGGTAATGAAAAATGTTTAACGCCAGGTCCGTGGGCAGTATCACCGCCAATGGCAGCCACCATTTGGACGCGCCGGGAAAATAAACGCCCGCGCAAAACATAAACGCGTAGGCGACACTAAAATTCCACGGCATCAACCCTGGAATTCGCGACAGGGCAAATACCAGAATGAAGATGGCTGGCAACAAAAACTTACCTTTCATCACTGGAATATTAGCTTGAACGGCGGCAGTTTCAATTCGGGAAATTATTCAAAATGAGGTGTGATAGGGCTTTTTCCAAGCAATTGTTTATTTCTGAAATGTCCATGAGAACACAGCTAAAAACACAAAATTGTCAATTTCTTGGGACCATGCGCGCCAAGAACCAGGATACGCTCAATATCACCGGTCCGGCTCGGACCGGTGATGAAGGAAATCATGCTTGGATAACCCGTCGCATATTTTTTTTTCAACAACGCGAACGCGGCAGGCAAGTCGGCCAGTAGTTGATCGCGGCGCGCGAGGACGACATGGTGCGGCGGCAACACGGATAAAGCGCGTCCGCCAGCGCTGCGATTGGTGACCACGACGGTGCCGGTTTGCGCGATTAGAGCGTCGCACTCGCTGACGCCCGCGTCACAAGCCTCGAGGACGTTAACGTCGTAGGCGCGATCGGTGCGGAGCAGAGGGAGGTCCAAAACCGGGCAGATCGGATCCGTCAATCCGCCGGAATGACAGGCGACCTTTTTCCAGCCTTCGCCATTGCGCATACGTACTAGGGCTTGGCGCGCTTCATCGGCGGAACTGAGCAATTGAAAATCGGCCTTCAATCCGGCGGCGTTTTTTGCGAACAGGGCGAGTTGTTCGCTCGGGTCGTCGCTAACGCATGGCAGCCATTGTTTGGGCGTCGAATGGGCAGAGACGGTTCCGTGAGCATTGTCCTGCAAGCCAGGCGCGGGTGCATTCGCCTTTAGAGCCTCGCGGATACGCCCGAGAATATTTTCGCGTTCGGTCATTTTCGCTTGTTCCACCAGTCTTTAAACGATTCGTTTGCGAGCGGCGGCAAATCGCGCGTTTGCGTCCAAGCCCTGGCCGGATCCAACCGCGAACCTTTCACAACGTTCAGCCAGGGCTGGAGTATGCGGCCAAATCTTATTGCAAAGTTCCATAGTTTCGGTCGATTCGCTGCGGCGGCAAAAAGTTTGAATGCAAATTGCTCCTTGAACGCCGGTTCTTTCCGGCCGGCATTGCGACGGTTTTGCAACAGGTGATGATGCAGATCGATTTTTACAGGACAAGTTTCGGTACAGGCGCCGCAAAGCGTCGACGCGTTGGAAAGATGTTTCCAATCCTGCAAGCCCCGCAAATGCGGTGTAATGACGGAACCGATCGGGCCGCTGTAGGTGGTGCCGTACGTATGGCCGCCGACATTGCGGAAAATCGGGCAGACGTTCAGGCAGGCACCGCAGCGGATGCAGTGTAGCGCGTCGCGTTGCTCGGCGTCAGCCAGGAGCTCGGTGCGATGGTTGTCCAGAAGCACAACGTGCCATTCTCCGGGGCCGTCTGTTTCGCCGGGTTGGCGCGGCCCGGAATACATCGTGTTGTAACCGGTCAATGCTTGCCCCGTGCCCATGGTGGCCAGCATTGGCAGAAAAAGCGCAAGATCCTCGAAACGCGGCAGGATTTTTTCAATGCCCAGCAGTGTGATCATCGTCTTGGGCAGCGCTGCCGTCAGCCGGGCGTTGCCTTCGTTTTCGGTGATGGAAATCATGCCGGTTTCGGCGATGGCGAAATTAGCGCCGGTGATACCGATGTCCGCAGTAAGATATTTTTTGCGGAGCGCGCGGCGCGCGATCATGGTGAGTTCTTCGGGGTCGTTCGTTGGTGCGCTGCCAAGTTCGCGCTCGAATAGTTCGCTGATTTCGCTCCGTGTCAGGTGCATCGAAGGAAAAACAATGTGATAGGGCGGTTCGTTACGGAGCTGGACGATCAATTCGCCCAGGTCGGATTCGACAACGTTGAGACCCGCTTGCTCAAGGGCCTGATTCAGATGAATCTCTTCGCTCGTCATCGCCTTGGACTTGATGACCGAGCGGGCTTTCTTCTCCTGCACGATACCCAGGATAATGTCGCGCGCCTGCGCCGCGTTCTCCGCCCAGTGAACTCTGGTTCCGCGCGATTCGAGTTCGCGGACCAATTTTTCGAGGTATTGATCGAGGTGATTGATTGCTTCCCATTTGGTTTCGGCCGCCAACCGGCGGGCGCCTTGCCAATCCTGATAAGTTGCCTTGCGCTGGTCGCGGGCGGTTTCGTAGTTGCCCAGGGCTGTGCGGATGATTTTGCGATGCCGCAAATCACCCGCCATCACACGCGCTTGCTTTAGGAATTGGGAGGCGAAGGTCATGGCGGGGGTCAAATCATTGTTGATTGAGGACTTCCGCGAGATGGATGGTCTTTATCGCCTTGCCCTGGCGGGAAAGCAAACCTTGCAGGTGCATGAGGCAACTGGAGTCGTTTGAGACGATGTATTCCGCGCCGGTTTCGGCGGCGGACGCGCATTTGCCGTCTCCCATGGCGGTGGAGATCATGGGAAATTTCGCAGCAAACGTGCCGCCAAAACCGCAGCAGGTTTCAGCTTCCGACATTTCAATCAACTGCAACTCGCGGACGCCGGCCAACAATGTCCGCGGCGGCTTTTTTAGATTAAGTTCCCGCAGGCCGTGGCAGCCATCGTGGAAGGTGACCTTGTGGGGAAATTTGGCGCCGAGGTCGGTGACCCCGAGCTTGTTGGCGAGAAAATCGGAGAACTCCCAGGTACGAGCCGAGATTTGTTTGGCGAGTTCGGCTTGGGGCGTGTTCTCAAAAAGCTGCGGATAAAAAACTTTCAACATCGCCCCGCAAGAACCGGATCCAATTACAATGGCTTCGGCGTTTTCCAATGAGTTCAAAACCGGTACGGCCACCGTGCGGGCCTCCTCCCAATATCCGGAATTGAAAGGCGGCTGGCCACAACAGGAGATTGCCCCGGGGCACACCACCTTGTGGCCGAGTCTTTCCAGGAGTTGCACCATGCTGATGCCGGCGCGTGGAAACAGCGCGTCAACAAAGCAAGGAATGAACAGCGTCACCGTCATGTCAGCACATCAAATTCGAACGCCATTGTTCCCGCAGCGACGCTGAGTGTCATTAAAATTCTTGGGCGCACAGAGTCAAATTTACAGGCCGAAACTGAAATCTTCGCGATATGTTTCCGGAATTTCGGGGGAATTTCCGATTGGTTAAAAGTTTCTTCGCTGCGCAAAAGACAACAGATGAATGGCGTCCCGGTGCTGGCTAAAAAAAATCAGTTGCTGTGAAAGCCCTGTAAAACAAGGGTTTTCCACGCGCCCCAGAAATTAATTTCGGGCTGGCATCGTCGTTGCTAAAGGCGGTAACGACAATGGCTGGGCATTTAACCGGCCTGCCCGTTGTTGGCAACATGGGACCAAGCGCAGCTTAAACAAAAACAAACTATGAAGAAAATTGAAGCGATCATTAAACCATTCAAGCTTGAAGAGGTGAAAGACGCCCTCAGCGAAATCGGTATCGAAGGTATGACCGTGAGCGAGGTCAAAGGGTTCGGCCGTCAGAAGGGACATACGGAAATTTATCGTGGCAGCGAATACACGGTTGATTTCCTTCCGAAAATTAAAATCGAACTGGTCATCGCGGACGGTCAGAAGGACGCTGCGGTCGGTGCGATCATTAAAGCCGCCAAAACCGGCAAAATCGGTGATGGCAAGGTGTTTATCTCCACGGTCGAAGAAGCAGTGCGCATCCGCACCGAAGAAAAAGGTGATTCAGCCATTTAAGTAAAAACCAAAAAAATTACCCTCACTATAAATAAACATGAAAAAACATTTATTGACCCTGGCTTTAATGGCTGCGACCGCTTTGGGCGCATTTACCGCTCGTGCGGATGATACGAACGCTGCCGCCACCAATGCTCCGGCGGCAACCACAAATGCCCCCGCTGTCGCCGCTCCGGCCGCCCCGCCGCTGACCAATGGCCCCTCTGTGGAACAACGGCTGGAATCAGTTGAGGCCTATTTCCAGAACTCTGATCCTACGGCGACCTACAAGGATACGAACGGCAACTGGACGGTGAACTTCGGACTCGGTGCCTCCATCATCAACACCAACCTTTCGAACAGCACGGGTTCCTATGTGTCGTTTCCCGGCGCTGGACATAACGCGTGGTTGCTGACCAGCACGGCGCTGGTTTTGTTCATGACCCTCCCCGGCCTCGCATTGTTCTACGGCGGCATGGTTCGTAAGAAGAACGTGTTGTCCGTTCTCGCGCAATGCTTCCTCATCACCGGCTTGGTGACCATTCTGTATATTATTTGCGGTTACGGAATGATCTTCGGCGGTGATGGTACAGCCACCGGCCCGTTGGGCATGACGAATGACTGGATTAAGGGCATTGTCGGCAATCCCAAAGTTTGCTGGATGTTTTCCAACGTCACTTCCGCGCCGAATCCGGGCTACTCCTATTGGGTGTCGGAAAACGTGTATGCCATGTTCCAAATGATGTTCGCCATCATTACTCCCGCGCTTATCGTTGGTTCGATTGCTGAACGTATGAAAATCAAGGCCATTCTGGTGTTCATCACCTTGTGGATGTTCGTCGTGTATTTCACCCAGGGTCACATGGTCTGGGGCGTCAATGGTTTGATGAACGGATGCTGGAATGCGAATGCAACGATCAAAGGACTCGACTTCGCTGGCGGCACGGTGGTGCATATGACCTCCGGATGGACAGGCTTAATCCTTTGCATCATCATCGGTAAACGCCTCGGTTTCGGCAAAGAAAACTTCACCCCGCACAGCATTGTTCTGACTTACATTGGCGCTTCCATGCTGTGGGTCGGTTGGTACGGATTTAACTCCGGCAGTGCAGTGGCGGCAGACGTGATTGCAGCCAACGCCTTCACTACGACCACAATTGCCACAGCGGTTGCCTCATTCGTTTGGCCGATGTGGGAATGGATCGTCAAGGGAAAGCCCAGTGTGCTCGGTTTTTGCTCCGGCGCGGTGGCGGGCCTGGTGCTTATCACTCCGGCTTGCGGTTATGTCCTTCCTTCCGGCTCGATCTGGATCGGTGTTGCAGCCGGCACCATCCCCTGGTTCTTCTGCTACAAGGTTAAAGGCTGGCTGGGCATGGATGATTCACTGGATGCCTGGGGCGTTCACGGCATCGGCGGTATGACAGGTGCGATCATGACCGGTATGTTTGCCCGTCAAGCTGCCAATCCGAACCTGGCGACCAACTTAAGCAAATATGTCACCGACAATCTCTTCCAGCCTCAATTGATTGAACAGCTGAAGACCGTTGGTGTGACGCTTTTGTTGGTTTTCGTAGGCACCATCTTCTGCGCCTACGTCACCAAGTTGCTCGTCGGCCTGCGCGTGTCTGAAGAAGTCGAAATGTCTGGTCTCGACATTCCGGAACACGGCGAAGAGGGCTATCACAGCTAAGATTGGAATTGCTTGGAAATCACACGGTGGGCAGCGCAAGCTGCCCACCGTTTTTATTTCAAATAGACCGCACGGAATCGGGATTTCGCTCAACCAACCTGCACGACCAGAGCAGTGGTGTTGTCACATCCGGAATTCTGGAGGGACGACTCAACCAGATGCCGGGCAACATCTTCGCTTTCCCGCAGTATTTCAACGAGTTGTCCGTCGTAAAGACCTTCGGTCAGGCCGTCCGTGCATAGCAAAAAGATATCGCCGCGTTCAAACACCACCGCACCAACCTGGGGTTCAATGAATTGATTTCCGCCGCCGAGCGCCCTTTGGAGGATTTTCCGGCGTGGATGTGTGCGTGCCTCCCGCTCGTTGATTTGACCTTGACGGAGCAGCCAACCGACGTGTGTGTCGTCATGCGTAAGTTGACGCATGGTCTTTGCCTTTGCCGGCAGATGGTAAATCCGGCTGTCGCCGATGTGGCCGAAATACATTTTGCCCGGCGTAAACCAGCACAGGCTCATCGTGGTTTCCATACCTTGACATTCATCATAGCTTTGCCCGATAAAAACGAGCGCACGATGAATTTGTGTAAACAATTCTGCCAGCACATCGGCAAAGCCCGCTTGTAGGCCGCTGACGGAATGATGAAAGGCGCGCGGCAGCAGCGTGGTGATCTTTTCGACGGCAATCCGGCTGGCAAATTCGCCGGCCTGGGCACCGCCCATGCCATCGCTTACGGCAAACGTGAAGTCCATCGTCTCAAGCGAGGCCTCGCCAAATTTGCCGAGTCGATGAACCTCCCGGGTATCAAAACGAAGACCCAAAAAGGAATCCTCGTTATTGGGACGGACCTTGCCCCTGTCCGTCCAGCCAAACCATTTCAGGATCAGCGGTTTTGGGGATTTAGAGACCTTTCTTCGCTTTCGCGCTTCATGGACTGAATGTATTTCGCGATTCATCTGGATCATTTCTCCGGACGGCCAGGTGGAGTGTCGAGCAGGGTGGCAAACTCGAAATCAACCAGACAAAAGCGACCGTCCGACGGACGGTAAGTCACGTTTCGCAAATCGATGTCGTCATGCCTTACGCCGAATTTGTTCAGTTCGGCGAATAATTCCTGCATGCGCACGGGGTCGAGGTGTTCCACCCTCGAACCGCAATTGTTGGTGATAATGCGGAGAGTTTTTTCATCCGCCTCCAGCAGTCGCGGAACGAAGTTGCATCCTTGCGACTCGAGGTGACGCAGGACGCGCACTTCGTTGCGGAAGCGGTGTTGTGCATCCGGACCGAGATAAGTCTTCATGACCCGGCCATCAAAGGTCAGGTTCACGGTCGATCGCAGAGTGTCTTTAACACTTAACATTTCCTCGCAGAAGATAAATGAGTCCAAATTCAATAATAAAGTCCGTGACGATGCAAAATGTTTGTTCATTTGTTTGGCTCCCGGAGCTGATTCCGCAAGCCAGTGCCTCACCAACTATAGCAAGCAGTTGGTCCCGATTCCTGCGCGGCGTAGCGAACCAATTCGCCCAGCATGGCCAAATTTCAACAGTAAATTACGGCGCCCGGCGGGCAGCTGATTAAATTGTGACAGTAATAAAACCCTTGCAGGCAGGGGCAAATCTAATTTTTCAGCAAACTGCTTGCGGTATGGC
This sequence comes from Verrucomicrobiota bacterium, assembly GCA_050008355.1. Classification (GTDB taxonomy): domain Bacteria; phylum Verrucomicrobiota; class Verrucomicrobiia; order Limisphaerales; family UBA11358; genus UBA11358. The sequence goes on from JBEKMT010000036.1 coordinate 21,612, forward strand.
ATCCGCCCTGCTAAAAAGTTTTTCACACAGGTTCACCGGATGCTTTTGGAAATCCGATGGACTGATTTTGACACCGAAACAAAACACATCACGAACTCACATGGCAAAATATAAATTGGAATATATCTGGCTCGATGGTTATGAACCCGTGGCCAATCTCCGTGGCAAAACGCAGGTCAAAGAATTCAAGAGTTTTCCCAAACTCGAAGAACTTCCCTGGTGGGGGTTTGACGGTAGTTCAACCCGGCAGGCGGAAGGCAAAAGTTCTGACTGTTTGCTCAAGCCCGTGGCAGTTTTCCCGGATACGACCAAGAAAAACGGCGTGCTCGTCATGTGCGAAGTCTATATGCACGATGCCAAAACGCCGCACCCAACGAATACGCGCGCGGGTATTTTGGATGATCCTGATGCCTGGTTCGGTTACGAGCAGGAATATTTCCTTTATAAAAACGGTAAGCCGCTGGGTTTTCCTGCAACCGGTTTTCCGTATCCGCAAGGTCTTTATTACACCGGTGTCGGCTACGATGCTGTGGGCAACATAGCCCGTGAGATTGTGGATACACATCTTGACCTCTGCCTGGATGCCGGCATTAACCACGAGGGCATCAACGCGGAAGTGGCCAAAGGTCAATGGGAATTTCAAATATTTGGCAAAGGTTCCAGAACTGCTGCGGACCAAATGTGGATTGCTCGTTACTTGTTGATGCGTCTTTGCGAAAAATATGAAGTGGACGTTGTCTGGCACTGCAAACCATTGGGCAAGGACGTCGACTGGAACGGGTCGGGCATGCACAGCAACTTCTCCACCAAATATATGCGCGAAGTTGGTGGCAAAGATTATTTTGAGGCGCTCATGGAGGGGTTTGACAAGTACAAGAATGAGCACATTGCGGTTTACGGCCCGGATAACCATCTGCGCCTGACCGGCCTGCATGAAACACAGTCCATCGACAAATTCAATTACGGCATCGCGAATCGCGGCGCCTCCGTCCGGGTTCCCCACAGCTTTGTTAACAACGGTTACAAGGGCTACCTCGAAGACCGTCGTCCGAATTCCCAGGGCGACCCCTACAAGATCGCCAGCCGCATCCTCCAAACAATTGCGACTGTCCCGACCAAGAAGTCATCCAAGAAGTAATTCTCTAGATAACCACAGCGGAGGAACTGGGTTAGCGGCGCGGACGAATGTTCGCGCCGTTTTTCTTTTTTGTGAACGAATCAGAGACTTCCGACCTCAATTTTGCTCCCCACTCAGGTTAGAGGGTAGTGAAGATTCTATGAGCGGCGTCCCGCGCCCCGGTGAGGTGGCAAACGCGGTGCGAAACCTCAATCGAAATTCAAAATGGCTGCCAATACCGGTTTAAGGTCAGGCAGGCAGCTTCCACGCCGCGATCATCTGCCGGATAAGCCAATCAGCCTCGGGTTTGTTGTTCAAGTTCTTGGCAAGTATGGATTCCTTCCCTTGTCTCGTGTGAACCTTCAAATCATGGTAGACCGTATGGCCGGCATTAGCGCCGACATCAGAGGTGATGCTTTTGATCTCACTTGTCTTGAAGTGTTCTTCCGTTTTGAAGGTTAACCACGCCCTTTGAACGGTGACGTTTTCTGAAGTCACCACGACGCGACTGCGCCGGAACCAGAGATCAAACGTAAAGGCAGCCATCAGCAAATCGATCGCGCTGAACACAAGCAAAAAAGGCAGCGGGGCATGTTTCCAAATCACTAATGCGATGATGCTGGCTGTCCAAATCAGGCAGACAATCGTCGCCCCGGACGCAAAACCGGGGTTGCGTGCGGCAGGAAAAATGAATTCTTTCCCGCCTTTCGGCAGATCCTTGACTTCAATGCGCGAGTGGATTTGTTGCCGGACTTCATCGAGTGACATTTGGTATGGCAACGTCGGGTCCTCAGCAGAAACGGGTATTTCGGATAATTTGAAAACGGGCACTTCAAATGCGACATGGAAATTGGGTCCTCGCAGCGTTGCGGACGCCTCGAGCTTCCAATGAATACCATCCCCGGCCGAGCTTGATGATTCCGGCAGTTTGTCAGGCAGCTTGAAAAAAATGGGGATGGTGGTCGCGTCCACATCGCCTTGCGGTAAATTGGGGCGCAACCATTTTTCATCCTGCCAGAGAATCTTTTCGCTCGCCTGACGATTGTTTGAGGCCCCCGTGGTCGAGCGGTTGATACAACTCAAGCGCAAATGGATACCGAGTTGCGGCTTCAGTTTCATTTTGACCTTGATTTCGCCGGTAAGCGCGCTCCCTGATGGGGCGGGGATGGCGGCTGTTTCAAAGATGGACTGTCCGAACCGCCTCCAGGCGCGTGTGGTGTTGATCGTAAACATCAACACGGCAATCCCGACAGCGGGGAAAATCAGCGCGATGAGCGCGGCGTGATTGCCGCGATGCAGTTCCGGCAGAAGGACCACCACCGAAATCACCCCCAAGACGACACACCAGAAAACAACCAGAATCCAAAGCAGCAAGACAGCCTTGCGCGAGGAGGGAACGATCCGGCCAACCGCCCAGTCTTTGCGGCTGAGCCAGGGTTTCTCGCTGCTCGATGGCTTTATGGCCGCAGCTTTCAATGCCATCTTTTTTGCGTTGATCCCAAAAATGAGAACAATCAAACCGCCGCAAACAATGGCTGCGCTCAAGAGGCCCATTGCCTTTTGCCGGTTCAAGCCCCCTAGCAAACCATCATGCATCAACAGAACCAGCGCAAAAATGCCCATGAGCGCAAACGGCACAGAAAGCAAGATAGCTCGGTTGCGAGCCGCCTTCGGGTCGATTGGCTTATTGTCCGCGTCTTTGAAGATGAGTCCCATACATTTTGAAAAATGGCGTGAAATAAACTTCTTGTCGATTTTTACCGTTTCGTTTGTCCCGTGCGCTGACGTTTTAAGTCCGCTTCGACCTTTTTTCGGCAACTGGCGGAAATTTTGTACGTGTTTATGAGACCGGTTTCCAGCTCACAACCCGCCTCAAAGGTTGTCTTTGCCTGGAAGTATTTAATTGCCTGGTCAGATATTTCCATCAATCCAGAATATCGAAGAGGAGACCTGGAAGCCAGAATTAAGGCGTTGAATTTTGTGGCTGTCGCCTCACTCCGCCCCTGGTTCGTATCTTCCGCAATCGCAAGGTAACCTCAAGATCCCGAATGTGTCCTCCAAACCAAAATGATACTGGTGGTCAGGCAATCATCCACGCAGAAGTTGCCAAGTAAAACGCGCATCAGCAACCGTTGGCAGCGCACCCAAAATGCGGCTCGCCTTCTTGTGGCTTCCACGGGATATCCAGGCGGCTTTCATTTCGCTTTTTTCAATCTCTTGTCTCCGGCACACTCCGTGCATGGAACAAGCCGTTTTGGCGATTCTGGTTTTCGCGGGCGCGAGCTTTTTTTTTGCGCTGGCGGAAACGGCCTTGTTCTCACTCAGCAAATGGCAGGTTGGTCAATTGGCGGCGCAGCACCCGTATCGCGGCAAAATCGTTGTGCAACTGCTCCAGCGTCCGCGCGACCTCCTGGCGATGCTGGCATTGGGCAATACCTTCGCCAATGCGGCCATGCTCGCGGTTGCACTGCGCATGGTGTTTAATGCCCATTGGGCACTGGCATTGACGATGCTCGCCCTGGCAGCGTTTACTTTGCTCGGCTGTGAGGTTTTCCCGAAAACTTTGGCCGTACGGCAACCGGAGCATTGGTCGTTGCGTGTTGTTTGGCTGCTGTTTGCTTTTGAGAAGATTTCCAAACCGTTTTATCGCGTCGCCCAATGGACCAACTCGGCGATTCTGAAAAAGGCTGCGCAACAATCCTCCTCGTCTGCGACCTTGACGGACGCGGAGTATCACGAACTGCTCGATATGGCGTCGAGCCAGGGCACGCTGGCGGAATCAGAAAAGGAGATCATTTTGCAGATCGTCAGTCTTGACCAGCGCACGGCGCGGGAAGTCATGCGTTCACGCGCCGGCATGGCCTCCATCAGCGATGACGCGAGTGTGGAGGAAATGATTGCCGCGGCGAAGAAATTCCGGCATCGCCGCCTGCCGATTTACGACGAAACCCCGGACACCATCGTCGGGATACTGAACACCCGCGCGCTGTTGCTTGATCCCAAGACCGACTTGGCGGATGCCATTGAATTCCCTTCTTTTGTGCCGGAGACGATGAATCTACTCCAGCTTTTCCGCGCTCTGCAAAAGCAGCAGCGAGGCTTGGCCATTGTGCTGGATGAATTTGGTGGCACAGCCGGCATGGTGACGATGGAAGACATTCTCAGCGAATTGGTTGGGAGAATCCGTTCGCAATCCCATCCGGAAGGTTTCGTCATGGAAAAAATTGCGCCCGGCCGCTGGCGGGTGAACGGTTCCCTGCGACTGGATGATTTCCGTCGTGAATTTCCCGCGTTGCCGGAAATGGACGAGGTGGAAACGATGGGTGGCCTGTTGACCCATCTATTGGGCTTTGTGCCCGAAGTGGGAGAAGTCGCCATATTTTGCGGCTTGAAGTTAACGGCTCAGGTTAGCGACGGCCGGCGCGTGAAAGAATTGCTCGTTCAACGCATCAAATGATGATGGACGCGAACCCTTTAAACTGCCTCATGCTGGGGCTATGCCTGCTGGCGTCGTTTTTGTTCTCAGGGATGGAAGCGGGCGTGTTTGCGTTGAACCGGCTGCGCATCCGGCGGTTGGCCCGGGCCGGCAAGCCATCGGCGAAATTGCTGAACCGTTTTTTGGAGCGACCGGAAAGATTTCTTTGGACCATCCTCGTCGGCAACACCCTGGCAAATTTTTTCATTCTTGGCTGGGTGCTGGCGAAGCTACACGAATGGTTTTTGGGGCAGCCGGTCCTGATTGTGCTCATGTTCGTGGTGTTGGTTTTTGTATTTTATGCTTTTTTTGATTTGCTGCCAAAGATGCTTTTTCGCGCGCATCCAAATTCTTTTTGCCTGTCGGCGGCGCGTCCTTTTCGCATCGTCAATTTTATCCTCAGTCCGCTCGTCTCGATTGTTGAAGGTGTTTCGCTGGCGATTTTGCGGGTGACGGGCGGTCAAACGTTTACGGGCCGGCTGTTCGGGAACCGGGAGGAATTGCGAGCGGTCATGCAGGAATCCGGGCGTTCTCTGACCGATGACGAGCGCACCATGATCAACCGGATTCTGGATTTGCAAAACTTTACAGTTGGGCAGATTACCAAACCCTTGACGGAGACGGTCTCCGTTGAGGTCCAGACACCGTTGCGGGAGGCCATCGATCTTGCGCGGGAGAAAAATCTTTCGCGCCTGCCGGTTTGGGAACTGAGTGATGGCAAAAGACGCGTGGCCGGCCTGTTGGAGATCGGGCCGTTGCTGTACCGTGAAAGTCTTGACCAGGAGACGCCGGTGTCCAATTACATGATTTCGGCGGTTTTCATGCACGAAGGGATCCGTTTGGAGGTGGCCTTGCGCCTGATGCAGCGCGCGGGTCAGCGTGTGGGCATTGTTCTCTCCCGTGAGCGCAACGAAATCGGCATCGTAGCGCTCAAAGACATTTTGAAAGTGATGTTCGGGGAAATGAATTTATGAGATGAGCTCCATCGCCTTGATTGTCTTAAAAATCCTTGCGGTCGCCAGCCTGGTGTTGCTCAACGCCTTTTTCGTCGCGGCGGAACTTGCACTGGTGCGGATTCGCGACTCGCAGCTGGCTTCACTGGCCGCCGGCGGCAATCGCCATGCGCAGGCGGCGCGGCACATCATCGCCCACCTTGATTCCTACATCAGTGCCACCCAGTTCGGCATCACATTGGTAAGCATCGGGTTGGGCGTAGCAGTTGAGCCGGTGTTCCGCAGCCTTCTGGAACCACTTTTTCAAATGCTGCAGCTGACCTCGGATTCGTTACAGAACAACATTGCCTTGGGTGTCGGCTTTTTTGTGAATTGTTACCTGCTCATTGTCGCGGGCGAACTGGTGCCGAAAGCCGTCGCCATCCGGCGCACGCTGCAGACTGCCTTATGGGTGGCCAGTCCATTAAACTGGTTTTATCGCATCTCTTTCCCGTTCATCTGGCTGCTGCAATGGTCGTCACAGAAAATCGTCAAACAGTTGGGGGTGGATATCAACGATTTTCAATCCGGCCAGTCGGAAGAGGAATTGCGCGTAGTGTTTGCGGCGGCACAAGGTTCTTCCGACCGTCGCAATCTGATTTTAAACGCTCTGGATTTGCGGCACCGCACGGCTCGTGAAGTCATGCGCCCGCGCAGTGAGATTATCGCCTTTGATTCCAACGCGCCGATAGCGGATTGCCTCGCGCTCGCGGAAAAAACCCGCTACTCCCGTTTCCCCATTTGCGATGACGGCGACCTCGACCGGGCGCGCGGGGTCATTCACATCAAGGATCTTTATGCGTTGCGTGACCGGGCGCGGACGGCACAGGATTTATTGCCCGTCGCCCGAAAACTGGTCTGCGTGCCGGAAAGCGCCCGGCTGGAAAAACTGTTGCATCTTTTTCTGGAAAGGAAACTGCACTTCGCTCTCGTCGTGGATGAATTTGGCGGAACGCTTGGTGTTGTTACCTTGGAAAATGCGATGGAGGCGCTCGTTGGCCAGATTCAGGACGAGTTCGACACTGAAAAACTGGAGTTGACCCATGCCGGTGAGAATGTTTGGGAAGCGGCTGGGACTCTGCCGTTGCATGAACTCGAGAAAATCATCGGCCAGGTTCCACACGATGAAAGTGTTGCGACGGTCAGTGGCTGGGTGACCCAAAACCTCGGTGGTTTTCCAAAAGCCGGTGATATTTTCAATCAGGGTGACTTTGAACTGCGCGTGGAGGACATGGATGGTCCCCGGGTTTCGCGTTTGAAGATTACCCGCCGTGCGAGAGGTGACGGCCAGTTTACCAGCACGCCCCGCGAATCGCAAAAATCAGAGTGACGATGGTGATTGCCGCGTCCATCGCAACGGCTGGCCAAAGTGCAGCTTTGGCACAACCCACCCCGAATAGGACGATCGCCCCCAGCCAGATTCCAAAAGGATTCAGATCCAGCGGCGTCCGGCTTCCCGGCTTCTTCTTGATGAGGGTAGGCGTGGCGAAGCCGAGGATGAGCAGGGCGACAACTGCCCAACCGATGAAATTTAACGGTGACGCGCCATACCACGTCAGAGAAATTTTTGTCCGTTGCCAGGACCAGAAATGATTCACCATCGCCGCAAAGGGTTCCAATGCGAAATCAAAAGCTGTAATCAATACTGCCGTCAGGCCGATCAGCCAGTATCCGTAACTCTTCAGCTTGCGCCAGGGGCGTAAAATGATCCGCGCCGTTCCGCGGGAGCTAAACAGGGCCACGATCCACAACAGCGGGATTGGCCACGGCACAAAATCGAGAATCTTCGCCCCGCAGGTTTCGTGGAAGAAAATCGGGCCGAACGGTATCGCCAATCCGCGTAGGGCGCTTACGCCGTGGGCCACGCTGCCGATGAATGCTGTGATACCGACGCCCAGCAGGACATTTTGCAGCGGTATTTGCCGGTTGAGCGCCGTCATACTGACGGCCACGGCCAGTAAAAGCAGTGTCACATCCAGCGCCGTTAGATATTCCGGCAAGATGAATTGGGCGGCAAACACGAGGCCGAGTATTCCGGTAAGAGACCAATGCAGAAATTTCTGCGCGCTGACCGGCGCGGCGTCCGGCGGGTTGACGGTGGTGGAAGCCATTTATTTTTTGATCTGCAGGACAGTGCATGAATTGCCTCCGGGGGGCAAACGCAAAAATGATGAAAAAACCGCAAGACAACTCATAAGTTGTAAAGGGAATCTGGCAATTTTTAATTATCAATGGAACTCCGGCGAAAAGAACTCGCTGTATGAGCTGCAAATACTCCTGGTCAGCCTCCCGGAGATCCTTCCGCTCAAACATTACGGCCTTTCAAATTCCTTTGGATTGGTCGTCATCGAAGAGGGCGGAAAATCGTCAGGGTTTGACCCCAGCTGCCTGTCCGGAATGTTGCCCATTTGTAATTCGAGTTTGCCGCCGCTGACCACGGCCGCGTGGCTGATCCACACTTTGTGCTGCGGTTGACCGTTAAATTCAATGCCCTGGATGTATTTATTGTTTGCGGAATTATTCCGGCAGACAATGGTGAAATCCTTGCCGTTGGGCAGCCGGATGGTGACGCGATCAAATACCGGGCTGCATAAATCGTAAATCGGCACGCCGGGTGTGACTGGATAAATTCCCATCATCGAAAATACGACAAATGAACTCATGCCCCCGCCGTCTTCATCGCCGGGCATTCCCAATGTCGTGTCGGTGAACCAGGTGTCCAGCAACATGCGGACCCGCTTCTGGGTCTTCCACGGCGCGCCCAGATAATTATAAATGAAAGGAATGTGAAGGCTCGGCTCGTTGCCCATGGAAAACTGGCCCACCAGGCCGCTGGCATCCGGAAACTTCGCCCAGAATTCATATTTGCTCCGTCCTAATGATTCTCGGAAAAGTTGGTCCAGTTTTGCCTCGGCTTGGGCGCGTCCGCCCATCAATGCAAATAATCCCTGCAAATCATGCTGCACATCCCAGTCGTAAGTGTAGCCATTGTTCTCCGTCGTGTAATCTCGCCCGCCCTGTCCCCCCGACCAACCCGGATCAAACGGATCAATCCAATTCCCGTTCGCGTCTTTTGGCCAGACGTGGCCTTTGTCTCGCGTCGTTGCCCAGTGAGCGAGCCAATTGCGCCGTGCACCAATCATCATAGCTTTGGGCCTCGGTGACCGAAATGGCCTGCCGGCGCTCCCACGGATGAACCGCAGAATCGGTTTCGCTTTCCCCCGGATGCAACGCCGGCAGGTAACCGTGGTCAGCCAGAAAATCGTCCAGGGAACTTTTGGGGCCTCGGCGCCAGGGAAGCCAGGTGCCTTCCGTGGAATTTTTCTTCAGCCCGGCGTAAGCCGTCGCCACGTCGAAATTGGTGATCCCCTTGTTCCAGACATCCGTGATCCACGGGGCAGCGGGATTGCCGGTCATGCAGGGATGATTGCCCCACAGCACTGCAAATTCCGGCATCCAACCCGACTGTTCGTACATGCGCACATAGGATTGGACCTTGTCGGCTTCCACTTCCGGTTTCAACAAGGTCTGCAAGGGCTCCAACGCTCGGTAGGTGTCCCACAACCAATTATCCACGTAGAAAGGGCGGGGGTCCGGGTGCACCCGGTGGTCGAAGGCGCTGTAATATTGTCCGTCCTCTGTTATATTGACCATGCGTTCACAGCAACGATACAGCGATGTGTAGAACACCCGCTTTTGCTCCGGCGTGCCGCCCTCGACCTGGATCTGGCCAAGCACTTCGTTCCAACGGTTGCGGGCGTTCGCCTTGATAGCTTCAAAATTCCATGCGGGAATTTCTTCCTGTAAATTTTTCTTCGCTTGGGTGACGCTGATGAAGGAAATCCCGTAACGGAATTCCAACTCCTTTTGGCCAGACTGTGCCGAGATGGTCAATTGTTTCCCATTATCGCTGGTCCCGGTTTGGATATTCGCCGGTGCACTGAACTCACCGTAAACAAACGCCTGCATCGTGCCCGGAGTCACGTCGCTTTGGCTGACGATGTTTTCGCTGCCGGAAACGGTATTGCCGTCACCGGATAGAGTGCCGCCCTGCCGGTTCGCCAGCAGCACCACAGGTTTGCCGGAAGGAAAGGTAAAACGGAAGTAACCGCAGTGTGCGGTGGGCGAAAATTCAGTCTGGATCAGTGAGTCATCAAACCGGGTGGAATAATAATACGGTGTCTCAACTTCCTGATCGTAAGCGGCTGCTTGGTTCCACCGGTCCGGCGAACCATCGCTCGGCATCAACCAGAATAGTTCGCCCAGGCGATGCGAGATAATGGTCAGCGGGAACGATTGAATTTGATCATCCAATTGATCTTTGCGCACAGGATAAACCCTTACCATGCTGTTCGGCAGGGAAACCGTTGGCCGCGTCGGTTCGAGCATGAATCCCTGTCCGCCCATCGCAGGATCTACATAATCGACTTGTGCCTGTCCCAACCCGGCGACACATAGCGCGCCGGCCACTAAGAATCCGACCCACACTTTTTTCATAATCAATTTTCCATGATAACCCGTTCCAGAATGCGCCTGGAACACGGGATTTCCCCGCCCAACATGTTTTCTGATTCCAAAGGCAGCCAAAGATAATAGTCTGGAGGCATACCTTCAAAGCAAACAATGCTGCCGTCTTTCGGCGACAGCAATTCTCTAGGGTGCGGATTGCCTCACAGGTTCATGGCGGAAATTATCCCCGTTGTTCGTCCGCCAGTATCCCCTAAAACGGGGATGTTTCGAAGGTGGAATACTGGTTAGTTATGGAAACTGGCAATCATCCGTCAAAACAAACCACGATGTTTCTTGATCTCTTCTGGAGTAAATGAACGAGCCGGACGCCTTTGTTTCATTTCTCACCCAACCCGGCGACAACTATCAAATCGAACACACCACCAATTTGATGAATCCGTTTTGGCTTACCTGGGGGTGGTGATTTCCGGCGACAACGCAAAACACTCAATTGCCGAAGTGATCGGAGTAGGTAGCTGCTCTGTCCGGATCCGAATCCAGTGGCTAAAATGCAAAGGCAATGTCGCCAGGGCAAATTTGCCGGTTTGGAGATTTCAATTTGTTTTTCGCCTGATAAATTAACGTCATGAATTCCAGTTCCCGCCCCGGTAAAGAAAATTCCCGTTGCGCCGGAATTTCTTTTATGAGGATTTTGCTTTGGCTGGTATTCGTTGCTCTTGTATCCGCCTGGTCGTTGCCCGGAGCCGAAACCACT
>JBEKMT010000037.1:0-31457 GCA_050008355.1 Verrucomicrobiota bacterium
GGTCAGCCCTTCCCGCTGCCGCCTGTTCCAACCGACGCGGCCTATCTGGCCTATGAAAAAGTGCTGGATTTCGCCGGCGTGGACATGGACAAACGTGATCTGGTGGATACGAACATCGTTTATAAAGTGCGTACGCAAACCGGCGCGCTCATCAACACCCCGACCGTTTCGCCGGTGTGGACGACTACGCAGCCTTATCTGGATACAGATCAGGATGGCATTCCGGATTTCTGGGAAATCACCTTCGGCCAGCCACCCTATGTTCCAAGCAATAACAATTCTTCGCAAAATGCGCCCGGGTACACCACGCTGGAGGAATACAACAACTGGCTGGCTGGACCGCACGCCCTGACCGTCACCACCAATCCGGTGGACGTGGATTTGCAGCAAATGTTTGGTGAGGCCGGCCAGTTCTATTTCTCGGTGGCCAACGGCGTTCAGGGTGTCGTTTATCTCACGAACGTGCTGGCGGGCGTGATGACCAATACCGGCCCGCTACCCTACACCGTCGCGGTCTTCACCCCGACGAATAGCGCTGGTGCTGCCACCAATTACAGCGGCTACGCGTCGTTCGATGTCAATGTTATCAATACGGCTACGCTCGGTTCTTTCGGCCCCGTGACGGTCAGCGTCGTGGCCAGCGCCGTTCCAGTCGCCACCAACAATGATCTGCCACCAATGATCGTCACGTTGACCGACGGGGTTCCGTATGCCAACACAAATTACGGCGGCTCGGACTATTACGAATTCACCGTCACCAACAGTGGTTCGGTAACCAGACTCTCGGAGGCGTCGTTCTCTGTGACGAATGCCTCGGGCCCGGTTGCGCTGGTGGCAAGTTATGGGTTGCCATTGCCGTCGTTGTCGAGCTTCGATTACGTGAGCAGTAATTCCTGGAAAACACAGGAAAACATTCAGGTCTTTTCCAGTTCCACCCCGGTGGCTCTGACGAATGGTGTCTGGTTTCTGGCGGTGGTTAACGTCGCCGGCTCGAATGTCAACTACAGCGTCACGGCAACCAATCTCTTCTCTTTGCCGGCGCCGCTGTTCCTTTTTCCCACCAATACGGATGTCTTCACCAATCTGGAAACGCACCCGTTTTCCATCTCCTGCGTTGCGACCGATCTGAACAACCCGCCGTTACCGCTGACGTTTGCGCTGGTCAGTGGACCGACCAACCTGACGGTTTCGTCCGGCGGACTCATTAACTGGTCTCCCACCGAGTTCCAGGGGCCGACCACGAACGGTCCGGCCACGAACACTATTCTGGTCAGCGTCTCGAACGGGATTTATTTTGTCACGAATAGTTTCACCATCATCGTGATGGCTTCCAATCTGCCGCCGGTGTTCGTCACCCCAAATCCTCCTAACCAAGTGGTGCCCGTGCCCGGTGGCACCCTCGTGTTCAACAACTCGGCCATCAATCTGAACCAGCCGGACTATCCGCTGGCGTACTCTCTGATTAATCCGCCCATCGGTGCTACGATTGACTCGACCGCTGGCATCATCACTTGGTCACCCCCGGCTGGATTGGCCGGATATAATTTCCTCTTTACCACTGTGGCGACCGATACGGATCCATTGGCGTTCAACGACACGTCAGCAAGTGTCACGAACAGTTTCCTGGCCTTCGTCGAGCCCGGCATCGTCGTGGGTCCGCCGAACACCAATTCTGTTTCGTCCGGCGGCATCAACTGGCTCGCGATTACTGTGCCAACCAATGCCATTGCCGCGACCAATACGCTGGTCTTCGCCACCAACCGGCCGGTGAATGTGTGGTTCAGCCCCGATGTGCCGCCTGCGATCGGCAGCCCGGATGACTTCAAGTTGCTGACGAATTCAACGCAGGGCGTAAGCGTCTTAACCACCAATTCCACTCCGGCGATTACGCCCGGCGGCACGTATTTCCTCGGTGTGCAAAATACGAACTCTGTGGCCGTTGGTTACGCGTTGCAGGTGAACTTCCTGCTGGCGACCCCGCCCAACATCCCGCCTGTGTTCGTTACCCCCAATCCTCCCAACCAGGTGGTGGTCGTGCCCGGCGGCACACTTCTGGTGACCAACTCGGCTATCGATCTGAACCAGCCGGAATATCCGCTGGCGTATGCTCTGATTAATCCACCCTCCGGCGCCGCGATTGACTCGACCGCTGGCATCATCACCTGGTCACCCCCGGCGGTGTTGGCCGGATATGATTTCCTCTTTACCACAGTGGTCACAGATAGGGACCCACTGGCGTTAAGCGACACTTCAGCAAGTACCACGAACAGTTTCCTGGCTTACGTCGAACCCGGCATCATCGTGGGCTCCCCGAATGCGAATTCGGTTTCGTCAGGCGGCATCAACTGGCTCGCGATTACTGCGCCAACCAATGCCATTGCCGCGACCAATACGCTGGTCTTTGCCACCAACCAGCCGGTTAACATGTGGTTTAGTGCCAATGTACCGCCCAATGTCACCAGCGCGAACGACTTCAAGTTGCTGACCAATTCAACGCACGGCGTAAGCCTTTTAACCACCAATTCCACTCCGGCGATTGTGCCCGGCAACGTGTATTTCCTCGGCGTGCAAAATACGAACTCTGCGGCCGTGGGTTACGCATTGCAGGTGAATTTTCTGCTGGCGACCCCGCCCAATCCGGTACCCATTTCTGGCATCCTCGCCACAAATATTGGCGGCACGAATTCCTTCGTATTGACATGGCTCGCACCGGTTAATGATTCATTCCAGGTGCGTTGGGCGACCAACCTCATCCCCCCGATTGCTTGGACGACATTCCCTGGTGTCATTTCTTCGACCAATGGCAGTTTTATCTTCATGGATCCAACTTCGCCTCTGGTGATGAAATTTTACCAACTGATGATTGTGCCTTGAGATAAGGTTTGAAAAGCAAACCCAACTGCGGTCGGTACCGGCTGCGTCCCGACAAAGAACCGGATTTTAAGCATTGTTGTCATGACACTCAAACTGCTTTGAGACGGAGCCTGAGATTCTGAATTCTTGATTTTGGCTGCCAGTTTCCACTCCTGCCTCAAATCGCTTTCACTGTTCAACCCTTTCACGGTCAAATCCATCTCGTTTGCAGCGAGTGAGTTTGTTTGGAAAAACGAGACCTGGCTTGAACCGGAAATCAGGTTTTTCGCAAAACACAATACAACTACGCCTTTGCTTTTTTCAGCTCTTGGCGTAGTGTGACCTTTTGGTGTTGAAGCAAAATTCACAAACATGAGCAAGGAATTCATCCGGATCGGCGGCGCACGTGAGCACAATCTCAAGAATCTCACGCTGCAAATCCCGCGCGACCGTCTCGTGGTCGTTACCGGCTTGAGCGGCAGCGGCAAGTCCTCGCTCGCCTTCGATACAATTTACGCTGAAGGCCAGCGCAAATACGTTGAAAGCCTTTCCGCTTACGCCCGCCAGTTTCTTGATCAGTTGCAAAAGCCGGATGTGGATTTCATCGAGGGTTTGTCGCCGGCGATCGCCATCGAGCAGCGCAGTTCCGGCAGCAGCCCGCGTTCAATCATCGCCACGACCACGGAGGTTTACGATTACCTCCGCTTGCTCTACGCACACATCGGTCAGGCACATTGCCCGGAAACCGGCGTTCCCATCTCCACCCAAAGTACCAGTGATATTGTGGACAAAATTCTCGAGTTGCCGCCGAAAACCAGGGTCATGCTGCTCGCCCCCATCATCCGTCGTCAGAAAGGCGAGTTCCGCGACGTCTTTGAACGCCTGGCGCGTGAAGGGTTTGTTCGCGCCCGCGTGGACGGTGAAATCGTTGAGTTGGGCGAAAATGTTGCGCGGGTAAAACTGGATAAAAAGAAGTTTCACGACATCGAAGCCGTCGTGGACCGGTTGGTGATGGACGACAAAGTACGCCTACGTCTGGGTGATTCGGTCGAGACTGCCTTGCGCTGGGGCGAGGGCGTGATGTTTACCCTGCATCAATTGCCCGAAGTTCCCCACGCCCAAAATTCTAAGGTCAAAGAGCCACCAGCCGCCTCCGGTCGACCTGCATCAGCTGGCGCGGAAAAATGGGTCGAAACTTTGCATTCCAACAAGATGTGCTCGCCGGCCACCGGTAAAAGCTACGATCCGCCGACGCCTAAACATTTCTCTTTCAACGCGCCAGCGGGGGCGTGCCCGGTTTGTCATGGTCTCGGTCAGAAAATGGTGTTTGACGAGGCTCTGGTCGTGCCGGACATGGACCTTCCTCTGGATGGGGCAATCCAGCCTTGGCGCCGCGCCGGCAAAAGACTGAACATTTATTATAAGGCCATGCTGCGTTCTGTGGCCGCGAATTTCGGCGTCAGTCTCGAAACGCCCTACAAGGATTTACCCGAAGATTTTAAAAACGTGTTGTTGCACGGATCCGGCGAAACCAACATCGACTTCTCATTCTGGCGCGCGGGTAAGGTGAGCAAGATCTGCCGTCCGTTTGAAGGTGTTTTGCCAAATCTTGAACGCCTGGCCACCGAGAGTGAGAGTGAATTCATTCGCAACCGGCTCAAGGCCTACACGAGCCCGCAACTCTGCGACGTCTGCGGGGGCAAACGCCTGAAACCCGAAATTCTGGCAGTGACCCTGGGTGGTGCGGCATTCTCCTCGCAGTTCAAAGTCAAAAGGACAAAAATCAGCATCCCCGGCCTGTCCATTATGGATGTTTGCGCTTTGTCCGTTGAAAAAGCCGACAGTTTTTTTGCCGGGTTGAAGCTTACTGAGTTTGAGCAGAAAATTGCCGTCGAAGTCGTCAAGGAGATCCGCGCACGCCTGGGATTTTTGATCAACGTCGGCCTCGGCTACCTCACGCTCGACCGCGAAAGCGGGACTTTGAGCGGCGGCGAAGCGCAGCGGATCCGGCTGGCCACGCAGATCGGTGCGGCGCTGGTGGGCGTGTTGTACGTCTTGGATGAACCCAGTATCGGATTGCATCAGCGCGATAACGACCGTTTGCTCCAGACTCTCAAGGGGCTGCGTGATCTGGGTAATACTGTGCTGGTGGTTGAACATGATGCCGATACGATTCGCGCAGCGGACTATATCCTGGATTTGGGCCCCGGCGCAGGCGTTCACGGGGGCGAACTCGTGGCCGCCGGTGCCTTGCCGGAGATTCTGGCCAATGAAAAATCTCTCAC
This sequence comes from Verrucomicrobiota bacterium, assembly GCA_050008355.1. Classification (GTDB taxonomy): domain Bacteria; phylum Verrucomicrobiota; class Verrucomicrobiia; order Limisphaerales; family UBA11358; genus UBA11358. Next base: position 5,139 of record JBEKMT010000037.1, read on the forward strand.
CGGGCAATATCTGACAGGCGAGTTGAACATTCCCATTCCGAAGAAACGAATCGCTCCCTCGGAAGAAAAGGGCTGGCTGGAAATCATCGGCGCGAAGGAAAATAATTTGCAGAATATTGACGTGCGGATCCCCTTGGGCGTGTTCACCTGCGTGACCGGCGTGAGTGGTTCCGGCAAAAGCACGTTGGTGAACGATATTCTGCAACGCGCATTGTTCCGCAAGTTTTATGGATCCAAGGAACGTCCCGGCGAACACCGCGCCTTGAAAGGTTATGAGAGCCTCGACAAGGTTATCGTGATCGATCAGTCACCAATTGGTCGCACACCGCGCAGCAACCCGGCGACGTACACCGGCATGTTCAATCATATCCGCGATTTGTTCGCCAAATTGCCGGCCGCCAAAGTTCGCGGCTACGAGCCGGGACGTTTCAGTTTCAACGTGAAAGGCGGCCGTTGTGAGAAGTGCGAAGGCGACGGCGTTCTGAAAATCGAAATGAATTTTCTGCCGGCGGTTTATGTGACCTGCGAAGCCTGCAATGGCAAACGCTATAATCGTGAAACGCTCGAAATTGCTTATAAGGGAAAGAATATCGCGGATGTCCTCGATATGACCGTCGAGGAGGCGGTGACGTTCTTTCGGGTTGTGCCCAAAATATTTGATCCGTTGCTCACGCTGGCCGAAGTCGGGCTGGGTTACATCCGCCTGGGTCAGCAGGCGACGACCCTGAGCGGTGGAGAGGCCCAGCGCGTCAAACTGGCGACGGAACTCGCCCGCAAGGCAACGGGCAAGACCCTTTACATTCTGGACGAACCAACGACCGGTCTGCATTTTCATGACGTGGCGAAATTGCTGGAAGTGCTTTTCAAGCTCCGGGACACCGGCAACACGCTGGTCATCATCGAACATAATCTCGATGTAATTAAAACCGCAGATTGGCTGATTGACCTCGGACCCGAAGGTGGCTCTGGCGGCGGAAAAATCGTGGCCGAAGGTTCGCCGGAAAAACTCAGCCAATCGCCGGCCAGTCATACTGGAAGATATCTGAAGAGCGTGCTTAATTAAGGGTTGAGGGCAGGGGACCGGGAGTTTACCGCCGGCAGACCGTGGCGGACGACAGGGTATTCTTCGGCGTCATCGCTGCCGATCCGGAAATTATAAAAATTTCCCGGGCAGGAATTTTGGCGCTGGCAAAGCTGGATCCATCACCAACCGAATGGCGCGAGGCGCGCCGTCCTTGGCCGCAAGATCCCGGAGAATCGGTAGATTTTCTTCCGCTCTCGTCTACCCTGTTCCGGTGAAGCGCTCTGACTGGCTTAGGGGATGGACTGGCTGATTACCGGGAGAGTAAACTGAAATAATCGCCTATGATCCCTGTTTTGGAATCGAGAAGATCGAGTGCTTCCGGTGTGACTCTTCGATACCGGACCGTCAAAATCTGGATGATGAGATGTTGTTTACTGGTCGCGGGAACCTTGGGAAAAGTCCTCTGTGGAACCGTCCTTGCCGCGGTTCCCGTCCTGACCACCAATACCCTGCCAGTCACGGATTCCGACGTGGTGGGCAGTCAGGCCACCTTCGTTGCCGCTTTCAGCAGCACTACTCCGGTTTCCTATCAATGGCGGAAAGATACCGGTGGCGGGCCGGTAAACATTCCAGGGGCCACAAACACCACTTTTACCCTCAATGGTTTGCAGCTTTCCGATGCTGCCTTTCCGGGTTACAGCCTGCAGGCGTCGAATGCTTCCGGAACCGCCACCAGCGATCCGGGTTCGCTCACCGTCAATCCCGTGCCCGCAGCTACGAACAAACTCGTCGTCTCCACCGCCAATCAAACCGGTCCTGGCACCGGCCTTTTCACCCCAACCTGGACAGTGGTCACCGGCAGCCTGATTGCCGGACAATCCCCGAGCAGCACTGGGTCAGGCACTTTTAATTTGGAAAGTTCGGGCGGCCTTCCGGTTTTGACCGACGGCATTTTCGGTCCGATTTCCAACAGTATTAGCGGTAGCCATCCCAGCTTTGCCACCTGCGGCTCCGGCGGAGGAACTTCAGTAACCTACACCCTGCCGGCTGCCGCCACCAATGGTTATGACCTAACCAATATTGTGGTTTACGGCGGATGGAACGACAACGGCCGCGATCAGCAAGGTTATACGATTTATTATTCCACCAGGCAGAGCCCCGCAAATTTTATCCCGCTGACCACGGTCAACTATAGCCCGTCCGTTTCCAACGGTGTGCAATCAGCCACCCGCGTGACGATAGCACCTGCCACCGCGGCACCTCTTGCCAGCGATGTCGCCATGATGGAATTCAACTTCACTACCGTCCCCGTCGCCAACGGCTATTCCGGTTATGCTGAACTCCAGGTTTTCGGACAGCCCTCGCCCGTTCCGGTCATCGCCAATTTGCCGGTCAGTTCACCCGGCCCTTCCGTGGGGAATGGAACGAGCATAACGTTGACCGAAACTGCGTCCGGCACGCCGCCGCTCCAATACCAATGGCAAACAGATAACGGCAGCGGAGGTGCGAGTTACACTGATATCGCTGGCGCCACCAGTACAAATTATATGCTCGTCACCAGCGCCTCGGGCAACAACAGCATTGATTATCGCGTTCTCGTCACCGGGGCCAACGGTATTTCCGCCACCAGTCCGGCGATCACCATCACTGTCACCGATCCTTCGGTTTTAACGATGACGGCCACCAATTTACTGTGCGAAGATCTCCAAAATCCATTGGGAATTGACGTGACTCTGCCGCGTTTGAGCTGGATCAACCACTTGCCCGAACGCGGCGGCGGACAGTCCGCGTACCAGATTCTGGTGGCCTCTTCCCCGGCGGTTCTGGCGCAAAACCAGGGCGATCTTTGGAACAGTGGCAAGGTCGTGTCGGATCAATCCGTACTGGTGTCGTACGCCGGCCAGACGCTGGGTTCCGGCGAGGCCTGTTACTGGATGGTGCGGGTTTGGGATGAGAACGGGATTGCCTCGGCGTGGAGCCCGCCGGCGATGTGGAGCATGGGTTTGCTTAACGCTTCCGACTGGACCGCCCAATGGATTGGGATGGATGAAAACACGAATATTTCTCCCGCCCCACCCAGCCCCATGTTGCGGAAATCGTTTGCCATCAGCAAAACGGTGGCTCGCGCCACTGCTTACATTTGTGGACTCGGTTACTACGAACTGCAGTTCAACGGCGTGAAAGTAGGTGACCACGTTTTGGATCCGAGTTGGACGCTTTACAACAATCACGCGTATTATACCACTTACGATGTAACGACAAACCTGCTGCAGGGCACGAATGCCATCGGTGTGCAATTGGCCAACGGGTTTTACAATCAATGGACCAGTGACGCGTGGAACACCTACACCGCGCCGTGGCGTGCCTTGCCGGAGATGATTCTGCAAGTGGTGATTCAATATTCGGATGGCACGCAAGATACAATTGTCAGCGACTCCTCATGGAAGGCCGCCACCGGGCCTTTGCTCCTCGATACCACTCGCCTGGGCGAGGTTTATGATGCCCGCCTGGAGCAGCCCGGCTGGTCTACTGCCGGTTATGATGATTCGACGTGGAGCAACGTGGTTGTCCGAGCCGGAACCGGCGGTTCATTGCTGGCACCGGACGCACCGCCGGTCGAGGTGTTCCAGTCGGTATATCCCGTTAGAATCATTCCCGTGTCCGGGCATCCCGGAGTTTATACTTTTGACTTCGGCCAGAATCTGGTCGGCTGGGGCCAATTAACCGTGAATGGTCCGGCCGGAACTTCAGTAAGCATGGTCTACGGTGAATTGACCAACAGCGACGGTTCGGTCAATCAAAATAACATTAATGTCTATGTGACTCTCCAGCAATATTTCCAGACAGATACTTACATTCTTAAAGGCGGCGGCACCGAGACTTATGCGCCGCGATTCACGTACCACGGATTCCAATATGCGGAAGTCACCGGGCTGCCCGCCGGTGCTACCACCAATACGCTGGTCGCCCAGGTGGTGCATACGGCGATCTGTCCGGCCGGAAACTTCCTTTGCTCGTGTGATCTGCTCAACCGTATTGAGACGAACACCCTCTGGTCTTACCTCGGCAACTTTGTCGGCATCCCCACGGATTGCCCGCAACGGGAAAAGAACGGATGGACGGGTGACGCCCAATTGGCCTGTGAAGTGGGGTTGACGCATTTTAACGCTGCCCCCGCCTACGCCCGATGGCTCAAGGAATTCGGCCCGGGGCAGCAGTCAAACGGTGAATTGTCGGGCGTTTTTCCCAATGCCAACTGGGGTTATGGCGAAGGACCGGCCTGGGAATCAGCGAGCCAGATGATCCCCTGGTTTGTTTATGAACATTGTGGAGACGCGGCCATCTTGACGAATAACTACGCAACCATGAAAGCTTACGAAGATTACGAAACCAGCGTCGCCTCGGAAAACATCGTTTCCTACGGTCTCGGCGATTGGGAGCCGGCCAGCACGGTCACGCCGGCAGCGGTGACGGACACCGGTTATTATTTTCAAGGTGCCCTGGTGGTTGCGCGAACGGCGGCGCTCATGGGCAATTCAGCCGATGCCGTGGAATACAGCAATCTGGCGGCGCAAATCCAAATATCATTCAATACTGCCTTCTTAAACACCAACGACAACGAATATGCCGGCGGCACGCAGACCGCCCAGTCCTGTGCCCTTTATCAGGGACTCGTCAATTCCAATGAAATTCCGGCGGTGGCCGACAGCCTGGCAACCGCCGTCCAGCAAAATGGCAATACTATCGACACCGGCATTCTCGGCTCCAAGTATTTGTTGCGGGCACTATGCGATAACGGGCATTCGGACACCGCCATGGCGCTGGCCATGCAAACCAATTATCCCGGCTGGGGTAATTGGGTGTTGCGGGGTGCGACCACCTTGTGGGAAACCTGGAGTGGTAACGGCGCTACCGACTCCCACAATCACATTATGTTTGGCGATATTTCCGCCTGGTTCATGGAATATCTCGCAGGCATTCGACCCGGTGCTCCAGGCTATAAATCCGTTATTATTAAACCGGAAATCACGGGCGCGATTGCGTGGGCAGAGGGAACCCATGACTCGCCCTATGGAACCATTTCCAGCGCCTGGCAGATCAACGGCCGGACCATCACCTTAAACGTGACCATCCCACCTGGTACTGCCGCCATCGTTTATTTACCAACGCTGGGCACGCCCGCAACCAATCTGGTGATTCAGGAAAGTGGCGCCAATATCTGGGCGGACGGCACCGCCGCCGGCAATGATCCGGGTGTGGTTTATGACCATGCCACCGGCACGAACTCTCAGACTTATTCCGTGTGGGATGTTTCCCCGGGCACTTATCAGTTCAGTTGGAATGTGTACCCGTCTCCGAACGGATTGAGCGCCCGGGCTGGCAGCGGCTGGGTCGGCTTGGCTTGGGTCCCAACTCCCGGAGCAACCAGCTACAACGTGAAACGTTCGACAAGTCCGGGCGGTCCTTATTCTGTGCTGGCCAGTGCGGTCCTGACGCCCGGTTTCACCGACGTGGCCGTGACCAACGGGCGGACTTATTTCTATGTTGTCTCTGCCGTCAGTCCAGATGGAGAGAGCGGCAACTCCACTGAAGTCGCCGCAACGCCAACCAGCATACCGGACTTCAGCTTTGAAACCCCACTCGTCAGCGATTACCAATACGACCCGACGAATGCGACTTGGGTTTTCAGCGGCGCCAGTCCCAACGGCTCTGGTCTGATTGCCAATGGCAGCGGCTTTGGTAATCCGCCTGCCCCGGACGGGGTCCAGGCCGCATTCGTCCAGAGTTATGGAACCATCTCACAAACTTTGTCAGGGTTCGTGCCGCGCACAAATTACACGGTCTCTTATTATGCCGCGCAGCGAAGCGGTGCCAACCAGAACGGCGGCGAATCGTGGAATGTTCTGATTGACGGTGCGGTGATTCAAACCAACCAGCCTGGCGCAACCAGTTACACGAATTACTCCGCCACTTTCACCGCCACGGCGGGGACGCAGACCTTGAGTTTCGCCGGCACGGATCTGGCCACTGGTGACAACACTGTTTTCATTGATGACGTGCGAATTTCGCCGCCTATAACCCCTGGAATTTCCACGGTGACATTGACCAGCCCGGCAAACAACGCGAGCTTCCTTTCTTCCGGTACCGTTGATTTGACGGCCACAGTGGCCACCAACGGGAATAGTATCAACAGTGTGCAATTCTACGCTAATACGACAAATTTCCTCGGCCAACTCACCACAGCGCCCTATAGTTTGTCGTGGACCAATGTCGTGGCAGGCGATTACAGCCTGATTGCCAGCGTAATTTTCAACGGTGGTGGTGTCGCCAATTCTGCTGCCGTCAATGTCCTTGTGACCAATTTGGCACCGGCCATAGGCCTTGTTGAATTAGGGGCCGGGGGTCAGCAATTGAATATTTTGGGGACCGGCCAAATGGGGCATACCTATGTGCTCGAGGCGACCACCAATCTTGTCCCGCCAGTCGACTGGTCTCGCATCCAAACGAACGTCGCCGACACATTCGGCAATTTCTCTTTCACCAACTCGCCTCTCACCAACGCAATCCAGTTCTTCCGCATCGCCGCTCCCTGAATAATCTCTGCGTCCTAACCAGCGTGATTCCTCACCCGACATCGATATCCAGCCCGGCAACCTGTTGGCGAGAGAACTGGTCAACCTCATTCCATTGGTAGTTTGCTTCGCGTATTGAAAGATGTTTAATATGCTATGGCTAAGTTATTGGTGAAATAAATATGAGAGTTCCTAAATGGTGTTTTTCAGGGAACGCGGCCAACATCCCAACTGGATTGGCGCCCCCAAAAGTGCCGAAGTGTCGGACATGTCATTTGCGGCCGGAAATTGGAAAGCTCGGACGCCCTGCCGACCTGCCAGGTCAAATCCCCCGAGGTCTCGGCGGTGAAACAAAAAAACTCCCTCGTCATTTAATGATTCGACGATGAAGCATTTTTCATGATCGTTACTCTCGGGCGCAGGCTCGACCTTCGAAAGCGTCAAATGATGAGCTGCCTTGGTTGAATCTTGGCTTCCGGATTCACCCGCTAATTGGCTCTGAACCTTGCGAAGCCTCACCGGTTTCAGTGAAAACCATCTCACTATGTTCGGGGGGTGGATATTGATCGTTGATTGTCGCTAAAATGCTCTAGTAATCGCGTATATAAATATTAATGCAGATATTTTTTCCCGCCTGGATTGGTCTCCAGGCAATTCGCCTTTGGAAAGCCCAGCATCCAGATAAAAAATAAAGCAGTTCCATTTCAAATGAAGCGGTTACTATTCATCCTTTTGGCGGTTTTTGCTACAATTTGGACGATCCCCGGCCTATTCGCAGGAATCTTCACTAACTCAAATCTGCCAAAGGCTGCTATCAGCTTTCTCCGCTGCGAATACTTGGTGAATCCAATGGGGATCGACGCTGTCAACCCGCGGTTGAGCTGGATTATCACCTCCGATCAAAGGAACGAGCGACAAAAAGCCTATCGAATCCTGGTGGCATCCTCACCGGAATTGCTTGCACTGGATAAGGGTGATTTGTGGGATACCGGTAAAGTTTCAAGCGATGAAACCGCTCAAATCGTTTATCACGGACGACCGCTTGCTTCGCGCGAAGCTTGCTACTGGAAGGTGCGAATTTGGGATAAAAATGGCCGCAGTGCGTGGAGCCCGGTGGCGTATTGGAGCATGGGCTTGCTGCAATCTGGAGATTGGACTGCTAAATGGATCGGAGCTGGCATCGCGACACCCGATCCTGCCGGTCGTTTGACGATTCGCCGGGCAACTTACCATGCCGATGACAGCGAAGATGGCGCCGATGTAACCGACGCTTTGGTTCGCCGCGTAGATAACAATGGTCTCTCTTTGGTGGTCAACAACGAAACCTTGGGTGTGGATCCTGCCCAACAACATGTTAAGCAATTACGGGTGGAATATGAATGGGCGGGGCAGGCCCATACCTTGGAAGTAAACGAAAAGCAGACTTTGACGCTTCCTCCCGAATCGGCAGCCTTGCCTTATCTTCGCAAAAACTTTGATCTGGATCTTCCAGTGCGGCATGCGGTCCTCTATGTGACTGCCTTGGGTCTTTATCAAGTTGACATCAACGGGCAGCGGGTCGGTGACCATGCATTCGCTCCCGACTGGACCGACTACCGAAAACGAGTGCGCTACCAGGCTTATGATGTTACCGGGCTGCTCCAGCAAGGAAACAATGCCATTGGTGCGATTTTGGCGAATGGCTGGTATTCCGGCCACATCGGCAACGGTGGTTTCCAATTCTTCGGAAACACGCCCGCATTTCTGGCGCAGCTTGAGGTGACTTTTGCCGACGGCAGCACGAAATCTATCGCCACTGATTCTTCCTGGAAATCGCATCCTAGTGCGATACTTTCCTCGGATTTTATGTCCGGCGAAAATTATGACGCGCGCCGGAAGTTGCCCGGTTGGGATGAGCCCGGTTTGGAAGATAATGAATGGGCTTCAGTCACGCTGCGCGAGGAGCCTCCCCTCCCGTTGCAATCTCAAGTCACGCAGCCGGTGCGAGAACTCTGTGAGCTAAAGCCGAAAACGGAGACCGAACCGGAATCGGGCCATTGGATTTTTGATCTGGGACAAAACATGGTGGGCGTTGTCCGGCTCAAAGTTTCGGCTCCAGCCGGAACCGAGGTAACCCTGCGGCACGCCGAAATGCTCAATAGTGACGGGACACTTTACACCAGGAATCTCAGAGGCGCACCTTCAGTGGACCATTACACTTGCGACGGGAACGGCGTTGAAACTTGGCAGCCACGCTTTACTTTTCATGGATTCCGCTACGTTGAAGTCACAGGATTGACCAACGATCCAGGGACGGATGCAGTCACCGGCATTGTGCTGGGCTCAGCCACGCCGCAAACTGGCCAGTTTGAGTGTTCTGACCGGCGTATCAATCAGCTCGAATCGAACATCCAATGGGGGCAGCGCGGTAATTATCTCAGTATTCCAACAGATTGTCCGCAACGCGATGAACGTTTGGGCTGGATGGGGGACGCCCAGGTGTTTGTCCGCACGGCCACGTACGATTCAGATGTGGCGGCGTTTTTCACCAAATGGCTGACGGATGTGGATGACGGACAATCTTTGGCCGGAGCTTTCAGCGATGTCAGTCCGAATACGATGTCCGGCGCAGGCACGCCCGGGTGGGGCGACGCAGGAGTCATCTGCCCCTGGACTATTTACGAAGCATATGGTGATAAGCGCCTCCTTGAAAGTCACCTCCCCGCGATGGTGAGATGGGTGGAATATCTGCGATTGCACAGTGATGATCTGATTCGTGACCAGGATCGAGGCTCTGATTACGGCGACTGGCTTTCAATCGATGCCGATACACCAAAAGATTTGATCGGCACGGCCTATTTCGCCTATTCCACACACTTGGTTGCCCAGGCCTGCGCAGCCGTCGGGCGTACCCGGGATGCCGCCCAGTACGAGAAATTATTTCAGGCGATCAAGGCTGCCTTCATCAAGCGATTTGTTGCCGCCGACGGCCGGGTGACGGGTGATACACAAACGGCTTATGATCTGGCGCTTAAGTTTGATCTGTTGCCAGACGATCTCCGCGCTCACGCCGCGCAGTATCTTGAAGATAATATCAAAGGCAAGGGTTGGCACCTGTCCACTGGGTTCCTGGGTGTCGGTTACCTCCTGCCTGTATTGGCGCAAGCGGACAAGACCCAAACTGCCTATCGCTTGCTGCTTCAGGACACGTATCCCTCGTGGCTGTTTCCGGTGGAGCATGGTGCCACGACCATTTGGGAACGTTGGGACGGCTGGACACCGGAAAAAGGGTTTCAAGATCCCGGCATGAATTCATTCAATCATTATTCACTTGGTTCCTGCGGCGAGTTTCTTTACGCCGATATCGGAGGCATTCGACCCGCCAGTCCGGGTTACCAAACCATCCTGATTGAACCCGTCATCGGCCAGGGACTGAATTGGGCCAGGACCAGCTACGATTCCATCCATGGATTAATCGCCACATACTGGGAAGTCAATGGTGGCCACTTGGCGCTGCAAGTCACCGTGCCCGCCAACACCAGAGCAACAGTTTGCATACCGGCGACAGGCGTTTCGACCCTCACTGAGAGTGGGAAACCGATTAAAAAATCCGAAGGGGTAAAGTTTCTGCGGCAGGAAAAGGGTAAGGTTTACCTGGAAATCGGCTCGGGAACTTACAAATTTGATTCAGATTTATTCAAACCATGAGAGCGGCGGAAAAAGCTTTTCCTGTACTGGCAAGAGAGTTGATTGACTGAATTGACTCGGAGGATATTGGCAGGATCGGCTGCCTTTGCTTTCTTCCAGTACCTTGGCGCCAAACGTTCTTTTCCATGGGTCTTCGGCATGACTTTGGGGTTGCTGGCAGGGTCAGACAATTCCGGTCGCGCCAAAGCGCGATCAGAAGAATCCCTAATTTACAGGCCCTTTGGAAGGTGTGCCGTATGTTCTATTAATGACGCGTGTAGGACTTTGGGGATTCACCTGTTTCGGTGAGAGGGTCTGACCACTTTTGGGGATATACGGCTTTGATTTTCATGTCAAAATTTAGTAAAACCAAAACACGATCATAAATTGATGCGACAAATCTCCTTTGCAGCGTTCGTTAAGATCTTTCAGTATAAACCCCAAATCAATACATTCACAGTTGCTAATCCAGAGTTAACATTTCTGTTCGCTGCGGTTGCAACAGCCAATGGTTCACGCCCCTAAAATCACTATGAATAAATCCAAAATAGTCCAGTGGAGCCTCAGCATAAACCTGATTTGCATGGCTCTGTTAATTTTTGCCGGTTCCGCCTCAGCGCAGTTGACCGTCACGACGACTAACCAGTATGGCAGCCAAGATACTTATCCGTTCACGCCCACTTGGACCCCGGCTTCCGACAGCCTCATTTCCGGCCTGGCTCCGACCACAACGGTAGGCAACTTCGCCTACGATCTTAGCACCCGGAATGTAAACTCTTTGACCGCTGGTGGCAGCCTCACGATCAACTCAGTACCAGGAGATGTCGGTCCAGACCCGGTCGGCAACAGCACTGCCTCGTCAAATTATGTTAGTTGCGGCAATAACAGCGGCGTGGGTGCACTACTCATTTATACGCTGCCGCCAACTGCCAATGGATATAACGTGACCAATATCACTGTCTTCGGCGGCTGGCAGGATAGTGGCCGCGACTCTCAATCATATACCGTTTTGTATTCCACTGTGGCCAACCCTGGAACGTTCATTTGGTTGACCAATGTTAATTATTTCCCTTCGCCTCCCGGTGGCACCCCGTCCGCCACGCAAGTGACTTTGCAGGACGCATCGGGCGCACCAATCGCGCAGAGCGTAGCCGCCGTGGAATTTGATTTTACGTGCCCGTCATCGGATAATGGGTGGTGTGGATACTCCGCCATTACGGTGCAAGGAACTCCCGCAACAAGCGTCCTCAATCCCGAGATTTCAGTAACGATCACCAATGAGAACGGAGCCAGTCCATTCACGCCAACGTGGACGGCGGAAACGCCAAATTTGATCGCCGGTTTGCTCCCCAGCACTGCCGATGGCAATTTCAACGCTGATGGCGGTGAAGGTGCCCTCTCCCTTCTGACTGCCGGCACCATTGGGATTTCGGGCGACTCGAGCGACTTTGTCAGCTGTGGTGCTGATGCTGGAACCTCGCTTATTTATACGCTTACGAATTCGGTAAACGGATCGGATATCTCTAACATCGTGGTTTACAGCGGTTGGGGTGATACTGGCCGCGACGGTCAATACTATGACCTGTCCTATTCCACCGTAACGGCACCTTCAACATTTATCCCCATTACCACGGTTTATTTTCTGCCGGGAGCCGCGAACGGAGGCGGCAATGCGCAGGCAAACCGGGTGGCGATCTCGACGTCGACCGGCATTCCGCTCGGCCGGAACGTATCCAATTTGAAATTTGATTTCGCTGCTCCACCCTATGCCGGTGACTTCAATAACGGCTGGCAAGGCTACTCTCAAATCATTGTGCAAGGCACAAACTCGGCGCCGCCAACCGCGCCGCCTTCACCCTATTTGATTGAACAACCCTTGCCTGCCTCGGAGGTTACAGTCGTGGGGGATCAGGTTGTTTTTGGCGCAGTTTTCAGCAATGCCCCGCCGGCGAATTTCCAATGGCAGTTCGTCAGTGGAGGGGTCACCAATAACATACCTGGGGCCACCAATTCGATTCTGACTCTCACTAATGTGCAACTGGGCAACAGCGGCTCTTACCAGCTCGCAGCGTTCAATGCGACCAATAATTTAGGGGTTACTTATAGTCAAGCCGCCTCGCTCTCGGTCAGCAACTTGCCGGCGGCAGTGAACAACATCATCGTCGCCGATGCCGGCCAGACGGGCTTGGGCAGTGAAGGCCTCTCCACGAATTTCTACCCCACTTGGGTCGAAGACACCAACAGCGACCTGATATTAGGTTCAGTTGATGGAGTCAATTTGAACAATGGGGGAGGCAATTTCGCCGTGGGAGGATCAGAATGCAACGGGGACCCGGCCATTCTGTCGGATGGTTCCTTTGGTTATCTGAGCTATTGGCCGGGTGTCGGCGGCAGCCAAACCCTGGATACCTGTGGTCCAGGGGGTGGAGCCGGATTATCTGTTACATATACGCTCCCGGCTTCCACCACGGGTTGGGACCTTACGAACATAACGGTTTATGGCGGATGGGGTGACAACGGGCGCGACGAGCAGAAGTATCAGGTCCTGTATTCGACAGTATCCGATCCCACAGCTTTCATCGCTTTGACGAGCGTGGACTTCTTGCCCTCGATCCCCGGCGGTGTGCAATCGGCCACCCGCACTACTCTAATCCCGGCAGCTGGAGCAATGGCTCATAACGTTGCCGCCGTGCAGTTTAACTTCAACAACCAGGGTTCTGAGCCGGAGAACGGTTGGGAAGGTTATTCTGAAATCGTTGTCGCGGGCAAGGTGTCGGCAAACATACCGGTTCTGGTAACAAACATCACGCCTCTTACTGCCGAGGATGTGCAGGGGAGCCAATTAATCCTGACCGCAAGCTTCAGTGGTGCCACCAGTTACCAGTGGCAGAAAAACGGGACGAATATTCCCGGAGCCACAAGTTCGACGCTAACGCTCAACAATCTGCAGCTTACGGACGCGGCCACGAATGATGGTTACAGCTTGGTGGCGTTTAATTCGGCGGGCAGTAACACCACCGTGACGTGCGCAGTCACGGTTGACCCGGCGCCAGCAGCCGTGGGTAATGTGGTGACATCCTTCGCATACCAGACTTCCCAATCTGACGATTTCGGCCCCACTTGGGATACTTCGGCACTGAGTTCCAGCTTGATCTACCAACAGGATCCTCCCCTCGGTGGCTACGACGGAAATGATACTTTCAATGATCCGGATGGGAACCCGGCCAGTGGCGGTCTCGCCGGTGGTCTGCCGATTCTGACTGACGGCAACTATGGTATATTCGTCAATAATGGGCCTCACCCCGCCTTTGCCACTTGCGGCGTCCCCGGTTCGGGTGCAGGACAGTATGTTATCTATACCCTGGGATCTAACGCCAATGGCTACAATATTACAAATATACAAATTGCCGGCGGCTGGAATGACAACGGTCGGGATTCTCAATTTTATACCGTTCTGTACTCCACGGTGTCCAGCCCCACTTATTTCACCCCGTTGGTGACTGTTTCGAACAAGCTCTCCAATTATGGTGTGAGCGATGAGACTGCCGTTCGCGCGACAATAAAGCCGGTGACTGGAGTGCTCGCGAGCAATGTTTCTGCCATCTATGTTGATTTCACCCAGCCGCCGGGCGTGCCCAACGGTTATTCCGGCTACAGTGAAATCAGTGTCTTCGGCTCGCCGGCAACCTCCGCCGACATCCAGCCAATCGACGTCACCGCAACGAATGAAAACCCGGCTTCCGGGACTTCCCCCACATGGGTCGTGGAAACCGACAGCCTGATTGAAGGACAACTGCCAAGCAGTGTTGGCCCTGGCTCGTTCGCCGGTAATTTCAATGGCGAACCCGCTGCCGGTGGCCTGCCGGTGCTGACCGACGGCACCTTTGGACCTGTGGACAGCGAAACTACCTATGCCACTTGCGGTGGGGCTTTCGGGGCCGGGTCATCAATTACCTACACCTCTGCCAGCGGTTGGAATTTGACCAACATCGTCGTTTATAGCGGTTGGGCCAATTATAACCGGGATGGCCAATTCTACAATGTTTCCTATTCAACGGAAAATGCTCCGACAACCTTCATTCCGTTGGTCAGCATCGCCTATAATCCCCCGGTGCCAACCGGTGTTGATGGTGCAACAACACCCTCCGCCAATCGGGTGGATATAGCGCCGTCCAACGGTGGAACGCTCGCGACAAATGTTTATGCTGTCACGTTTGATTTCACCCCGCAGACCGCCAATCTGGACAACGGCTATTCCGGCTATGCTCAAATAGTGTTGCAGGGTTCGAATTTGACAGTGGCCAAAGCACCGTTGCTCGGTTCGACGCATATTTCCGGAGGAAACCTGATTCTTACCGGCACTGGCGGAACGCCTGACAGCGGATACAGTGTGTTGACCACCACCAACCTATCGATCCCGTTGGCGGATTGGACAGTCAGTTCCACGGGTGTGCTGGACGCCAATGGTGCCTTCTCGAACAGCATTCCGGTAACTTCCGCCCAAGCTGGCCACTTCTTCACCGTGAAGATACAATAAGTCAGAGGTGAAGTGATGTTAGAGCGCCCGGGGACAAGCGTCCCCGGGCGATACTTTGAATTGAAGGACATTTTTGAAATCATTGGAAAAGTGAGTATTTGAAGCGTTTGGATCAGGTTTTGCAAAGTTGGAAGTGATTGAGTTGGGGGGTGATTGTAAAGTCATGAAAGCATTAAATTCATTTAAAACAGGTTCGCAGGCAGGGTGCTCCCGGAAACGCGCATTTACTTTGATTGAGCTTCTGGTGGTCATAGCCATCATCGCCATTCTGGCGGCGATGCTTCTGCCAGCCTTGGCACAGGCTAAAAGGAAAGCCCAAGCCATCGGTTGTATCAATAATCTCAAGCAGCTCACGCTCGCATCTTTCGTTTACGCTGGAGACTTTCAGGATTCCATTCCGCCGAATGGAGTTCACAATACGAATTCCTGGGTGCTTACGACTACCACCGCAGGTGTCGCCGATGCGCCCGACGCCACCAACAACACTCTGATCAGCAGGTGTGTGTTATATCCTTATGACAACTCGGTTGCCATTTATCGTTGTCCGGGAGACTTGGACTTGATCACTGGCGTAAATTTGGCGCGGAATAGGGATTATTCAATGAACGGGATGATGGGCAATAATCTTGACCCTGCCCCTCCTCAGGACTATTCGGTTCATCCTGGCATTAAAGAGAATCGCAAGTTTGGTTCAGTAAGAAATCCCGGACCCTCCTCCGCTTCATTCTTCGTCGATGAACAGTCCAGCCCTTCTCCCTTGGCATCCAAGACCAGCATCGATGACGGCTATTTCGCGGTTGATTCCGGAGATGGTTCCGATACGACCATTAGTTCCCAGGAGTGGCGGAATGTTCCCTCCAGTCGTCACGGCAATTTCGGACAGTTTTCATTCGCAGACGGGCATGCTGATAAAATGAAATGGCTTGAGCCGGATACCCAGTATTTGCAAGGGCAGAATGCAAATTCATTGGAATTTAACAACAAAGACCGGCATCAGCTTTGGTTAACTACCTACGCTTCAACCACCGTTCCAGGCGTTCCCTGGTAAAATTTGCTCCGACTCACTTCCCTGTGAGCTGATTCAAACATGCTGTTCGCTTCCCAATTTCATCCAAGATCGTGCCCGACAATTGGTTGTTTTTTGTTTGCTGCCTGCAGATCTTTGTTCAGACGCACTCCCTCCGCCCGTCTAAAGTACCTTGAACTAAAAATGAAATCCTCAAGGCTCAAAATTGCTAGTGGTTTTGTGATTGCGATGCTGGTGATGGGATGGACAAATAGCATGAAAGCGCAGGGGGCTTTAACGCCGGTGGATTTACGTTGTGCGCTTCGCGTGAATCCGTTGGGCATCGGCGACGCCAACCCCAGACTTTCCTGGCAATTGCAAAGTACCGGGCAAGGTTCGGCCTACCGGGGAGAGGTGCAAAGCGCCTACCAGATTCAAGTTGGATCGTCGGCGGGTGCGGCGGATTTGTGGGATAGCGGGGAAGTGGTGAGCAGTCAGACCGTGGATGTTGTATATGCCGGTCAGGCCTTAACAAGCGGGCAACAATGTTTCTGGCAGGTACGGGTTTACGACGGCAGTAACAATGTATCGGCTTGGAGCGCTCCGGCGGAGTGGTCCATGGGACTTTTGTCCCCGACGAATTGGACGGCGCAATGGATTGGTTATGACGCGGCCTACAACTTGACGCCGCAACAGGCGGCCAACAACGCATTGTTCAACACGTCGGGATTAAGCTGGATCAGTTATTCCGGGCAAACCCAGCAGGGAGGCGTTTATGAGTCTGCTTTGCGGAAGCAAGTGGTCATCCCTTCCGGCCAGGTTATCACCAACGCCGTCGTGGCGCTTTACGCGGACAATTTCTGCAATGTCTATGTGAACGGCACGGAGATGACGAATTCAGCGATGACCGGTTGTCATCCACGAGCTTCGGCGGCACGCTGGGAAGCCACAGCTTGGATTAACGTCACCCCGTGGCTGCATGTGGGAACTAACGAGCTGGCGCTTGATAGCACGAGCAGCGATTCCCAGGAGCCGGCCAGTGTGATCGGCCAGCTCGTGATACAGTTTGCTGCGGGCAGCATCTCAAACATCCCGGTGGACACTTCTTGGAAGGCCGCGCAATGGCCTTCGGGCAGTTGGACCCAGGTTAATTATGACGATTCTTCCTGGGCGACACCCGCCAGCGGCGGTACGCCATGGGGAACACCGGCGCTCAATGATCTTGCGCGGGTTCCCGCACCTTATTTGCGCAAAGACTTCGCGGCTAAACAGGCCGTCACGCGCGCGACCGTCTACGTTACGGCCTTGGGCGCTTACGAATTGCATCTGAACGGCCAGAAGGTGGGCAATGATGTGTTGACGCCAGGTTGGACGCAGTTCACCAAGCGGGTTTATTACCAGACTTACGATGTCACCAGTATGGTACAAGCCGGCTCAAACACCATCGGCGCGATCCTGGGCGATGGCTGGTACGCGAGCGATCTCGCGTTCAAGGGCACGCGGCTGAACTATGGCGGGACACCTCGCTTTTTGGCCCAGCTCGTTTTGCAGCTTTCCGACGGCAGTACTCAGACATTGGTAAGCGATGGTTCATGGCAGGCGAGCTATGGCCCCATCCAATGGGGGGATTTATTGATGGGCTCGGAATATGATGCGCGTTTGGAAATGCCCGGATGGGATACCACCAATTTTAATTCCAGTGCCTGGGCTCCCGTAACGACCGGTCTTAGTGCGGCTGTGGTCGGTTATACAAATGTGACGGCCTTGGTGGCTTCTTTGGTGACCAACAACCAACTCAATTTTACGCTCAACAATGCCGCCATGGGCGGCGATCCGGCCTTTGGCATCGTGAAAACTTTGCAAGTTAATTATACGCTTGGCGGCACGAACCTTACCTCCTCCTTCGCGGAAAATACTTCTGTCCAGATTGGCGGCAATGGACAGCCTTTGACTATCCTCCAGGCACTTTATGGTGACGCCACGCGTTTCCCGGGTATCGGCGGGATGCAAGTGCAGGCGGCCGTTACGGAACCTTCACGGTGTCTGCAAACCTTGGCGGCGACGAATCTCACCGAGCCAAGCCCCGGTTGCTATACGTTCGATCTTGGACAGAACATGGTTGGCTGGGCGCAGCTTAATATCAGTGGTAGCGTGGGCGATCGTATCACAGTGCGACATGGCGAGATGCTCAATTCGGACGGCACAGTTTACACTTCCAACCTTCGCGGTGCCACGGCGACAGACTATTACATTTTCGGCACCAACGGCACCGTGGTCTTCCAACCGCGCTTTACCTTCCACGGTTTCCGCTATGTTGAAGTCCGCGGACTCAGTGTGCCTCCTACCCTGGAGTCGGTTACGGGTATCGTAGTGCACTCCGACATCACCCCGGTTGGCTCCTTCGCGTGTTCCAGTCCTCTGGTGAATCAACTCTTCAGTAACCTCTCTTGGAGCCAGAAAGGAAACTACTTTGAGGTGCCGAGCGATTGTCCTCAACGTGATGAGCGCATGGGCTGGACCGGCGATACAGAATTCTTTGTGCCAACGGCCGCCTACAATTACGATGTCCAGTCATTTTTCCGCCGCCATCTCGTCACTCTCTGCGAGGATTCTCAATATCCCAACGGCTCGTTCGCCGTCGTCGCACCCGACTTGGGGGCGGGCAGTGGGGGGACTGGTTGGGGCGATGCCGGTTGGATCTGTCCCTACCAGATGTATCGAGCCTACGGCGATACTAATGAGATTGTCGACCACTACGCCGCTATGCAGCTCGACGGACAGTTCGACGCAGCCAATGCCTCGAATTATGTGATTGCGAGCCTGCCGGGTGACTTTGGTGATTGGCTGAATTTGGGCGGCGGTGCGTCTTCCACCGTGATGGACACGGCATTTTATGCCTACTATGCTCAGGCGATGTCGGAGATGGCCGCAGCCATAGGTAATAAAGCCGATGCCGCCACGTATTTTGCTTTGCACAGCAATATCGCCGCCGCGTTCGCCACTTTTTTCAATGCCGACGGATCGTTCACCGATGGCAGCAGCCAGACGGGCTATGCCCTGGCCTTCACCTTGAATCTTGTTCCTCCGGCGTTGCGTGCTCAGGTCGCGCAACAATTTGCAAATTCCATCGCACAATTCGATGATCACCTCGCCACCGGCTTCATCGGTACGCCACGTCTGTTGCCGGCCTTGCATGCCGCCGGGCTTGACGATCTCGCCTATCAGTTGCTGCTTCAACAAACCTACCCGTCCTGGCTTTATCAGGTGACTCTCGGGTCAACCACGATGTGGGAACGCTGGGATGGCTGGACGCCTGGTGCTGGTTTCGAAACGGTTACGATGAATTCCTTCAACCATTATGCCTTTGGTTCAGTCGGCCAATATTTATACAGTGCCATTGGCGGCATCAATCCCGCGACTCCCGGATATAAGACCATTCTGATCCAACCTGTTCCCGGCACTGGCCTGGCTTGGGCCAATACCAGCTATAATTCTACCCGGGGATTGATTTCAACCGCGTGGACCAATACCGGCAGCATTTTCAATCTCCACGCGGTGATTCCGCCGAATACAACCGCCCAAATCTATGTGCCCACGACCAATGCCAATGCCATCACCGAAAGCGGCGTGCCGGCAGACAGTGCGCCTGGAGTTTCGTATATAGGTGTTTCAAATGGCGCTGCCATCTTTGCCGTTGGCTCTGGCAATTATATGTTCTCCTCACCATTTGTCATCCCTGTCGAGCCGGGCGTAATCATTGCCACGACCAATCAGACTGGCACCGGCAGCGGCACATTTTATCCCGGTTGGGGCGTCGTGACCAACGGCAGCTTGATTGCCGGCCAATCCCCCGGTCTTGCGATTGGCAACTTCAGCGAGGAGGTACCTGGTCGAAATGTCAATTCGCTAACGGCTGGCGGCAGTCTTGGCCTCACCAGGATAGCAGGGACTTATGGCTACACTACTAGCACGAATTATGTGACTTGCGGCAATGGGACCGGTCCGGACGGTACTGGTGCGGGAAGCACGATCATTTATACCTTGCCACTGGCCACCAACGGCTATGACCTCACCAACATCACTGTTTACGGCGGTTGGGCTGATAACGGCCGGGACCAGCAGGCTTATACCGTCTATTATTCCACAGTGTCGGCTCCGACGAACTTTGTCTCACTGGCGGTTGTCAATTATACCCCGGCGATTGCCAGCAGCATCCAGTCCGCTACGCGGCTCACTCTGACATCTTCAACTGGCGTTCTGGCCACCAACGTAGCCGCCCTGAAGTTTGACTTCACGAGTCCGGCCTCGGAGAATGGCTATTGTGGCTATGCAGCCATCACGGTCTTCGGAAAGCCAACCCAGGCCCAGGTGCCCCCGGCGTCTGTGAGTGGGGCGGTCTTAACACCAGCAGGTTTTGCCATGAGCCTCAACGGCCTTTTGCCGGGCCAGAATTACATGGTTGAAAGCACTACCAATCTGGCCGCCGGGGTCTGGTATGCCGTGACTAATTTCGTCGCCACCCAAACAACTGCCACCATTGCCGATCCCACCACCAGCTCCGCGCAAAAATTTTACCGTGTCGTAGGGTATTGATTTGCCAAGTCATTTTTTGCACTGGCCGGCACCTCGCTTTTCAGGCCGAGCGGTTGCGCTCATCCTTGGTCTTTGCCTTCGGCCTGGATTTTGGGCGGACTGGACCCGCCACAAGTTCATTTCCCGAGGGAGTTTGTCATTCCTTCGCACCTGAGCACTGGCAGGACCGTCCGGCTCCTGATACATTCCACAATCAACCTGGACAGATTCCCGGATTTTGCAACCTGCTCCACGGGTCATCCTAGCGGTCGAACCCGCAAAAACTCTTCATTTTTATATCGTAATCGATTATGTTACGGGGATTGAAAGCCGAGGCCCCTTTGCATTTTGAAACTCGTCGCGGCCGCAAACTGCGTTTGCGTTTTTGTTTTCAAACGATGGCCGTGGGCGCGATATTGTCATTGGCATTTTTCATGGCAACCGGCGGCATGGCCTCTCCCTTGATCGTCAATTCTGATGCCACCAACACCGACACCACTTCCGGCGCTGGATTATATGTTGACCCGACCAACGGCTTGGGCTCGTGGATTTGGGCGTCCACAGTATCTGATAACCAGACAGTTTTACTCTGGAGATCGTTTGCAATACCCGCTTCGCCTCGCATCCTTAGAGCGCGTCTCTCCATGACTGTGGACAACGAGTTCACGGTTTTTCTTGATGGGCGGGAACTGGGGCATGGCGCGGAATGGCGGGAATTGTTCACTTTCGATTTGACTCCTTTGCTTTCTCCCGGTCGACATGTCTTGGCAGTCAGAGCGGTTAATTCCTATTCGTATGCAGGAATGATCCTTGGTCTTCAGATTGATTTGGTGGATGGAAGTCACATTGAAATAAAGTCTGATGGCAACTGGAAAGTGGTTCCGAGTGGAGTTCAAAACTGGGAGAAAGTAACCCAGGCGTCCCACGATTGGCCGACCGCCGCGATTAAGGCTCCATTGGGTGGGTTGCCTTGGTGGGACCGACCGCAAAATGTAAATATTATGCCGACTCTGCACCCGATCAAGGTCTTGTTTTGGCAATCAGGATGGTTTCAAATCCTGCTTCTGTCCGTCTGCGGCATTACTGTGCTCACCAGTTTGTCACTGGTCGGCAAACTGGCGCTGCATAGGAAAGAGCGATTGTTGCTGCAGCGGGAGCGCGCGCGCATCGCTCGAGACATTCATGATGATATTGGGTCTAAAATAACTCAATTGGTGTTGCACGGTGAGGTGACTCAGAACGAATTTCCTTCAGATCCGAAGCTCCGCACGCAGCTTGATCTTATTTGCCACGATGCCCGGGAAGTACTCTCCGTCCTGGATGAAGTGCTTTGGGCGGTCAACCCCAAGCGGGACGAATTGCGCGATTTTACCACCTACATGTGTCATTATGCCGAACAATTTTTGAAATTCACCCCCATCCAGTGTTTTCTCGACGTCGACACGGAAGCACCCGCTTTGGAATTGACGCTCCCGCTCCGTCGCGGTCTGCTCATGGTTACCAAGGAGGCGCTCAATAATGCCGTGAAGCATTCACGAGCCAGCGAATTGAGGCTCCAAATTCGTTGTGAACACGGTCGGCTGACGCTAATGTTACAAGACGACGGCAAGGGATTTGACCCGATGAAAGCAGACCGTAAACGCAGCGGTTTGCACAATATGACCAAGCGAATGACTGAGTTGGGCGGAACCTGCGTGGTTATTAGTCAGCCCGGGAAGGGTTGCACCATCGAATTCTCTGTTCCATTGAAGCAATCGCGCTGGCAATTCTGGGACCGGACCAGAGAATTAAACGAACAGGCAA
Organism: Verrucomicrobiota bacterium; assembly: GCA_050008355.1. Taxonomy (GTDB): domain Bacteria; phylum Verrucomicrobiota; class Verrucomicrobiia; order Limisphaerales; family UBA11358; genus UBA11358. The sequence goes on from JBEKMT010000037.1 coordinate 27,320, forward strand.
AAGCCTGATCTGGAATTGCCAGAGTCTCAATTAATTATGACTTGCCCCGAAAATCCAGCGACAAACGGCAGTGCCGCTGGCGCTGCCCTCAAAACATCCGCCAAACCGCCGCTCAAGGTCGCGTTGGTCGAGGACCAGCCCAAAGCCCGCCAAAGTTGGTCCAAACTCATTAATTCGTTTCCCGATTTTACCTGCGTTTGCACCTGCGCAACCGGAGAGAAGGCGCTGCGCACCATCCCGGCAGCCCAGCCCGACATTGTCCTGATGGATATCTTTCTGCCTCGAATGTCCGGTATTGAGTGTACCGCTCGCCTCAAAGAAGCGATGCCGGAGGTGCAGATCATCATCATCACCGCCATGGACGACCAGGAACTGGTATTTATGGCGCTCGAAGCGGGCGCGGACGGTTATTTGTTAAAGCGGACCACACCCGCGGAGTTGCGCCGCGCCTTGCAGGATGTTGTCGGCCAAGGTGTGCCAATGACCGGCCAGATCGCCCGACGCGTGATTGACTTTTTTCGTCGCAAAGGCAAAAAAGCCCCCGAATCCGCCCGCTTGACTGTCAGGGAGGAGCAGATTCTTTTACACCTCTCACAAGGCTTTTCCAACAAGCAAATTGCCGATAAACTTGATGTGAGCATTGATACGGTCTGTAGCCATTTAAAGCACGTCTTCAGTAAATTACACGTGAGCTCGCGCACCGAAGCGGTGGTGCGTTACATGGCCTCCCGGCCGGCCTTGCGCGATCTGGATATCTGAACGCTGGAGGGGATTGAGTCGAAGCCATGGGCCGAGGGTTCATTCCGTCGCGACCATCTTCCGTCTGCTGGCTGAAGTCTTGGAACTCTGATTAACTTTGAATGAAATAACTCAAATTTTCCAGCTCTATGGCGAGGTTCACGTTGTTGACCATCACCTCTTCCGGCACCGCCAGCACAATGGGGGCAAAATTCAGGATGCCCATGACGCCACAGGCGATGAGGGTGTTTGTTGTCTCCTGGGCAACGGCAACCGGTACGGAAAGAATGGCCATCTTCACGCCATGTTCGGAGATGAATTGGGGCAGCTCGTTGATGCCTAATATCGGCTGGGCGATTTTTTTGTCGCGACGGCGGTTGGGTTCAGTGTCGAACGCTGCAATGATTTCAAAACCTTCTTTTTCAAATCCACGATAAGACAGCAGTGCCAGACCGAGGTGGCCGACACCCACGAGAATGACGGGTTGCAGACTGGAAGTGCCGAGTTCACCGGATATTTTCTCTGACAATTCCGCCACGTCATAACCGAGGCCGCGCGTTCCAAAGGTGCCGAAGTAAGCCAGGTCTTTTCGTAATTGCGTTGATTTGACGCCAGCAGCTTTGGCCAGGGCTTCACTGGATACAGTGCCGATCCCGTTTTCGCGCAATCGTGCAAGGCAACGCAGATAAATCGAGAGCCGATAAATCGTCTTGCGCGGCATGACTGGGCGTCCATTCCTTTTCACAAACGCAAATTAAGCTACCCTTCCACCCCCGGCAAGTGTTTGTGAAAAAATTCACAAGAATTCTGTCGCTTGCCACCAGGGTTTGTCGGATTTTTGCCGGGGCAGCGAAAATCCGCTTGATAATCACGCGTTTTATGGGTTTGCTTGGGGGGACAGAAGTTCGTTCCGGACGGTTTCGGAGGCAAACGGTCAACTTGAACAATGATTCGTTGATATGCTCAAAAAATACAAGGTCAACGGGGGGTTCGATGAAATGCTGGACGCCAAGACCGGCGTGCGCGGCCACTATCGCAAGTTTAACAAGGTTTTTGGCAAGCTCTCGCCGAGAGAGTTTGACGCCAAGCGTGAGGCGATCGACACGGCATTTCTGCGGCAGGGCATCACTTTCAACGTGTATGGCGCGGCGCAAGGGGCGGAGAAAATCTTTCCATTTGATCTGTTGCCACGGATTATTCCGGCCAAGGAATGGGAATTTCTCGAGCGCGGTCTTACCCAACGGATTACGGCGCTCAACCTCTTTTTGCACGACATCTACCACGAGCAGAAGATATTAAAGGACGGCGTCATTCCGGAGTTTTACGTCCTTTCCGCGCGTCATTTCCGCCGGGAGTTCGTGAATTTCGAAGTGCCCAAGGGGATTTATATTAATGTCTGCGGCACCGACCTCATCCGTGACAAGGACGGCAACTATTTGGTGCTGGAAGACAATGGGCGTTGCCCGTCCGGTGTCAGCTATGTTTTGGAAAATCGCCGTGCGATGAAGCGCGCATTTCCTGCCATGTTTGAAGGCATCGGGGTGCGTTCTGTGGAGATTTATCCGCAAGAACTTTTGAAGTCGCTGCGTTACATCGCGCCCGCTGGCGTGGCCGACCCGACGGTCGTCCTGCTCACCCCCGGGGTGTATAACAGTGCTTACTTCGAGCACACCTATCTTGCACGCCAGATGGGAATTGAAATCGTAGAAGGGCGGGATTTGCTCATCCGCGATCAGCGCGTGTTCATGCGGACCACCAAAGGATTGCAACCCGTCCACGTGATTTACCGGCGGATCGATGATGATTTTCTCGACCCGACCGTGTTTCGCCGCGATTCCATGCTCGGCGTTCCTGGCTTGGTAAATGCATATCGCTCCGGCAATGTTTCGCTGGCCAATTCAATCGGCACGGGCATTGCCGACGACAAGGTGATGTATTATTTCGTGCCGCGCATGATCAAATACTACCTTGATCAGGAGCCGATTCTGCCGAACGTGCCAACTTACCTCGCCAGCGAGGAAGCCGATAAAAAATACATCTTGGAACATCTTCCAGAGCTCGTGGTGAAGGCGGCAAACGAATCCGGCGGCTACGGCATGTTGATGGGGCCGCAGGCATCGAAAAAGGAGGTTGAGAAATTCCGCCAGCTGGTGATCGCCATTCCCGGCGGTCTGACCCGGGTGGCCTTGCGCAAGGGCTCGCTCGTGGTCAACTCATCGCAGGGCGGTGGCAGCAAGGACACGTGGGTCTTGTATGGCGATGAATAAGACATCGTGCCGCCAGGATTGGTTGGTCCTCGTCACCCGGGGGGAGCGCAAAGGCGGTCAAAATAAGACTATGGATCATTTATCAGGCCTCGGTGCCTTCGTCGCCAACTTTCAATTATGTTAAGCCGCGTCGCCCACTCGCTTTACTGGATGGCTCGTTATACCGAGCGCGCCGAAAACATCGCCCGCATCGTTGACGTTAATTTGCAATTGCTCCTCGACATGCGCAATCTCGATGAAAAGCGCCTCATTGAGTACTGGTTGCCCATCGTGGAGGCGACCGGAGATGAACAGGAATTTTTTAAAGTGCACCCGCACGCTACCGGCAATGCCGTGACGGAATTTCTCGTGTTCCAGGCGGAAAATTCCAATTCAATTTTCCAGTGTATCAGCTCCGCGCGCGAAAACGCTCGCATGGTGCGCGACCAGATCACGATGGAACTTTGGGAGGAATTAAACCGCATCTATCTGTTCATCCACTCGCCCCAAGCCCGGAAAGTCTGGGCGCGCAGCCCCAGCGAATTTTTTCAGGAAATCAAAGCCGCCTCGCTGCACGTTATCGGCATCATGAACGCCACCATGGTTCACGATGAAGGGTGGCGCTTCGTGCAGGCCGGGCAGTTTCTGGAACGCGGCGACAAAACCACCCGCATTCTCGACGTGCGGCATCAGAGCCTCCCCGAACGCGGTGTGCCCGGGCCAATCAATCCCACCGATGCGCTGGAATGGTCGGCCGTCCTGCGCTCTTGCAGTGCCTGGGACGCCTACAAAACCATTTGCGGCGCGGATGTGCATCCACGGACCGTTGCGGAATTTCTGCTGCTCGACGATACGTTCCCGCGTTCCCTCCGTTTCTGCGTCAGCGAACTCAACCGTGCCCTGCGCCGCATCTCCGGTGTGGCGGAAGGGCATTTTTGCAACAATGCGGAAAAGTTGACCGGCCGCTTCCTGGCCGAACTGCAATTCAGCACGATTGACGAGATTTTTGAACTGGGCCTGCACCAGTACCTTGACGACGCACAGTTGAAATTAAACAACATCGGCAATGCGCTTTTCGACGCCTACATTTTTCAACCGTTCAACAATCTCAACGAGCAACACATGGTGCAGCAGGAGGAACAGCAGCAGCAGGA
>JBEKMT010000038.1:0-29976 GCA_050008355.1 Verrucomicrobiota bacterium
GTCCCAAGAATTGCTGGCCGCAATAGTTTACGCCGGCTGCCGCTGAGTTCAGAAGTGGATCGCGGCACCTTGGAGCGCTCACAGGTCATCATCCGGCCTAGCTTCTGCGCCAACCTGATTCACCACCGATTTTGTTGCTTTGCGCTATTCTTTTGCGGAATTGAAGGCTTTTTCGCCGTTCGTGCCTGCGGTTAATATAGATAAAGTAGGTTTGCATTTTCCTCCCGGCGGTAACTATGATCCATGAATCGGGAATGCATTGATTGCTTTTCAGTCAACCGTCCAGAATCGAATGTCGATTGTGGTCCACCAGTCAAAATGACAACTCACTTTTTTATTCACTCACTCACAAGTGGTTTTGATTTATTAGCTTGGATCTGATTGAAAAGATGTTCCTTGAAGGCTCTAGCCCGTGATTGTGGATTTGTTTATAACTAAGACTGGTAATTGAATGGAAAATTTATATTTTGCGCCATCTTGCAGCCCGAGGAAAATAAAAAGGTAAAGCCGGCTTGGCAGATTTTGGTGGTGGACGACGAACCATCCATTTGCAAAATCTTGAAGATGCTTCTCGAAAAAGACGGTCACAAAGTTCAAACGGCCAACAGCGGCGGTGAAGCTCTTGTTTTGCTCGAACAGGATGATTTTGACCTGGTTACAACCGATTTTTCCATGCTGGGAATGAAAGGCGACACACTGGCCGCAACGATCAAACAACACCGCCCGAAACTTCCGGTGCTGATGATTTCGGCCAATGCCGTAATTGCTAAATCTTTTGGCAATCCGCTTTTCGGTGTGGACCTCGTTATCAGCAAACCTTTTGTGGTTGAAGAATTACGCGAAGCCATTGACAAACTATTACCAGGAATTTGAAATCGTTTTTGGTTTCAAAATTTCCAGCTTCCCGAAGACGGTGAAATGTCGAAAACCGTCAGTCTCTAACGCGTCAATTGCCCATTGTTCGAGTATGGAGAGGCCGGCAATCAGGAATCGATTGCAAACCAAACAGATCAGGCATTTATGCCGGCTGCTATCCTTTCCGCGTGTCAGCATGTGTCGAATGCCTCGCTCCGATTTTTGCCAGTCGGTTTTCCTGTGTCGCAACTGGCAATACTTTATATTGCTCTGGTTTATGAGACTGTCGCGCGCTTGGGGGGAATAGGAACCACCAGTTTTTTGGGAGTTCCGTTCTTCGGCGCAGGGTAATGGCCAACCTCGAATCAATCATGCCATAATCGAAACTTGTTGTAACCAATTCCGGTTGTCCAGGAAGTCGGTAATCCTCCGCAAATGCAAAATGCAATTCTCGGACGCACACCAGGCGTTTTACAACGCCCAGTCCACTCGGGAGAACAAATTTCCTTTTGAAAACCGCCTTTTGCTGGTGGCATTTGCCCTGCTAAAGTGGCGCTCCATGTCGTCAACAGGAAGGCACAGATTTATTAGGGATTTACCGTATATAAAGATCCGCACGCGCGGCCTAATCTCCACGGAATATGAAAAAGTTCGTTTATTTAACCGCTGTCGTCACCCCCAATGGGCACATTATCCGCGACCGTGATGGTGGTGCGCGAACAGGCTTTGGGCCAGAGACTCCCGGCTGGCGTGGGACGCGCACCGGAAACAGACGTGCTAACGCCGAAGCCGCTGGGTGGTATGGTTTGCGCTGGCTTCAACCACTCCGGATTGGAATAAAAACCCTGAAGCGGTCGTAGGATTTTGGGCCGTCTGGTTAAGGGGTTCATCAGCCGCTGGCTGCTTTTCTATAGATTGCGTTTGGTATCATGCGGCTCATCCGCGGTCCCCCCCTTTGATCTTGGTTCTTAAGCCTCCAGTAGCGCCCATTCAAAGTTCAGTCGTGGTATTACTTGACACAATCCTTGGAAATTCACCGGTTTCGTGATGTAAATTGCCGCCCCGAGCTGCACACAATCCAAAATCTCCGATTCGTTCTCGGACATCGTTAACATCACCACCGGGATGTTCCGGGTTTTTTCGTTTGCTTTGATCCGCGCCAACACTTTCTTCCCGTTCACTTTGGGTAGGTTCAAATCCAGTAGGATGATTTGTGGGTTGTTTCGTGGGCTGCGCAGGGCATATTTTCCCTGACAGAAAACATAATTTAGCGCCTCCTCGCCATCGCTTACCACCTGAACGTGATTGGTGAATCGCGCACTCTTAAAAGCGTGAAGAGTCATTTCCACATCGTCGGGATTGTCTTCTACCAACAGAATCTCAACCAGCTTCTGGCTTTGGCTACTAGTGCCGCTGAAAGTGACGCCTCCGCGAAAGGACTCCGATGTGGAGCAAAGCGTCGCGACTGTGGTTCCTAACGCACGTGCCAGCCGTTCAATGGTTGCCAGCGTTACGTTGCGCGCACCGCATTCGACATCGCAAACGTAAGTCCGGTGCAGATCTGCCCTTTCCGCCAGTTCTTCCTGTGATATTCCCAGTTGGTTTCTCCAACCTTTGACTGACGTGCCGAACCTCCGAGTGATTTCACTCTTTGTCACAAGTACTACGACTATAACATATAATTATAAGAATAACAAGGATTACTTCTCGCCCTGCGATCGGTTCAAATGTTCGTCGGAGGGTCAACGGTGACATTTCTGCCAAGCGCTGGCTGGTTCTGTAATTGGTTAACCGGGACGCTTTTGTGCTTCTGGGATCGCCGACGGTTTTTATGGCATCCTCGCCATATTCGCCTTCCTCGAACAGCGCGATCAACTCAACCTCGCTCAAAATCCTCATTGCCTCAAGCTCTGGCTTGTCTCATGGCTGCGGTTTCCCTGCGTTGGCCATAATGGCGACGTCTTCAATCGGCACCGCGAAACTGCGTGGCTTTCAAACAGTGGATCCGAACGGGAACGGAACTCATCGCAACTCGGCACCTGCGACGCTCAATCATGGGAGAGATCCAGCCCATGTTTGCGGTCTGGTTCGACGGGTAACCTTTGAAGAAAACTTGATCAATTCCCTGAGGAGTGTTCAGTAAATACCGTGGAAAAACCAGGGAGTTGCGGGCGACAGAGTTCTCTCAATGATGCGTCAGCGTGTGCATTCCAGGTGTGTCGCCGCATTCTTATCGGGATGCCTGGGGAGAACTCACTTTGAACTGTTGCTTCCCAGAACGGTTCATCCAATAGGCATTGGGGCATAATTCCGGGGCGGTTCTAATCATATCTCGGTCATGCCCTACATTGCTTGCCTTTCACCAAACGAGGCAATCTCCAGCCGCACCAGTTTATTCAATAACTCAATGCGATGAACTTAGAATCAGTTTTTCCGCAAAAAACTCTTGCGCTGGACCGATTTTGGTTTATCATTTAACCATATGGTTAAATGTTCACCGCGTTTATTAGACCGCACGTTTGCTGCGTTGTCTGATCCGACGCGCCGCCGCATTTTGGAGCACTTGGCGGTCGGCGACCGCTGTGTTACCGATTTGGCCCAGCCATATTCCATGTCGTTGCCGGCGGTCTCCAAGCATCTGCGCATACTGGAGAATGCCGGGTTGGTTAGCCGTCGTCGCTGCGGCCGGGTGCATACGTTGAAATTGGAGGCCAAACCGATGCAGCAGGCGCAGCAGTGGATCGAGGAATATCGCAGATTTTGGGAAGAGAGCTTTGATCGTCTGGACGAATATTTGAAAAAACTTCAAACCCAGGAGAAAAATCATGAGCACAAGTAAAACAATGGAGCAACACAACATCAAACTGGAACTGTCCCGCGTTTTCGACGCGCCACGAGAAATGGTTTTCAAGGCCTGGACGGATGCGGGCCAATTCAAGCAGTGGTTTGGTGCGGCGGCTTGTGATGGAGCGTTGGTGCAGTCCGTGAAGGTGGACGCCCGCGTCGGCGCCAAATATCGCATCCAGATGCGGCGTGCCGACGGCGAATTTTACACTACGGTCGGCGTTTATCGTGAAGTGAAGCCCCCGGAGCGTCTTGTTTTCACCTGGCAATTTGAAAAGGACGGCAGCGGCGATGAATTCGGCGAAGTTGAACCGCCCGAAATGCTCGTCACTCTGGAATTCAAGGCGCTGGGCAAGCAGACGAAATTGATTTTGACGCACGAAAGATTTGCGTCCGTCGAGAGCTGCGACCGTCACGAGCAGGGTTGGACTCGTTGTCTCGATTCGCTTGGAGAATTCGTCGGCCAATAAAATTATGATCGCGCAAACTGAAAATCAAAATTTGATCGGGAAGGAATTTGTCATCACGCGCGAATACGATGCGCCGCGCGAGCTGGTCTGGCTGGCTTGCACCGACAGCAAACATCTGGCGCAATGGTGGGGGCCGCGCGGATTCAGCGCGCCGGTCTGCGAATGGGACGCGCAGCCGGGCAGCAAGATTTATGTTGTCATGCGCGCACCGGGCGGAACTGATTATCCGATGGGTGGCAAATTTCTGGAAGTGGTCCCGCCCGAAAGGTTGGTGACCATGACCGGTGCGTTGGACGACAAGGGGAATCTGATGTTCGAGTTTAAGCACACCCTGACACTCGTTGAGCAGGATGGAAAAACCCGGCTGACGATGCGGTCTCGGCTGATGAAGGTGGTCGCACCGGATGCGGCGAAATATATCGGCGGATTTGAAGCAGGGATGACGCAGAGCTTGGAACGCCTTACTGATGTGGTGGCAGTCATCCCGTTCATCATCGAACGGGTTTTCGATGCGCCGGTCGCCCTGGTCTGGCGCGCAATCACGACACCGGCAGATTTGAGTCGCTGGTATTTTGATCTGAAAAACTTCAAGCCGGAGGTCGGCTGCGAATTTCAGTTCGTCGTCGAGCACGAAGGCAACGTGCATGACCATCGTTGCAAAATTATCGAGGTGATTCCGCAGGCGAGAATTGCCTACACCTGGCGCTTTGAAGGTCACGAAGGCAACTCGCGCGTCACCTTCGAATTGTTTGCCGAGGGCAGCAAAACGAGATTGAGACTGACGCACGCAGGGTTGGAGACATTTGCAAAAATCCCATCGCTTCCGCGCAAAAACTTTGTGCGCGGCTGGACCTGGCTAATCGGATCGGAACTGAAGGATTTTGTGGAAAACGTCGACCGGGAAATTTTCATCTCGCGCGAGTTCAATGCGTCGCGCGAACTGATTTGGGAAGCGATGACCAATCCGCAGCACGTCGTGAACTGGTGGGGGCCGCGCGGTTTTTCGACGACGATTGAGGAAATGGATTTTCGCGTTGGCGGCGTTTGGCGGCACGTCATGCACGGGCCGGATGGCACGAATTATCCGAACTCAAGTATCTTCAAGGAAATCGTCGAGCCGGAGCGCATCGTGTTTGCGCACGGTGGCAAGCGCGAAGGCGGACCGGGCGTGGGTTTTGTGTCCACCTGGTCTTTCGAGAAACTGGCGGCCGAAAATACGCGCGTGACCATCCGCATGATTTTCCCGTCAGCGGCAGAGCGCGATTTCGTCGTCAAAGAATTCGGTGCGATCGAAGGCGGCAAACAAACTCTCGAACGGTTGGGAGAGTATTTGCCGAAGATAAAATGACCTTGTGGAAACAAGGTAATTGCCCATGCGGCTTGCCGCCGCATTTGTGCCGCTTTCCTTTTTATTGGAATCCTGACCTTGTCAGCTCAATATTGTCCACGCAGTAATCCGCAAATTCGGTTCTAATACCGTTGGTTGATGCGCCAACCGTGCAGTCAGCGATGATCGATTCGTTAAGGCCCATTCCTTTTGGCTGGACAGAATAGGGAATCGCCATGCTGAAGCTGACGGAACTCAGAAGCTGAACCCAGTCATTACCGGTCTCATAGACCGGAAGGTTAGCGTACCCGATAATCTAGTATCCGGCATTGCCGCCGCTGTTCGCGCTCGAAATCCCAGGGTTGCGGCATTCGCCCATCTGAATTTCCGGATTTTGGGCCGACAGCCGCGTCGGAACTGCCTGCAATGAAGGAGGCAAGTTTGCGCAGAATGGTGTTTGAATGCCGGGCTAATGGGCGAGAAGCAAAGGAATGTTTCGCTTTCATGGCTTTAAACTGTGCTTCAACTTATTTGAATTTGCCCCTCTTTTGCCCGCTTTTATTGAGCGCCGCGCGCGAGATGCAGAATCTTTTTCAAACTTTACGGCTGAATGATTGATTAATGACAATCATTAGCCATTCTGTCAAGTGGCAATTATCGCTTTTTCTCATGGTTTTGAGTGGCGGTTGGCCTCGAGAAACTACTCGGGCTTCATGCACGTTCAAAAACCCGGGATTTCGTGAAGTGAAGAGAAAACTGGAAAATTGAGGCGAATTCTGAATGCGCCCGCCCGACGACGGACCTTTTCAGGGACAGCGCCCTTGTCAACCGGATTAACTCCTTGCTGCGGATGGATTAAAACTTTTTTCGCCGCCAGTTCCTGCGAGTCGAAGGTTCGGCGAATAATCGGTCCAAGCCCGTTTGCGGAGACTCAGTTAGGCTGCACCCTTGGCGGCTGCCAGACCGGCTGGCTTTTCTCCACCAAAGTGCCGTCCCGGAGCAGCCTCATTTTTCGTCCACGCCACTCCACGGTGTTCCCGGAAAACGCGGAAATCCAAATGGCCGTATTCAGCAAATCCTTTACGGTCACCAGCCAGGCGTTCGAAATCAATTTTCTGCCCGGCGTAAAATAATATTGGAGTTTTTGCGCCAGCACGACCCGAACCAGCAAAAAGCCAATGGCCATCAGCGGCAAACTGAGGCCTTGGCTGGAGGCCAGCGAGGCAAAAAGCCACAGCAGCGGCCAGATCGTCCCGTTTGACAGGATACTGAAAAAATAGGGGACCGGCTGGCAGACGCGGATCGTGCGCGCCCAGCGAATTTGATGCTTCCAGACTTGCGTCCAGCTCATCGGCGCGTCCCAGCATTCGATGACGACCGGGCAGAGCGCGATGTGGTGGCCGTTTTTGAAAATGCGATTGCCCAGCTGGTAATCATCGGCCAGGCAATTGGTCAGCGCGTCAAATCCGCCGATTTCCTCCAACCCCTTCCGGCGAAGCAGAATTGCCGCGCCGAGCGCGAAATCAAGCGGCATCAAGGTTTGTGATTGCAAAACCTGGCTCCAGAAATCTACGTTGACGGCGATCGCCTCCCAGCGCATCGCGGTGTTTACCGGGTTGGCCAGACGATAAAAGCAATTCACCAGCCCGACTTTTTTATCCTGTAATGGCGTGACAAAATTTGTGAGAAAATCCGGCGGCACGCGGACGTCCGCATCGCTGACGAGAATTAATTCGTGATGCGCCAGTTTCTCCAGTTGTGCGAGTTTGGCGACTTTGGCATTGGTGTTTCCCAGAATGTCGCAAATGATGAGCTGGGCATCGGCGGCGGGATGCTGCTTCAGAAGTTCCTCAACTATGCCGCAGACAGGATCGGTGGCATCGGCGACCCCAAAGAGAATTTGCGTTCTCCCGGCGTAATTTTGGCCGAACCAGCTGGCCAGTGAGTCAGCCGTGGTGGCATCGCAACCCTTCAGGGGCTTCAGGATGGAAACGGCGGGTGCAAAGCTGGTGCCGGCTATCCGTTGATGCAACGGAAATTTGCGGGCGGCAAGAAATTGCCAGACCACAATCCCGCAACTCACGGTTGCGAGTCCGCCCAGAATTAGATTGAAACCATTCACCCTGAATATGAAACAAAAAATCAGGCGCTAACGCCAGTCGTTTTGTTTTCAGGATGTTCATCCAGGACCAGGACGCCTAGTGGCGGCAAGTCATAGTTGCCGGAAAAAGTGACGCCAGTGAGGAAGTCGTGCATGGGTTTGTAGAATTGGATCCTGATGGGTGAGTTCTGGTGGTTGATTAAAAAGAAAATGCGCATGCCTTCCTTCTGCCGCATGCATACTTCGATGTTTTCCGGAACTTTTAGCAGCGGATGCAGGTTGCAGGTCTGGCGCAGCCATGCCACGAGGTCGTGATAAAAATGCTGGTGGCTCATCGTGCCCAGATAAATCGCGCGGCCCAGGCCAAAGTTGTTGACCGTCATCGCCGCCCGCCCGGCATAGAAATCCTTCGCATAATTGGCCAGGATCTGGCAACCCTTCGGTTCGATGATGTCGCACCAGAGTCGAGCCGGATGCATCTGGCTGGTCGTGAACGCCCCCTTGAAAGTGAGGTGATTGTCCTGGCCCGGTGGCAACGCGTCAAACTCCAGCACTTCCAGTCCGAACAAATCCGTCAGATCGCCCGGATACCCGGTGTCGGGCGCAATGTGGTTCTGGTTGACCAGCCCGCTGTTGAAGGTCCCGACGAGCGTGCCGCCGTTCTGCACATAAAGTTTCAGATTGTCAGCCTCGGCGGCGCTCAACAGCCGCAGTGAAGGCGCGATGACAATTTTATACTGGGACAAGTCTTCGCTCGGACGCGCAAAATCCACCAGGAAATTACGGCTGTGCAGCGAATTATAGAAAAGCTGGATGTGTTCGCGCAGACTAAAGAAATTATTCGGCTGCATCGGCTGGCTCAAAGCCCATTCGTTATCGTGGCTGTAAAGGATGCAGACGTTGGCGACGACCTTGGTGTCCTTGAGCACGGGGGCCAGCAGTTTGATTTCCTCGCCGATCTGGCTGATTTCGGTTAGCGTACGATGGTTTCCTTCGAGGTGGTGCCCCAGGATGGCGCCATAAAACTGTTCGCAACCAATGCGCGGTTGCCGCCAGCGGAAATAAAGAACCCCGCTCGCACCCCGCGAAAGCAGTTGATAAGTGAACAACCGAATCAAGCCTGGACGGACGAGCGAATTGACGTCTTCCCAGTTCACTTGCCCCGCCTTTTGTTCCATTGCCCAGAAACCCACGTCCCCGTCAGGCGTCCGGATATCGCTTTTCTTGAGCGAGCGTAACATGTCCAGATCGCAGGCGAGCTCAGCCGCCTTGGCCTTCACGGCAACGTTGCTCTCTATGGAAACGAAGTCCACCGCCTCTGCCATGTCGAAGTGGTCGTAGTTGCGGACGAACGCGCGGGTTGTCACCGTTAGCGGATGTTTTGGGCAACGCTTGTGCAAAATGTCTGCCTGCATCCGGATGTATTGCACCATCGTGTCACTGCTAAACCGGTTCCAATCCAGGGACAGCGCGGGATTGTGCATCACCGGCGTGTACATCGGCATCGGCATCTGTTCAAAGGACGTCACCGTCTGCGACCAAAACCGCAGCCCCAGCATTGCGTTCAGCCGTTCCACTGTCTTGTATTTTGCCTGCAGCCAGAGGTGCCATTCTTTTTTCGTCGCCTCGTTGAAGGAGAATTCAGTGTCATTGCCGCCAATGCTGTTGTCCAGTTGCCAGGCGATCAACTGCGGGTGGTCCCCCAGCGCGTCAATCATCGCGTTGACGATGCGCTTGGAGTATTCCCAAAAGGCATCGCTGGAGAGACATATCGCCCGCCGCGTCCCTTCGTGTTTGACGATGCCACGTTCATCAAGCGGCAGGATTTCCGGATGCTTCAAGGCCAGCCAGATGGGCGGTGCGGCGGTCGGAGTTCCAAGAATAACTTTGATGTTGTGGCGCTCCATGATGTCCATGACGCGCCGCAACCAGGAAAAATCGAATTTTCCTTCTTCGGGTTCGCAAATCCCCCAGGAAAACTCGCCGATACGAACAACATTGACGCCCGTTTTGGCCATGAGGGCGGCGTCCTGTTCCCATAACTCTTCCGGTTTGTCGCGGGTGCCGCTGTAAGGAAAGACCCAGTGCTCCGGGTAATAATCAACGCCAAAATACATAACTAATTTCGGGTTTGCCCCGACATTAAAATCAAACCCGCGCACATGCAATCAAAATCGCCGAGAGGGTTATAACTTGAAAAAGGCATCCGATTCTGCAATGCTATAAGCCAGATGGTCGCAAATGTTTCTACCAAAAACCGGGTTCGTGCTTCCAACACGTTCAGCGAGGCCTCCACCTGGCAGGCGTTCGGCACGGGTTGGCGTCCGCTCTGGGCCGGTTTTCAGCAAACCGGGTTCAGCGTGGAATGGCATGATTTTGAATGCCGGTCGCCAGTCGAACTGGCCGGGAGTTTCCACCCCGACAGCGTCGAGATTTGCCTGAACGTGGACGGTCATGCGGAATTCGATTTGGCCGGACGCCGTCAGGAATTACCCCCGGGTAGCGCGACTTTCTATTCCGCTGGACGCAACCCGCTGACGGCACGCCGTTTGCCGCAGCAGCGACACCAGTTTGTAACCGTCGAAATCTCCTGCGATTTTTTGAAACGCCGCTTCGCCGGCAACCAAACCGGCCTGCATCCTCAGATCCAAAGCGTCCTATCGGGCAGGAAGTGGGCCAGTGCCGTTTCCGAAGTGCGCCGGCTGACCGCCGAACAGCAGCGGCTCATCCCGGCGCTGCAACATTCGCCCGTGCCGCTGACCGGTCGCGCCGTTTGGTTTGAAGGCAAGGTCTTGGAGCTAATGTCGGAGTTTTTCTTTGTGACCGGCGAAAATGAATTTTTCTGCGAACGCCAACGTCGAGTTGCTAACGAGCGAGTCAACAAAGTCATTGTGTTGTTGCGCGAACACTTGGCAGAACCTCCGGATCTGCTGGAATTGGGACGCCGTGTCGGCTGCAGCCCGTTTCATCTCAGCCGCACTTTTTCGCAGGAACTGGGTGTGACGATCCCTCAATATCTGCGGCAATTGCGGATGGAGCGCGCGGCGGAACTCCTGATCTCCGGCAAATTCAACGTCACTGAGGCCGCGCTCGAGGTCGGCTACTCCAGCCTGAGCCACTTCAGCCAGGCATTCTGCCAGACGATGGGTTGCTGCCCGAATTTGTATCCGCTGGTCAAGGGCTCCGCGACAAAAGCGTCGTAAATCCGGCGATCCGCTCCAGGGGAGATCTTATTTTCCCAGGATCCCTCCAAGGCCGCCTTTGATTTTATTCAAACCTGTGCCCAGGGAATCGCCGCTCAGGTGTTCTGCATCGTCGCCAACCGCTTTGACGGTCGCTGTAATGACTTGCTGCAACACTTTCTGGGTCAGATCAACCGCCGTGATGCCATCGGTGTCTTTTCCCAGATCCGTAAAATGAATGTCCGGCAGTGTGAGGTCTAGTTCCTTGTTGAGAATGCCAGTGAGCTTGACGTGAACTTTTGCGCCGGCTATCAGAAAATCATCTACTTCCAGCTTCTTGACAGGCTTTCCCGAGGCGGTTTGCGTTGGGTTATTTGTCTTGGCGCTGCCGTTTACATTATCGAGGATTTGGCTGAGGTTGTTAGCGCCGAATGGATTACCCTCAAAAGTGATCTCCGGTGCCCGGATTTCAATCGAGTGAACCAGGATTTTGTCGGAAAGCACTGAAGCAGGTGAAACACTGACGGCGGCCAGGTCAATGCTAATCGCCGAGGGCGATTGGTAGCCCGACGGATTGCCAACTACCAAACCCTTCACGCCGGCAGAACCCGTGAGCAACGAAAGGTTGACCGCATCCAAGGTTACCGTGGTTTTCGTAAGAGTCGGCGCGATCGTCTCAATTCCAGCCTTCACGAGCCGGTCAAGGCTTAACCCAATCACAATGGCTGCGATTAATAACAGCGCGATCAAACCAGTGGCGGAGACGATTAGAATTCGTTTTATTTTTTTCATGGGAATGAATCGGATTGGGTTTTTCTCTAACTGGGTGGCCGGGACGGGGTTAAGTCTTTTTTTCGGCCAGTAACTGGCGAATGCAGCTGGAAAATTCGCTGAATTGATAGGGTTTGCTTATGAATCGGTCAGGGCGGAAGAGGGCGTCCGCAAAAACATATTCGTCCACGGTCCCACTGATCAAGATCATTTTCTGCGCAGGCCTGATGCGCCGGCATTCGCGAATTAAGTCCATCCCGCTCATGCGCCCCATGGCATAATCGGTGATGACCAGATCCGGCAGTACCTCCGTGAACTCCTTCAGGGCCGTTTCAGGATCGCGGAAAGTCCTGACCTCGAAACCCATGGGCCTCAGAATCAGGGCGGCAAGCTCAAGCAACATCGGCTCGTCGTCCACTACAAAAACTTTGGCTGACTTGGTCTCTTCAACCGTGGCTGGTGTGGTCGATTCACTCACGGGAACTTTCATGATGCACATTTCTGAACTACCCCGAACTATTCAGTCGAACAAAAATCCTAACATTTTCCCCGGTTTCACGGCAAGTCCCAATCTCTGGTGACTGAAATTATATTTGCTTCCACGTCAACCCCGGCCTAATGTCTCTCTCCGGCAACTATTCCGCTGCCACATCTGGAACTTTCGATATGAAAAAAAAGCCAGCGGCCGTACAGGAGACCCCAAAGCCAGCAATTGATAAGCCGAAAAAGGCCCAAACGAGGCCTTTGCTTGGTTCTGCCTTCGCGGCCGCAAAGAAAATGCTCACCTCAAAGTCCGCCAAGAAGACCGCAGGTTTGGAGACTGAAGTCGATGCCGCCACCGTGGTCCGCCGGAGTTATACCAAAAAGAAGAAAGCTGAAACCGAGGTGCCGCCGATTCTGCTCGAAGGCGACGCACCCGCGCCCGTCCCGGCCAGCGGTCCTGGTGAAAAATACTCCCTCGGGGCCATACCCCCGGCCCAAACTTTTTCCGGCGGCGAATTGCCGGAGAGCTACGGTACCAGAAAATTATTTCTCACCGCTCGCGATCCGCACTGGCTTTACGCCCATTGGGACCTGACGCGTTCTCAGCAGCTCGAATTGAATTCCGCGTCGACTGACGGCCATCTTGTCCTCCGCATTTTTGCCGGCAAGATCGAAGGCCATCCCGCCTACGAAATCCACGTCCATCCTGAGTCCCGCCACTGGTTTGCTCACGTGGAGCGCGCCGGTAATTCCTACGCCGCCGAACTGGGCTATTACTCCGCGCTGGGCAAATGGTTGCGGGTGGCCATCTCCGGCGGTACCGTCACTCCACCCGACGCAGTCTCGCGCGAGGACGACGCCGAATTCGCCACGATCCCGTTCGAATTTCCATTTGCCCGTTTGATGCAGATTATTGAGGACGCCGTTCACGACAACATCCCGCTGGCTCAGGCCATTGAGGAATTGCGCCGGGCCGGGCATCCCGACTTGCCTCGGTTCACGGCTGCCTCCCTGGCTACCACCACACCACGCCCCGCATCCACTTGGACGCCGCAGCAGGAACAGGCATTAGCCAAAGTAATCAACATCGACCAGACCCGCCGCATTTGGATGGGTTCGCTCGAAATCACCGAGCTGATCCGTCGCCGCCTTGCGCACGACGTCTCGTCACCTTCCAGCGCTTTTGGCATTTCCAGTTTCGGGCTTTCCAGTCTTACCAGCCCGTTCGGGGGCGAATCCTCAACCGCAAAAAGTTTCTGGTTCAACGTCAACGCCGAATTGATCATTTACGGCGCGACCGAGCCCAGCGCCAAGGTCACGCTGGGTGGACACGAAATCAAACTGCGTTCCGATGGCACTTTCAGCTACCGCTTCGCGTTGCCGGATGGTAACTACGATTTGCCGGCCGTCGCCGTTTCCGCGGAAGGCGATGATGCGCGCGCGGCTGACTTGAAATTCAGCCGCTCGACACAGTATCTCGGCGATGTTGGCGCCCATCCGCAGGACCCGTCGCTCAAACCGCCGCTCCCGGATAGCCTTTGATATTCCACCGCATGGAAGCGCCCGAACGCGGAGCCTTGATGCTCGTCCGTTTTACTGCCGTCGCGTTGATCGGCTGGACGATAACCGAGTTGGCATTGTACGTAGTCGTCAGGCAGCACAATGGCCAGCCCATAGAACTGTTACCTTGCCTTATTCGGTGCCTGCCGTTGCTCGCCGGCCTGGCCATGCTCGTCAAAGCCACCGCCATTGCGCGCTGGCTTGCCGAGAAGCTGGATTTGTAACAGAGATTTCATTTGACGATTCACCTGCCTTCAACTCCACTAGGCGCGGCGCATAAACTAATTGAACATTGCGCTTCAATTTAAGTCCGATTGCTAATGCAAGGATACCTATCCATCGTGCTGCACGCGCACTTGCCGTTTGTACGGCATCCAGAACATGAAAAGTTTCTGGAGGAAAGCTGGCTGTTTGAGGCGGTTACGGAAACATACCTGCCTATCATCCAGATTTTGGAAGGCTGGCAGCGTGATCAGATTGAGGCCAAGTTGACGCTTTCACTGTCGCCAACGCTGTGTGCCATGTTGCTCGATCCGCTCCTGCGCTCGCGCTACGAACGCCACCTGAATGGCCTCATTGACCTCGCCGAAAAGGAGATTCATCGCACGCACTGGGACCGCGCCTATCGCGAACTGGCGTGGATGTATCATCATAAATTTTCGCTTGCCCGCGAAACCTGGCGGCATCATGGCGGCAACCTCATCGCCGCATTCAAAAAATTTCAAGATGCCGGCCGCATCGAAATCATTACCACGGCCGCCACACACGGACTGCTGCCGTTGATGTCCACTCATCTGCCCTCCATCCGCGCACAAATTCTGACCGCGCGGGATCACTATGCCGGTTGCTTCGGGCGCGACCCGCGGGGAGTCTGGCTGCCGGAATGTGCTTACGCCGAAGGCGTGGAAAAATATCTGCAGGAAGCCAATATTCGCTGGTTCATTCTCGATACCCACGGATTGCTGCACTCCCGTCCGCGTGCCCGTTTCGGCACCTTCGCACCGATCTTTACGCCCAACGGCATCGCCGCGTTTGGCCGCGATTTCGATTCTGCGCGGCAGGTGTGGAGCAAGCATGAAGGTTATCCCGGCGACCCGCGTTACCGCGATTTCTACCGGGACATCGGCTTTGACCTGGATTTTGATTATGTCAAGGCGCACCTGCCTTCACCGGAAAACCGCGGATTCACCGGCATGAAGTACTACCGCATCACCGGCGGCACCGGTCGCAAAGAGATTTACCAGCGCGACCACGCGCTGCAGGCCGCCAGCGAACACGCCGCCCATTTTCTGGGTGAACGCCTGGCGCAGGTCCAGAAACTTGCCGGCATTCTGGACCGTCCTCCCATCATCATTGCGCCATACGATGCTGAACTCTTCGGCCACTGGTGGTATGAAGGACCGGAATTCCTTGATTTCCTCGCCCGTAAAATATCCAACGACCAGAAAACCCTTGCGCTCATTACGCCTGGCGAATATTTGCACCGCCACCCCACGAACCAAATCGCCGCTCCCGGCGCATCCAGTTGGGGCGAGGAAGGTTACTGGCGCGTCTGGCTAAACGAATCAAACGAGTGGATTTACCCCCATTTGCAAATCGCACAGGAACGCATGACCGCCCTGGCGAAGAAGTTTTCAAAAGCGAAGACGGTGACAGCCTTGCAAAAACGGGCGCTGAAACAGGCGGGACGTGAATTGCTTCTCGCCCAGGCAAGTGACTGGCCGTTCATCTTGCGCGCCGGGACCAGCCCTGATTACGCCCGCCGTCGCGTGAAGGATCATTTGCTACGATTCATCGCCTTGCACGAACAGCTTACCTTGACCAATGTTGACGAAAATTGGCTGACGGAAGCGGAATCCCGCGATAATATTTTCCCCGATCTGGACTGGAACTATTGGAAGTGAGCTGAACTGAACGAAGGATGGTATTTTTGGCCAAAAATTTCCATCCGCAGTTGGACACAGCATCCCGTCCGGCCGCATTGTTATTTTCCCTTGAGGGAATTGGCAGGCTTGCCCGCCCCGATTGGTCGACTTTTACAGTTGCCACAATCGCCTATGAGTTTAAATTAGGTTTATAACTTATGAAGACCTTTGTAATCGCCCTCGCCCTGGCAGGCTTGGCTTGGTTCCGCGCTTCGGCACAAGTGAGCGTGGATATCTTGTCCGATCAGGATGAATTCCTGCCGGGCGAAGCGGTGCCGCTGGCTGTCAAAATCACCAACCGCTCCGGTCAGCAACTGCATCTCGGCGCGGATGGCACCTGGCTGACCTTTAGCGTGGAATCAACGGACGGATTTGACGTCGTCAAGAATTCCGAGGTGCCCGTGCAGGGGGAATTTGACCTGTTCTCTTCCCAGGAGGCGTTCAAGAAAGTGGACATCGAACCTTATTTTCAAATGTACCGGACGGGCCGTTACAAGGTGACCGCCACTTTGCACATCAAGGATTGGGCGGTCACAATCAACAGCCCCCCAAAAACATTCGACGTGGTCACCGGCGCAAAAATATGGTCGCAGAATTTTGGGGTCCCGTCTGCCGGCGGCATGCCGGAAATGCGGGAATTTACCCTGGAAAAGGCCAATTATCTGCGCGAGCAATTGCGCCTTTATCTGCAGGTGACCGATGCAGCCGAATCGCGCGTTTTCAAAGTAACGGCGTTGGGGCCAATGGTTTCGTTCGGCTTTCCTGAAGAACAGATCGATCGCACCAGCCAGTTGCATGTGCTTTGGCAGACCGGCGCGCAATCTTTCAGTTACTGCGTGGTTTCTCCTGACGGGGTGGTTTTGCAACGTGACACTTACGACCTTTTCGGCAGCCGTCCCAAATTGAACGTCGATGACGACGGCAGCGTGTCCGTAGTTGGCGGCGTAAAACGTGTGCCAGCCTCGGAAATCCCCGCGATACAGTCTCCGGCCGCATTGCCGCCGATTCCTTCGAAATAAAGCAGCCGTGATCAGGATTCTGTGTTCGGCCAGGTTTTAATTCTTTAAATTCTCAGCGGCGGGGCACATTTCCTCCAAGTCCTTTTGGACCATCATTGCACGCGTCACGGCGTTGTCCTGCGTTTCGCCGAAAAACGACTTCATCTTCACGCGCAATGCGGCGATGAATTCCCCGTTGCGATCGTGCAGTGGCAAGGTCACCAGCACCGCGCCATGTTCGCGCCCCAGAGAAATGGTCCCACTTTGTATGGCCAATAATTCCGCTTCGGTTCCCGCTTGGCCGACTTCGGAAATGTTTTTGCTCGCCAGCACGCGGGTCTTATTGGTCGAGTCCAGCGTGTAAATCTGCAAACCGAGGAGCAGCGGCCGTTTCTGGATCATTTCATCAACCATCTCTTGTGCCGCGGGTATTCGCGGCGTGTAATCGACGGTCGCATCGGTGAAATAACTCACGGCATCAGACTTGGTCCAGAAACCGAGTTTGCCGACGAGCGTCAATTTATCCGGGATGACCTTGATCACTACCTGTCCGTCCACCAGGCAATCGACATATATTCCGGAACAATCAACTTCCAACGTATGCCAGGTGCCGGCGGAAATTTGCAGCGGCCGGGCATACGGAGAGACAATTTCTCCATCGGCCATCTTATAGCAAGCGATGTTGGTGCCCAGGGCGCTGATGCGGACCACATCGAAATTCGAAGGGTTCTGATAACGAAAAACCAGCCCGGCCATCTGCTCCGCAATGCCGCTGACCACCTTGAACCGCGTGCTGAACTTAAAATCATCGAACGTCGCGCCATCGTAAATGTACATCGGATACCGTTCGGCCGTCATATCCGCGCTCGTCTGCGCCAGCACCGTGCTATGGTTCATCAATAGCGTTTTGCCGGCGAACGCTGCAAATCCGGACGGTACATCAGCGCTGATGATTTTCCATTCGGGCGGGATGCCGCCGCCCAGCAGGGCAGCATGAAAATTCGTCAGCGTTGCCCCCTCGGGATATTCGCCAAAATCAAAATGCAGTTCCGCGCCGGAAACAGACAATCCCAACGCGCAACTGAGAAACCAGGCCAACGTTCGCATTCCCCGAATCTTAACAAACGGAAACTCGCAGGCAAAATAGTTTTGCCAAGTGGCTTCGGCTCGACACAATGACGGTATGAAAGATCTTCGGCTCCAACCCGCGTTGGCTTTGGCCGTCGTACTTCTGTTCTTTAACCAATTAGCGTGCGCCGAACTGAAGCTGCCCGCCGTCTTTGGCGACAATATGGTGCTTCAGCAACAACAACGGGTGCCGGTCTGGGGTTGGAGCGAGCCCGGGGCGGAAGTCATCGTGAAATTCTCCGGCCAGATTAAATCAACGCACGCCGACGCCAGCGGGAAATGGGTGGTGAGACTTGCCAGACTGAAGGCGTCGGCCGATCCCCAAACACTTACCATCGAATCAGGGCCGACCGTAAGTTTTACCAACGTTCTGGTCGGCGAAGTCTGGCTTTGCTCCGGCCAGTCAAACATGGAAAAGCCCATCGGCGAGCAGCCCGGCCAAAAACCCGTTTTCAACCATGTAGCCGAATTGGCCGGATCCGATTATCCGCAAATCCGGTTGTTTAAAATCGATCGTGTCCTGTCCGCCAGTCCGCTGGCGGACTTGCAAACATCAAGCGGGTGGCGGTCCTGCAATTCCAATTCGCTGGAGGGAACCAAATTTTCCGCGGCAGCGTATTTTTTCGGGCGCGAAATTCATACCAATTTAGATGTGCCCGTCGGCCTCGTCGAATCTTCCTGGGGTGGAACAAAAATTGAACCTTGGACGCCTCCGGTTGGTTTTGAACAAGTCCCTTCGCTGGCCCAACTGGCCACCCCCAAGATTCCACTGGATAAGATTCCCAATACCACCCCCACCGTGATATACAACGCCATGATCGCACCGATCGCCGGTTTTGCGATCCGTGGGGCTCTCTGGTACCAGGGTGAATCGAATTGCATGGGCGGTACCAATGACTATGACTACCGGACGTACGCTTCAAAAATGATCGCGATGGTTGACGGTTGGCGGGCCGTTTGGGATGAAGGTGATTTCCCATTTTATTTTGTGCAGATCGCCCCGTTCAAATATTACAGCGGCAAAATCCCGCGCGTCCCTTCGCCACAAACCCTGCCGGAATTCTGGACCATCCAGTCGCATGCCGCGCGCTGCCTCCGCAATAGCGGCATCGTGGTGACCACCGATCTGGTAAACGACCTCGATGATATTCATCCGTCCGACAAGCAGGACGTCGGTCATCGGTTGGCGCTGCTGGCGCGGAATAAGACTTACGGCCAGAACATTGTCAGTTCCGGGCCCACGCTCTGGGATATGAAAATAAAAGGCGACCGGATAGTACTGACTTTTAACCATGACGACGGCGGACTGATCAGCAAAGACGGCGGTCCGTTGACCTGGTTTACTATCGCCGGTGCCGATGGAAAATTTGTTCCAGCCGAGGCCAGAATTGTCGGCGGCACCGTGGAAGTCTTTGCTCAGGGAATCAAGGATCCCGCGGCGGTTCGTTTTGCCTGGGATGAAACGGCACAGCCGAATTTGGTCAATGGCGCCGGCTTGCCTGCCGAGCCCTTTCGGACAGACCTTCTGCACACAGACGATCCCGCAAAATGATCTGACGAAATTAGGTTGAATCGCTCTCGATCGGCTCAGTCGCGCCGGGATGGCGCGGCTCCAGCATTCCCCTTCGCCTACTTTAGCTGCGCCAATATCTGATCCGTGATGGCTTTCACCGCCGCCTCGGCCTCGGCGTCAAGTCCTGTCACCGGTTCTGATTTCGCCGGAACCTGGCAGCTTACCCCGGGGCGCCATTCGTCGTTGTCGCACAGTTCGCATTCCTTCAAACCATGCCGCGGATCGGGAATGCCGAGGCTCTGCTTGATCTTCAGCAGATCCTGGAGTTGCCCCGGCGTCATCGTGTTGGCCGGCTTGCCGACCTGCGCCGTCACCAGAATCGTCCGGCAATACGCTTCAAGAATTTCCATCTTGAAATACGCATCCTCCACGTTGTTGTGACTCCACGACACCACCCCGTGGTTCGCCATCAAAATGGTATTGTGCTTGTCCACTAGTTCGGCCACGAGCTGGCCCATCTCCGGCGTGCCGGGCGTGCGATACGGCGCGATGGCGACCGAAGCGAACACCTCAAATTCGGGAATCATGCACGTGGGCGGCAGGACGCCCGCGACCGCGAAACCGGTGGAGTAGGGCGGGTGGCAATGGCATGTCGCCACCGCTTTCGGCTGGCGCTTCATGATCTGCAAATGCATCAGGATTTCGCTCGTCCGCTTTTTGGCGCCGGCGAGTTGGTTGCCGTCAAAATCCACCAGGCACATGTCCTCGGGTTTCATGAAACCCTTGCTCACCAGCGTGGGTGTACAGATGGCGATGTCCTCGCCGACGCGAATGGCGATGTTGCCGCCGTTGCCGTCCACATATTCGCGCTGCCACAGGCGGCGGCCGATGTCGCATAGCTGTTCTTTCAAACCGTGCGCATAAGGTGAATTGAAAAATGCCTCCAGTTCCGGCTTCGACGACTTGGAATTCAATTTCTTTGCGGGCGGAGATAATTTGTCGCCGCCGGTTTGGTTGGAACTGATGGCTCCATTTTTGGGGCTGCTGTTGGTTTGCAACTCATGCAAAAAGTCGCGGGCCGAAGGGGTGATGATGGCGTCGGTGGGCAGGTTTTTCACATCCTTGCCATCGCGCACCATGTCCTGCAAATCTCGAATACTAATGACTTGGCTCATAAATTATTTCTTAAACGGACTGTAAAATATTTCATCCACCAGCGCGGCGTTGATGGCATCAACCGGCGTCGGCTGGTCAAATGGTTGCGCGGCCTCGCGGCCTTCCTCGTAGCCGATGACCTGCCGGACATTTGCGCCCAGGCTGTCATAGACCACCAGGCTCGGGTCGTTGCCCATCGCCGCCGGGGCATCCACGCCGGCGGCATACTGCTCACGGCTGAATGGACTCACCACCAGAAATCGTCCTCCGCGCAGCGTTTCCACGCTGCGGCTCAAGGTAACGCGGCCGATGACCGTTCCAATTTTCAAATTCGTTTCCCCGGTTCGGATTCGTCCACGATGCCGACCACCAGCCAGCGCACGGGACTTTTATCGTCCCCCACCGCGCGGCGTGCTGCCAGCCCATCCGACGAAATAATCACTTCCTGGTGCATTCCCGCTCCGTGGCAATCGATCGCTACCGTCGGCGCGCCTTCCGGCTGACCACTCGCGCCAATTGGCTGGCAGATCACAAGCCGCCAGCCTTCAAGGCTCGGATGTTTCCGGGTCGCCACAATATTGCCTTCCACACGAGCTAATAGCATAGTAGATAGAAGTTAGGAGCGAGGAGTTGGAAAGGCGGATATATAGCCATTTAACAATCGCCCGACTTCATCGTATAATTCCAGTAACCTTGCGGGATCGCCATATTCCAAATCGTTCGCCAGGATCAAACAGTAATGAACCCCCTCGAGCGAGCCCTGGGCGATATTGAAAAATCGTGTTCTATCGCTCCCACTCCGTTTCGGAAATCCTTCAGCAATATTTGCCGGAACTGAAATCGCCGCCCGTCGCATTGGCGAAATGAGCCCAAATTTTTCGTCCGCCGGGAATAGGCGTGTGAAGCGGTGGAGTTCCAGCGCGAACTGACGGGCCTTTTGCCAAACAGTCAATTCTTTAAAATTTCTCGCCGGGGTCTTCATTTCTAAATTTCGCTATCTTCAAACTTCTCGCTTCTAATAGATTCTTAAATTGTCGACCATCACGCAGCGCCGCACCCGCGTGAACGTGCGCGGGTTCGTGATTCCTTCACCGGTCGGGGTCGCAATGGAATAGCTCAAATAACCCTCGCCGCCGAGCCCGAGGCCGGCCATGCAGGGACCGTTCTTGATAAAAATGGTTGTGTCCAGCGCCCGCGCCATGGCGGTCATGTTCTCCACGTCATGCGAATGGATGATGCTCGTGTGCTTGTAACCGTGCTCGGCCTCTAGTGCATGCTCAATCCCTTCGTCAACGCTCTTCACCCGTACGATCGGCAGGAACGGCATCATTTGTTCCTCCTCGACAAATGGATGATGTGCGTCCGTTTCTGCAAATAGCAATTGTGTCCCGGCAGGCAACTTGATTCCTGCCGCCTGCGCCAGCACTGCCGGATCTTTGCCGATGAAATCACGGTTCAAACTCGCGCGCGCACAACCGCCGCCCTGGCCTTCCTTGAAAGTGAACGCCGCCTTGGTCAATTGATCCAACTGGGCGGAATTCAATTTTACCGCGCCATTCTCCGCCATTTTTTGCATCAGCTTGTCGGCCGTATTTTCCAATACGAAAACTTCCTTTTCGCCGATGCACAAAAGATTGTTGTCGAATGCTGCCCCTTCAACGATGGCCCTGGCCGCTCGCGTGGAGCAGCAGGTGTCATCCACGAACACGGGCGGATTGCCCGGCCCGGCACAGATCGCGCGTTTGCCGGTTTGCATCGCCGCTTTTACCACCGCGGGGCCGCCAGTAACCAACAGCAGCCGGACGCTGTCATTTTTGCACAGCGCGCCGAATGAATCCAGCGTTGGTCTCTCGATGATGCCGGCGATGTTCTCAATACCCGTTTCGCGATAAATCGCCTCGTTGTACGCGCGGATGGCCAACGCCGCGCATTTGGCTGCACTGGGATGAGCGTTGAACACCACGGCATTTCCCGCAGCCACGATGTTCACAATGTTGCCACTTAATGTCGGGATCGAATGCGTGCTCGGCGTGACCGCCCCGACGACGCCAAAAGGCGTGTATTCCTCGAGCGTGATGCCATGGTCACCGCTGCGGCCGTCCGGACGCAACCAATCCACACCTGGCACAAGTTTGATGATTTGCAGCTTGGCGATTTTGTGATCGAGCCGGCCGATTTTCGTCTCGTCAAATTCAATTTTTCCCCAGGACTCCGCATTCTTCTCAGCCAGCGTTTTGACGATTTCTTCGATCTTGCGCCGTGCCGCCATGCCTTTTTTCTGCAACAGAAGAAAAGCTTCCTGCGCAGCCGTGCACGCCTCATTCGCGTCTTGAAAGACCCCGAATTTGCCGCGTAACGGGATGTTCGCCGCCACCTTCCTCGTGCTGCAAGCGCATGCATCCGGCTTCGCCGCAGCTGCGGGAGCCGGCGTGGCGGGTTTGCTGGTCACTGTCGAAGTACCGCCCAGTTTGCCCAGCACTTCCGCCACCACGTCGCGAATCAAAGTTTCATTCAACGCACTCATAAATTTTTGACGACCAATTGACACGAATCAGAGAACATCGGGATTTTCCGCATTCGCCATTCATTGCACACCTCGCCGGCCGAACCAACGATCTGATAAACTTCCTCTTTCAATAGAAGTTCTTTCCCAAAAAACGTGTCGATTCGTGTTCATTCGTGGTTCAACTCTTCGAACTGAAAATTTGTTTCCCGAACACATCCACGCTGTCCACGACGCCGATGATCACGGCATCCACCGGCGCCTCTTTCATGCCGGGGGCCAGGCGCGCACTGCTGCCCTGGCAGAACAACACCATTTCGCCTTCGCCACAGCCGAGGCAGTCCACCGCCACAATGGTGTTCGTACCCGGCCGGAATTTCGTCGGATCTTTTTCGTCCACCAGCTGCGGGCGGAGCAGCAACAATTTGCGACCCGACATATTCGGGTCTTTCTTGGTGGCAACCACCGCGCCTTCGACTTTGGCTAAAAACATAGAGGTTGGGGGTTAGTTGTTAGTGGCCGGAATCTCGAAGTCAGCCGCGGCACCGCCTTGGCAAACTTCCATCTTCCAACTTCTAACTACTTCTTTTTCGGCAACACCGCTTCGACATCCGCGTGCGGACGGGCGATAACGTGGACGCTGACCAGTTCGCCTTTGATGGCTTTGATCGCCTGCGCCCCGGCGTCCGTTGCGGCCTTCACCGCGGCGACATCGCCAACGACGCACGCCGTGACCAGTGCATTGCCGACTTGTGTCATCGGCCCGATGAGTTCAACGTTCGCGGCTTTGAGCATGGCGTCCGTGCCCTCGACGAGGGCGACCAGTCCGCGCGTTTCAATGAGTCCAATTGCTTGTGGCATATTCAGATGATGGTTAATGGTTGATAGTTGATGTTTAAAAACCTGTGCTAAACCCGGACAAATCCGAAAAATTCTTGGCGCGATTTGCTTGCATCAAAATGAACTCTTGAATGCTTCGAATGCGCGCCAATTCGCAAAATTCGCGGACAACCTTTTTCGATTCGTGTTGGTTCGTGTCCATTCGTGGTTAATTCCGTTTCGCTTCCAAAAATCGTTTTGCTTCGCGCGCCACCACGAGTTCCTCGTTCGTGGGGATCACAAATATTTTCACCGATGAACCGGCGGCGCTAATCAGCGTTTCCGTGGCGCGCGCGGCGTCATTCTTTTCGGGGTCCAGCTGGATGCCCAGGTTCTCCAGGTTCGCGCAAATGCTGGCGCGCAATTCCGCCCGGTTTTCACCCGTACCGGCGGTGAAGACGATGGCGTCCGCACCGTTCAATTCCAGAAAGTAACTGCCAATCCAATGCCGCGCGCTGGCGGCAAATACTTCGAGCGCCAGTTTTGCGTTCGCGTTGCCTTTGCCCGCCGCGTCCGTAACGTCGCGGATGTCATTGGATACGCCGCTCAAGCCGAGCAGGCCGGATTGCCTTGAGAGTTGCGTCCGCGCGTCTTCCATCGAGAGTCCGAGCATTTTCACGGCGTAGGGCAGGGCCTCCACATCAAGATCCCCCACCCGGTTGTTTTGCGGCAGACCCGATTGCGGGCTCATGCCCATGCTCGTGCCGATGGACGCTCCATTCAAAATCCCCGTGACGCTCGAGCTACCCCCCAGATGGCAGGAGATGACACGCAGCGGAGCGCTCGAAATCCTGGTCGCGCCGCCGTTGACATACAGTTGACGCGCGCGTTCCGCCACGTCCGGGCGACACAGCAATTCCGCCGATCGCTCCGCGATGAATTTGTGGCTCGCACCGTGAAAGCCCCAGCGCCGGATCCCAATCTGTGCCCACGATTCCGGCACCGCATAACGCATCGCGGCTTCGGGCGCAAATTGATGGAACGCCGTTTCAAACAGGCCAATGAGCGCGACTTCCGGCATCCTTTGGGCGAAAAGCTTGATGCCGGTGATGTAAGGCGGATTATGCGCTGGCGCGAGACCGTTGTAATCTGTCATCGCCTGCAAGACCCGCTCATCCAGACGCACGCACCCGGTGATGTTCCGGGCGATAACCGTTTTGAAACCAACTGCGCTCAACTCACTCTCGTCCCGGAGCGCGTTCGCTTGCTTCAACTCCGCCAGGCAATCCTCGATCGCTTTCGGATAATCCGTCACCCGCTCGAAGCCGCCCTTGTGAACCAGCCGCTCGGCGCCGTTCGAAAAATCGAACAGCCGCCACTTCAGCGACGTGGTTCCGATATTGGCGACAAGGATTTTCATTGTTCAGACACCAGCTTTAAGCTCCCAGCTTCACTCCAGCCATTTCCCCAGTCCGCTCAATCCGTCATGCGGGCGCGGAATCACCTGGACACTGACAACTGAGCCGACCTGCGCCGCTGCCGCCGCTCCGGAATCCGTCGCGGCTTTCACTGCTGCCACGTCGCCCCGGAAAAACACGGTCACATATCCGCTGCCGACTTTTTCCCAGCCGGTGATGTGGACATTCGCAGATTTGAGCGCGGCATCCGCGGCCTCAACCGCAGCGCAGAACCCCTTGCATTCAATCATTCCAACAGCTTGTTTTGACATATTCGTTAAAGGTTAAAGTGTGATGGTTGCTGTTTACTTTTTCACCACGACGGTGCCCAGAAAGGCTGCCAGAAGTTCCTCGTGCGGCCGCGCGATGACGTGCGAACTGACCAGTTCGCCGACCTTGGCCGCCGCTTTGGATCCCGCATCCACAGCCGCTTTGATGCTGCCCACGTCGCCCTGCGCGAGAACCGTGATCAGTCCGCCGCCAATGGCCACCGTTTTCAACAACGTGACGTTGGCGGCCTTGACCATGGCATCGCTGGCTTCCACGCTGCCGACGTAGCCCTTGGTTTCAATCATTCCTAATGCTTCGCTCATAATTTTAGTTATTGGTTTTTAGTTGATAGTTGATGGAAATTGTTTGTCTCACTTTGCCAGCTCGACCGGCGTATGGGGCTGCAGGTTGCAGGCGTTGCCTTCGTCGGTATCTATGTGGACCTCCAGCTTGAAACTCTTGTCCACGCGGCAAAGCATTTGCTCAAGCACGATCCCGCAGTCGCCGCCGATTTTCAGTTTCATATTGTCGCCGTGGTTGACACCGTAAAATTCGGCATCCGCCGGACTCATGTGCGCGTGTCGCAACGCGCGAATCACGCCATCCGGCATCTCAAAAAATCCCTCCGGACCCATCAACATCGCGCCGGGTGTGTCCTTGATGTTGCCGGAGGCGCGCAGGGGAATGTCGAAGCCCAGGGCGATCGCATCCGTATAAGCGAGTTCAACTTGGTTCAAACTCCGGCACGGGCCGAGAATTCTTAAATTGGAAATGACCCGGCTGCGCGGGCCAATGAGCGTCACAGTTTCCTTCGCGGCAAATTGTCCTTCCTGATAAAGCCACTTGTGAACCGTGAGCTGATGTCCCTTGCCAAAAAGTGTCTCCACCGCTTCCGGAGTAAGATGACAATGCCGGGCGCTGATATTCACGACTAGCGGGTTCAAGCCGCTTGCCGTACGCGGCAGCGGTTTGCCAAGCTTGGCATAAACCGCCTGCCTAACCATGTGTTCGACGACGGCGCGATGTGGTGCTGGTGCGGCAACAGACATATAGTATGACTGAATTTGACAATTTTATAGATTAAGTCAACATTTATATTGCAAAAGATTCCAAAATCTACCATATTATTGGAAATATGACGTCAGATGAGCGTAAATATCGCATTGAAGCCTATCTTCAGCGCGTTGAATTTGCCTCATTGGAAGAATTGGCCAAACACGTCGAAACGTCTATTTCGACCGTTCGTCGCGACTTGACGGCGTTGGAAGCCTCCGGAAATCTCCGTCGTACGCACGGTGGAGCCCGCATCGTAACCCCAAAATCCGACGAATTTGCCTTCACCGCGCGCGATGCCCATCAACTGTCCGAAAAAGAAGCCATCGGTCGGGCGTGCGCGGCCTTGATCGGTTCCAACCAAAGCGTGATTCTCGACGCGGGAACAACCGTTTATCACGTTGCCCGGCATCTCGAGGAAAAAGCCCCCCAAATCGTCACCAATTCGCTCCCGGTCGCAAACCTCTTCGCCTCGGCCAATAAAGTGGAAGTGATTCTGGCGGGCGGCGTGATTTATCCGCGCCTCGGCGTGCTGGTCGGGCCGATGACTGTCGAAGCCTATTCCCGGATGCGCGCGGACGTCGCTGTCATGAGCGCCGGCGGGATCACCTTGGAAGGCATCACTAATTCGCACGCACTACTGATCGACATCCAGCACGCAATGCTGAAGGCTGCGCAGAAAATCATTTTTTGTCTCGACCATTCGAAATTCGGACGCCAATCCGTTTCGCCACTCTGCGAACTTGAATTGATTGATACCATCGTCACCGACAGTCGCGCACCGCAGGAATTAATCGCCGGTCTGCGCAAACGAGGTGTCGAAGTCATCGTGGCGCCAGCCCCGCCGGAGAATACGAACGGGACAGTGTAAGGTTTTTATTTTTCCAAAGCCAGATGCCTTGCCTGGCGTTTGGGTAAGGAGTTTTTGGGAGCGGCTTGGCGCGCCGTACTTTCCGCTGGCAAAAACTCCCGGATAATTTCCGGCGGATCCCGTCGGCCAGCCTGTTGCCAATCGCGCCACAACGCTTCGGCCACAGTTCTCTTCTCCTGCTTCAATTCGCCGGTGAGAAACTCAAAGAGTGCCTCTGCCAGTCGTACCAGCGCAATACTGTCCGTCCGGCCGATCCGGGCATGAAGCCAGTCGCTGAAACGAAGAAAACCCGTGAATGGTGAATGAGATGAGCCCGCTGCACCAGTGTCGATTCCTTGCCAGATCATTGGCGTAACCGCGATAAAATTACCGCTGTTGCCGACCAGATCCCAGTATTTCGCAAACCGCCTCAGCCGTTGCATTATGGCAAAATCGAGGAGCTTGTTTTGCAGGATCTCAAAGGGCGGAGACGCGTTATACGTCATCCACCATTCCGTGTCGTGCCGCACAATCGGCGTCCCGCGCAGCCGTTTCAGGATACCGACCTGGATTTCCTGTGGGCCGAGCGCGACCAGTTGGTCAAATCCGGCCGCAAAACTTTCCAGCGTCTCACCCGGCAGGCCGACAATCAAATCCGCATGGATATGAACGCCCGTTTCGCGCCGCAAATACCGGAAATTATCCGCCAACCGCTCGTAATTCTGCCGGCGGCTGATGAGCGTCCCCACCTCGGGATTGAAGGTCTGGATGCCGACCTCGAACTGCAATGCGCCTGGTGGAAATTTGGCGATCACCGACCGCAACTCCGCCGGTAACCGGTCGGGAATCATCTCAAAATGAAAGAACATCCCCGGTTCGTGGCGTGCCAGGAAGAATTCGAGGATCGCTTTGCTGGTGGCAACGTTGAGATTGAACGTGCGGTCCACGAACTTGAATTGTTTCAACCCGCGATCCAAAAGTTTCTGCATTGCCCCGAGAAATGTCTCCAGTGGTACCTGACGCACAGGAATGTCCAGCGACGACAGGCAGAACTCGCAGGTGAACGGACAGCCGCGTGATGCCTCCACATAAATGATGCGGTGCGCCAGGTCCGCGTCCTTGTAATATTCGTAAGGCAGGTTGATTTTCGAAAATTCCGGCACCGGTGCCGCGATGATTTTGGGTAAGGGCGTTCCCGCATTGCGGTCCGTCTCCCCTGGCAGCGAGAAAGCCATATCTCCATCCTCCGAGTCAACAGACGCGGCTAGGTTCGAGCGACGCTCGGACGTTTGCACCACGTCCTTGCGCTGCCTCCTCTCTCCGGGGGAGAGGGGCGGGGTGGGAGCGTTCTCACTCAACAAAACGCGACAAACGTCCGCAAATTTTAAATCCGCCTCTCCCGTGATGACGTGGTCCGCTAATTCCACGATCGCCTGTCCTTCTGTTTCATAACTAACCTCAGGACCGCCCAGGATGATGATGATTTCCGGACGGACACGTTTGATGGCGGTGATAACTTCGGTCGTTTCCGTGACGTTCCAGATATAGATGCCGAACCCGATGACTTTGGGCTCACGCGCAAGCAGGATCTCTGCGATGTCGAGCGGCCGCTGGTTGATGTCGAACTCCGCGATCACTGCGCGCGACTGCAATTCGCCCAGATTGGCGAAGAGATAACGCAACCCGAACGCGGCGTGAATAAACTTCGCGTTTAGCGTGGTGAGCATAATGTCCGGCATCCCCGATAATATAGCCATTTCAGCACCCCGCCCAACATCAAAAACTTCCCTTGCGGACTCGGGCGGGAATGAGGCGGAGATGTTCTGAAACCACAGATACAAAAATGGAACCATAGAGGGAATCTGTTGTGTCCTGTTCCTTGACCAATATGGTTAGCAGCAACGCCTCAAACCCGGCACCTGATAATCCCTCATTTGTTGCCAAAACTTTGACTGAGTTTCCCGGATTAACGCGAACACCTGCGCCGGTAGCGAGGACACTCGTGTCAATGATCAACCGGGATCTCTTGGCTTTCGAAACGTGTATGGAGGACAATCGTTTTCCATCAGTACCACCAACCAGCGCAAGCCAGGCAATGTCACCTCAGGGCGTTATCGCAGCTAATCTCCAGCGCCGTTTCGTGACGGGAGCAGCCTGGCTTCAAATGTGCCAGCCACATAGCTTTTGGCCTGGTCAGGAAAGCATAAATAGATTTTCCCGGCGATCCTTCGATTGTTGGCCTGGCCGAATTGCAGCTGCATCGCATAGCCTTTGCTGAATGTGGCGGTCATTTCCACGTCGCCTTCATTCCAAGCCATCCTCACGCGCGGATCGACGCTGCCGTCATCGGCGGTCTGGACTTCATAAGTTTGGCCTTCTACCGGGGCACCCAGACGATAAATGTCCAGTACCAAGCCGTTCGCGGCGGTGAGTTTCAGGTCACCAATCCTTAACATGGCAGTCTTGAGCATAAAATCCGTGCCGTGAAGTCTTCCCCGGGCAGGATGGTCGGGAATCGGGACGGCGCGGAGATCGTCGCTCCAGTCAGCCCCAAACGCTTCGACGGACGGATTGGCGGCGGCGGCCACAGGTGCTGCCGGTTGCACGGGCTCGCCATTGTTGGAGACACTCGTTGATTCGGTTCCAGCAATGACGATCTTGTTCGTCGCGAGGTTGTGCTGAACTTCGGCAATTCCCTGTTTCATGGCGGCA
>JBEKMT010000039.1:0-29868 GCA_050008355.1 Verrucomicrobiota bacterium
GGCGAAGCTTTCATTGTTCCGCGACGTGCGCTCGGGCAAGGTCCGCGTGCTCTTTGGCAGCACGCAAAAGATGGGATCGGGAACGAACGTGCAGGAAAGGCTGATAGCCTTGCACCATTTCGACGCCCCCTGGAGACCGGCTGACGTTGAGCAACGCGAGGGTCGGATTTTACGGCAGGGCAATAAAAACTCTGTCGTGCAGATTTTCCGTTACGTCACGGAAGGTTCGTTTGATGCCTATATGTGGCAGACTTTGGAAACCAAAGCCAAGTTCATCGCGCAGGTGATGAGCGGGGACATGACAATTCGCCGGCTCGAAGACATGGACTCCGCTGCCCTGACCTACGCCGAGGTCAAGGCCATCGCGTCAGGGAATCCGCTCGTCATTGAAAAAGCCCAGGTGGACGCCGAATTGATCCGGTTGACCCGGCTGCGCTCCGCCCACGCCGAAGAACAATATCGCATCCGCAGCAGCCTTCGCCATTCGCATCAGGAGGTTCAGACTTGGACCGAACGGCTCGCAAACTTGCGCGAGGATTTGACGCTCCGGCAGGACACATCCGGTGATAAATTTCGCATCGAACTGGACAAACAAACTCTCGACAATCGCGGCGTCGCCGGGGAGTTGCTGTTGCGTCGGGCGGAGAAAATTAAAACCCGATTCGGTGAAGACATCCGCATCGGGCGGTTCGCTGGTTTCGATTTGTTCATCCGCTCCGGTTTTAACAACACCGCTGAAATCGTGCTGCGCGGCAAAAACAGTTACAGCACCCGTGTCACGGACACGGCGCTGGGCACCATCCGTTCGCTTGAATCCACGGTGCAGGGTTTTGAGGAACGCGCCACGCGGCTGGAATCGGACATCAAGGATTCGCAAAAGCGCGCGACCGAACTGGAGGCGAAGGTCGGCTCGCCGTTCGAGAAAGAGGAGCGGTATCATCATCTGGCCCGACGCCAGTCGGAAATCGAGGAGCAGCTTGACCTCACCAAAAATCAGGCACCAAGCCAGGTGGATGCGGCGACCACAGACGAGCGCGAGGAAAATTCCGAGAAGCAAACCGAAACAAAATCAATCCAGCAGACCCGGCGGGCTGCGGTTCGTGTATGAATTCAGAAGACCGATTGAAGCGCTTGTTCGCAGCGTCACCAGAACAGATGGAGGCCATTGACGGCATTCTTGAATTTGGAGTTCAGAAAAAACCAATGGCAACGTCTGGCCCGCTGCTCATGGGCATGTCAGCTTCTGCAAAGCTGCTTGGCGTCAGCCGCGCGACCCTCTGGCGGATGACCAAAGCCGGATTGCTACAAAAGATTGAAGTGCTGCCCGGTAGTTTCCGGCTTCGCCGCGCCGATCTGGAGGCCATCGCCGCAGGCCAGAAAAATGTCGGCTCTTCCTAGCGCGGATTCACGGCGTCATACGACCGTTAAATAAAACCGGCTTCCAGCATCCGGCAATCGCAAATTCTTGGACCACCAAAACACAATTTTGCGGAACGACGTTCTCTTGTGCCGATTATCGGAAATTGTGTGGTATGATGTGTGGTATTTTGCTCGCCATATTTCACAAAGTTCGCCTTGTCTCACAAAAACGACTTCAAACACAGAAAACTCATAAAACCAAACAAAAACGGCCATGAAATCGTGTTTCATGGCCGTGAAATTGGTTGCGGGGGCTGGATTTGAACCAACGACCTTCAGGTTATGAGCCTGACGAGCTACCGGGCTGCTCCACCCCGCGATCAAGGTTTTTTAATATGCCAAGCTCTTTCGGAGAGAGCAAGTTTTATTACAGCGGGTTTCATTACAGCGGAAATTTGGAGCGGGGCGCACATTTGCACTGCCCCTAAGAATTTGGTTCAAAAGGGGTGTGAACGGTTCCTCACTTGGCCAAGATAAAGCCCATGGTCAAAGGAAACAGATGAACACTGAGCCTGAGAAACCACGCACCTAGCGGGAGATCGAGATGGAAGTTAAGGCTGAAGGCCGCGAATGGACGAGAAGGAGACTTTAGCAACGATTGCAGGAGGAGTCCGAGGCAACTTCATTAATCTTCCCCTTCCGCGTCCCGTTGGTCTTCCAACTCCCAGCTTCCGGCCTTTTCCCCTGCAATTCTTCTTTAATATATCATAATTCGGATGTAATCTTTCTCATTGCCTTTATTTGTGCCAGAAATGATCACGCTTAGCGATTCATTGATAGAAATTTACGCACGTTTTGGCGTTGGCCAAGGCGAAATGAATCCATCCCGAATCCGAGCACCAAAGCCGCGGAAATGACCATTTTTAACCCCAACCTGATTCTCCCGTTCGTCGCTGCACTCATCCCGCTGGTGATCGTGGGACTCGCCGTTCATTGGGACCGGCACAGCCGGCAGCTCAACGAAAAATCACCACAATCGGAAAAACTGCTGCGACCGCCCGGCCATTCGCTGTCACTGCGCCTGGATAAGACGATTGATAAATTCCTGGACTACATCATGGTGGCCGCGCTGTGTGCCGCGTTCGGCGGGGGCGCGGCTTCCATATTCGCCTTGGCGCTCGGCGAGAAAGCCCCCTTCATCTGGTTGGCCGGTTTATTTTCCGTCGCCGCGCTGTTCATCGGCCTGTGCGCCTGGTTCTCACTGCGGGCATTCCATTGCGCCGATAAAGCGCGCGGCATCCGGCTCGGCCTGCGAGGGGAACAGGCGGTTGCCGAGGCCCTAGGCGAGACGGCGGATTGCGGATTTCGGGCCTTCCACGATTTCCCGGCTGAAGACCACTGGAACATCGATCATGTGGTGGTGGGATCGCGCGGCGTATTCCTGATCGAAACCAAGGCCCGCCGCCGTCATCGGATCAGTCGCAAATCAAAACAAAAAGCGCATGAAGTTATATTCGACGGCAGCTCACTGCAATTTCCCTACGGCAAAACTGATCGACCGATCAATCAGGCCAGGGGAAACGCCCAATGGTTGGCCAAATATCTGACGAAGAGGACCGGTGAACCGGTGGCGGTTGAACCGCTGGTTGTCCTGCCCGGTTGGTTTGTGAGCAACACCCAGAAAGGAGATTTTCCGGTCAAAGCGATGAATGCGGTTTATCTGGTCGAATATTTACGCGGCCAAACCGAAACCATTGGACCAGCCCAAGTCCGGCGAATCATCGCCGCGCTTGATGAAAAATGCCGCGATGTTGAGTTTTGAGGCAAATGAAACCTGCGTCGGAATACGCACTTTAAAGAGAGCGTGTTTGAGCTTTCGCAATCTGCGATTTTCGCAATAACCTCCGACAGATGTCGAAACAAAAGAAGCGATTGTCACCTAAAAAAATACTGCCGGCTGAAGCGATGCGCGAAGATTCACCTTCGTATCGCTCGAACGGCGCGGAGGAAGATGCTAAACTCCGTTTTATTGATTTGTTCTGCGGTATCGGCGGCTTCCGTATCGCGTTTGAAAAAGCCGGTTGCGAGTGTGTGTTTTCGTCAGACTGGAACAATTACGCTCAGATTGCTGCCAAGATGGACGAACTTGCATACTAGCAGCGCCCGATTCAGATGATCTGGCGACTTGCCCATCCAATGCCGGCAGAGATCTTTGAAGAAAATCGGCGCGGTGGTTAGCTGAGACCTGCCCGCCACCGCCCGTACATCGCTCGTACATCGCTCGCGAGGCAAAGTGTTGGGCAAAGAATTTCAATCGCCGTTCCAATTGTAATCGTATTCGGCCGGAGGCTCATAGCTGGCCGGATCCGAGTCAGCCGCGCCATTCCAATAGATTATCGTGTTTTGCACATGGCCATCCACAAAACTTAAGACATTTCTCGCGCCGTGAAAATCTCCGTGCACAACCGGATGCCAAGAACCACCGAAATACGCAGGGACCTCACCCGCCAGCACCGCTTTGGTTGGATTTTTGATGGCGTACAATTTTTGGCCGGTAATGCGGTCGATGGCGCCGGGACTCACTTCATAACCGTTAAAGGTGTAACTGGTAAAAGCATGTCCTGCCTGGATGCTAAAGATTTGATCCGAGGGGCAGTCGAAAACATTTTCCAGGGGTGAAGCCGGCCCCGTCAAACCCAGATACGATTTTACGAGTTGTTTGTAAAAGGCGCCGACACCATTCGGGTAAGGATTCGGGTTTGGCAAAACGGGCAGGGAACCCGAACAATCATCGGCATAGAGGCGTATGGCCACCCCGACTTGTTTTAGATTACCGGCACATGCGGTCCGTTTGCCGAACTCCTTCGCACGGCTCAGCGCGGGCAGCAGCAAAGCCGCCAGAACACAAATAATCACCAGGACCAACATCAGTTCCACCAGAGTGAATGCGCTTTTCGTACTCATTACCCAACTCTGATGCCACCGGTTTGGAATCATGATGCGTTTCCGGCAAACTTCCATACACCGTTCTCTTTCCGCATGATCAAAACCGTATGCCCCGTGTGCAGGCCGTCGGCCGACGGCATGGCGTGAATGTGGAGATGAACCTCATCGTCAGAAATGACTTCTTTTTCAGTTATTTTATAACCGGTCAATGAATGGGCCCACGCGATGCATCCCTGCCTGAACTCCGCCGCAGATTTTCCAGCCATCTTTTGCTTGAACAGCCCCATTTGTTCGTCCGTCATGCCAACCGCAAGCTTTTCCATGGGCTCTCCTCTGCCCGCGGCCCAAATCATTGATTCAACCGAAGCTTCGGGCGTGGAGTAACCGGTGAACTTCAATGAAGCGGACCAGCTCCGGGTTTTGATTTCTCGAATTGCCACGATCGCGGTCCCTGCCGCCAGAATAGCGATGATGCCCACAACGATGGCGGCTTTAAGTTTTGTCCAGGTCATAATTTTGAGGGTGGTTTCAATCAAGGTTGAGTTGGCAGAAGTGAAGGCAATTCCTTTTGTGGCCGAAACAACCGCCGAAGTTGCAAGTCCCGCCGGGGCAGCTTTGACCGAATTGGCCGAGATGGATGCGGCTATCAGTGCAGTCGAAAACGTAAGACCGCGTCGGGTGAAAAACATCCGCAATTTCTCCAGCGCCCGGTTCACCCGCATTTTCGCCCCGGCCTCAGTCGTGCCCAATGCCTTACCGATGTCGTTGAAATTCTTGTCTTCGAAAAACCGGAGCACCACGGCGCCATGATCTTTTTCGCCCAATCCCGCCATGGCCTTGTCGAGCAAAGGTTCAATGTGTCGCCAGGCATCCGATTCGTTTTCTTTCAACTGGGACTGCATATAGGCTTCCTGTTCGCGCTGTGTTCGCCGGTTTTGCATGGTTAAGGCCCTGGCGGCCACATAGCGCGCCGTCTGGCAAAGCCAGGCAGCCACCACCGTTTTGGGGCCAAGCGATCCAGCCTTGCGCGCAAGAATGACGAAAACGGTCTGTGTAATTTCTTCGGCCAGATGCGTGTCCTGCGCCTGCCGGAACGCCACGGAATAGACCAGATTGACGTGGCGAGAAACCAAGGCGGCAAATGCCTCCTCTGATTTTTCCAGCGCAAACTGCTGCACAAGTCGCATGTCATCCATCGTCATTCACCTCGTATATCCACGCCGAAACCAAAAAGTAACATTTTTTCTGAACGACATTCGTCCGGTCCTCTGCGCAGAACTTCTTTTTCCAGAAGGCGCCTGGCGGCCATGGTTGTCCGAGGTGGACGCTGGATTATTGACGGT
Organism: Verrucomicrobiota bacterium; assembly: GCA_050008355.1. Classification (GTDB taxonomy): domain Bacteria; phylum Verrucomicrobiota; class Verrucomicrobiia; order Limisphaerales; family UBA11358; genus UBA11358. The sequence continues at coordinate 5,649 of JBEKMT010000039.1, forward strand.
TAGGGCGTTACCAAAATAGTGTGGGCGTTTGGAGTGAGCATTTTCCGTGGCCAGTCCAGCTTGGAATTTCGGCGACTGGTGCCGATCATCGGCCTTTGACGTCCCGCTTTGAAGTTTGGTCATCAACCGGTGCTTGCCCGGTCAGAATCTGTCCTATCTCCAATAAGCCAACGCGGCTAGCAGAGCCCAGGCGCAGAGGGGTATGGCACCGCCCCAAAACATGTCGCGCCGGCCAGTGTTGGAAATAAGTCCCAGTCGCGAGGGACGAAAGATAAACCACGCCGCCGCCGCTGCGGTCGCGGCAACCGCCGCCCAGCCGCGGCCCCAAAAATGTTCGACGACAACTCGGCTGGCCGCCAGGCCCAGGAAAATGACGAGCACCAACCAGCCACCCTGGCGAAACTCCGTAACGAACTGCGATTTATTTTGGATTTGGAATTGCATAAACGTTTACGAATTTTTAACCGGGTCCATTATGAGCCACCGCAATCATACATTGTCAATCGGGAGTTATCCACAAGCCAGCCGAGCTACACGGAATCCTAATCTCGGGCGTTTGCGTTGCGGTTATGAAATGCAAATCGAAATCGTTTTCGAATATGGCGCTCGATAAAATCTCCTGGTAAGAACACCACCTCGGAGCAATCCCCGTTCGTGCCCTTTGTTAGCTTCTGTTAAATTATGAGGTTTTGCTGAGGGCCCTCCGTAGGGCGGGTAAATTTTGTAAATCCCGGGAGCCACCCGCACTGTCAAAGCTGGTGTATCCGTTTGGGATCGAGTGCCGCGTGACTTTCGCTCATGGGGTGATCATCATAATAGATGGTCACTAGCACCTTGAAGCGATCATGGTAAAGGCCGATTTCGTTGTAAAAGGCATTCTTGGCGTCGGGATCGGCCGCCGGATCAAAGTAACTGACGACTAGTTACAGTGGCTCAACCCCTTTGGCGCCTTCAGTCACTTGGTGCGTGGCAAGATCAACCACCGCCGAATCTGCGGCGTGACCGTAAGCGGGGTCGGTGGAATTAAAAACCACCGCGAGTTTGGTGCCATTGACTTTGATTTTCAGATAACCGAAGGCCTTGATGTATGCCCGCAAGGCTGGATTGTTCTGCGCGAGTTGCGTGGGCACTTTCACACTTGGATCACTGGCCGGCGAGGTGGCCGTCAGGTTGTAACCACCGCAGCCGGCGATCACATAGGGGATCTGACGCCCATTGACGGTGCGCGTATACCGGGCGTAATCATGTTCATGGCCGCAGAGCACCAGATCGGGCCAGAGGCCGCCGGCCGTAAAAGCTTGATCCAGATCGTTGCACAATCCCTGCACGCTGGTGTCCGAGCCCTTGTATGCCGGGTGGTGCAGGGCCAGAATGAATGCTTTGCCCGTACCCGCCGCCCGGGCCGCGGCCAGCCGCATGACCTCGCGGATCAGGAAGTTCTTTTGTGACAGTCCCACGGCGGAGGACGGGCCCACGGGGTCAGGAGTGGAAATCACCCCCGGACCTTTGTCCGACGTGTTACTGTACAAACCGACGATGCTGGCAAAAGGTGCTTCCAGCGTGAAATAGACGCCGGGCTGGTTCATGGTGGTCCGGTGCAGACTGGAAGCGTTCTCGGCATGCTCGATTACCGGGGAGCAGAAGTTGGCAAGGAAGGCCTGCAGGGAAACCTGGCTTTCCGACCAGACCATGCCGTCGTGGTTCCCGGGTATCGCGAAGATGGGGGCGTTATACATGCAGTACGGCTCGTAGAATTGCGAGTAGTAACAATCGGCCTGACCGAATTCATACACGACATCGCCAAGATGATAAAAGAATGCCGGCCGCTCGCTGACGCTGGCTGCCTGCAGATCATTCACCATGCCGCCCGCCACATCCGCCTCGGCCACCACCCGCGTTCGTTTATCGGCGCCAGTATCACCCACCGAATGAAAGACCAACTGTCCGCCGGAGGTGATTTGCTGGACGGCAGCGCTACCAATGACATCGGCCAGATTCATAAAGTCCGGCGCATTAGCGGGACGGGGCGGGAGATTTCGCAACGTACCGTGCAGGCTGTCAAACTGGTTGGCAGCCTTATATTCGTTGACCTCGCCGGTCGAGACTTGCCCGGGTTGGAGTGGGACGAAAGCGGGTTCGGCATATTGCCTTACACCTGTGGCCGCGGTGGCGGCAGTCGCAGCAGTCCCGGGAATTTTTGAGGTCGCGCCGGACGTCGCCGTTTTGACCGGGGAAATTTTCGACGCCGACCCTTTTGATTTCCGTTTGTTTTTTCGAGGCATAAGTTTTTTGGGGATTGAACGATGATTGGTTGAGATTCCGTCATCTCCGATAGACCGTCACCGGAGCCAGTTTGAGGGACGATTGAGACGCCAAAGCGACAAACAGGAAAACTTCCGGAAAAAATGTGCGCAGAATATTTCTCTTCCTTGTCTGGTGCTGTCGCGCCTTTGTGATTCTGCGTGAAACCATGTCCGTTGTGTTATGGCGAGTCCGTTTGGTTCACTGAGCGCCGGATTTGGATTTTGTGAGGATGGACATAACCACAACCCAAATGAAAAAGGCCAGGGAGAGCACCGGAACAATCCATATGGGTTGCAACTGATGCGCCTCGGCAACAGTGGTACCGTAAGCGGACGCCACCCATACGTCGATTCGCAGGTTTAGGGCCACCAACAATACGGCGCAGCAGAAACCCAGATGCGAGCGGCTAATCCGACCGGCGTCTCCTCCGGTCTTGCCGAGAAGGCGAAGAAAGGCCAAAACGGACAACACCGCTACGATTCCCGCGAGGGTCCAGGCGGCCATCAGGTCGCCCGCATTCCACGCCACGCGAATCAGCCCGGAAAAGATTGCCAGATGCAGGCCAACTGCGGCCGCCGCAAGTGCGATTGAATTCATTGGTGCAACCGCGGGCGGCGGAGTTTCGCCGGCCTGCGGCCCTCGGGCGCCGAAGGCAAGATTGCGTTTAGCCATTACACTCATCGCAGTCACCATGCAACAGCAATAGAACCACCAAAATCCTGCAAGTGCGGTGAAGCGAATCCGGCTGCCCCACTGGAAATCCTGTCCCAAAGTCCGGATGGCAATTTCCCCACCCCAGGCGAGCCCGATTGCGGCCAGCCAAAAAAAGACGGCTTGCACCATCATCTTCGTCTGCAACCGGCGGTCGGGTGTGGCCGCGCGGATGATCAGACATTGGGCTCCGACACCAGCCGCTATTCCGAGGAACGGCGCCAGCGGTGCCAGCCAGGTGGCCAAAAAACCAGATTTGGCCGCCGCTGCACCCTTGGCCCCTGTGCCCACACCGGCTGTTGCTGCCGAGCCCGCCGCGAGCGGCAAAGCTGCGAGCACCGCCCCGGAGAATCGCTGGCCCGGCGCTGTCTGGCACAAGGTGTTCTCCACAAAAGCCTGCACTTCCTCCTGCAATAGTTTTCGGCCGCGCGAGAGTCGTTGCTTGACGGCGTCTTCGCTTAATTCCAATGCGTCCGCGACGTACTCAATCGATTGGTGTTTGCGATAAAATAATATGAGCGGCTCGCGGTAGATTCCAGGGATGCGCTCCAGGGACCGCCACAGAATCGCTTCTTCCTCCCGGCTGATGGCTTGCTCTGACGGTAGGGCCTCGCACGCCGGTGGGTCGTGAGCGTCTTCCAGGGGCATCGCGTCATGCGCCGGTTCGCGGCCATCCCGTTGGACGCTCTGGTGGATCCGGTTGCGGACAATACCGCATAACCACGAGCGGAGTTTTTCCGGCTCGCGCAAAGAGCGCAGGTCCTTCCACGCGCTAAGGAATGTTTCTTGAGCCACGTCCTCGCTCTGACTCACGTTGCCAGTGGCGCTGTACGCCAGGGAGCAGATCAAGGTTTGGTAACGTTCAACGATCTGCCGGAAGGCGTCCCGACTTCCGCCCCGGCTTTCGGCCACCAGATCGGCGTCATTGTTTTCAATCACGTTCATTGCTTCGGTTTTTATCATATCATACATAAGGGCCGGAAAGGGACCTTGAGGTGACAGAAAATCATCAGGATGAGTGATCCCCGGATGACGGCGCAGAACATCAAGGACCTGCATAGTTTCACGGCAACCCGCGCTAAACCTCCATACACCGTTGATACCAAAAGGGACGGAGTTTTGCCGGCCTTCGACGGCAACTACAATCTGACTGCGGATTCGTGTGTAGTTGTTCCATGCCCTGTACATGCCGCTCCTACGGTGCTTTAGTCGGAAATGCGGCTGCTCGATGACATCTGTGTTTCTTCCTGAATCAGATCCTGCGGGGATTTTTGTGTCTATTCAATTCAGCCGTGCTTTCGGGACGGAGACCGGGCTTAGCCGGCACTGGATTATTGTTTGGGTCTTCTGCTATCCTTGCTGACCATTCATTGAATGAACCAAAAGATCGTTAACATTGCCGCATACAAATTTGTCGCGCTGACCGAACTGCGTTCGCTGCGCGAGCGGTTACTGGCATTGTGCAAGGGATTGGGTTTCAAGGGCACGATTTTGTTGAGCAGCGAAGGCATCAATCTGTTCATCGCCGGGCCGGGCCCGACCGTTCAATCAAGCGGCAGCGTTGATGATCCAATCCAAGTGTTGCTCGCGGAGTTGCGGTCCATACCGGGCCTGGAGGATCTGACACCCAAGATCAGTTACACCGATTATCAGCCGTTTTCGCGGATGCTGGTGCGCTTGAAAAAGGAGATCATTGCGTTCGGTGTTGAGGGCATCGATCCCGCCCGGCGCACGTCGCCCAAGCTCTCGGCCAGGGAATTGAAGCAATGGCTCGATTCCGGCCGGCCGATCACATTGCTCGATACCCGGAACGATTATGAGGTCAAGCTCGGCACCTTCAAAAATGCGTTGCCGATCGGCATCGACCATTTTCGCGAATTTCCCGCGGCGGTCCGCAAATTGCCGCCGGCGCTGAAGGAGCAGCCGATTGTAATGTTTTGCACTGGTGGCATTCGTTGCGAAAAGGCCGGGCCGTTCATGGAACGCGAAGGGTTTAAACAAATTTTTCAATTGGACGGCGGCATCTTGAAATATTTCGAGGATTGCGGCGGCGCGCATTATGACGGCGAATGTTTTGTCTTCGATCAGCGGGTGGGCCTGGATCCGGGTTTGCAGGAAACCGAGGCCACCCAATGTTTTCAATGTCAGACGCCATTGACCGAGGCGGACCAGAAGGATGTGCGCTATGTGCCCGGGCAGTCGTGTCCGGCGTGTTACAAAACTCCGGAGGAACAAATGGTGGAGAGCATTGCGCGTCGGCACGGGCTGATCGCCCGCGCCGTGAATCCGCTGCCCGGCAGCCGGCCTTACGACCGTTTCCGGCCGGTCAACGTACCCGAAGAAGCCGACGGCAAGACCCTCGTGGATGCGATGTGTTGCGTGGTCAAGCACATGCCCGCCGCCTGGTTGGAGGCGGAATGTGCACGCGGCCTCATGCTGAACGCGAAACAGGAAATCGTTCCCGCCAGCAAAATCGTTCGGGCCGGCGAACGTTATCTGCACAAATTTCCGAATGTGACGGAACCGGATGTGAACGGTCAGGTGGAAATTTTGCATGAAGACGAAGCCTTGATCGTTGTGAACAAGCCGGCGCCGCTGCCCATGCATGCCGGTGGACGATTTAATTTCAATACTCTGCAATATATCCTTAATGCGGCGTATCATCCGCAGCGACCATTCCCTGCGCACCGCCTGGATGCCAACACGACCGGCATCGTGCTGGTAACGCGGTCGCGCCACTTTGCCGGCAAATTGCAGCCGCAGTTCGCCCGGGGATCGGTGCAAAAGACGTACTTGGTCAGGGTGCAAGGTCAGCCGCCGGAAAATGAATTCAGATGCGATGCGCCCATCAGTTCCGAGGCGGGTGAGCTGGGGTCGCGCACGGTGGATGTTACGAACGGGCTGTCAGCGCAAACGGAATTTCGGGTGCTTCAGCGCAACCCCGATGGCACGGCGTTGCTCGAAGCGCGTCCGTTGACCGGTCGCACGAATCAAATCCGCATCCATCTCTGGCATCTGGGTTTTCCGGTGTGCGGCGACCAAGTGTATCTCCCCGGGAAAAGCATCGGCGACACCCAGACATTGAGCATGGAGGATCCGCCGCTGAGTCTGCATGCGTGGAAGATCAAGTTTGTGCATCCACTGAGCGGGGAGCCGGCGGAGTTTACCGCCCCGCCGCCGGCGTGGGGACTGATGGGTTAACAAAGTAGAATTTAGAATTTAGGAGCTGGAAGCTTGGAGAAAACTACTTCGAGTGTTTCGGGTATCGAGCGGTTAAAAAACTCTGACTCCTGACTCCGATCCTCCCACTTTCTGGTTCCCTTCGTTTGCTTCTGTGCAAACTGTTCGCTTGGCCCAGCGTAGCTTGGCGGGGGCAGACCGGGAATTGGAATGGCGTTCCTCCGCGGAGGGGCGCAGGACTTCCTCGGCGATTTCCGAATAGAGGTTGTCGCGTTTTCCGGCAAGGAAGGCTTTCTTGACACGCCGGTCCTCGCCGGAATGAAACGTCAGGATCGCCACGCGTCCGCCGGGGTTGAGACAGGCGGGCAGGTTGCGGAGAAAGGTTTCGAGCGCAGAAAACTCATCGTTCACCGCAATGCGCAACGCTTGAAAGACCCGGCGTTCGGTGAGGGACAAGTCGTCCCGGTTCAGGTGAGGCAACACCTTGCGGATGGCGCGGGCCAATTCGGTGGTAGTGGTTAATTTCTTTCCGGCGAGTTCAGCGGCGAGCTTCGCGGAGTTCGGTTCGTCGGCATTTTCAGCCAGCAGTCCGGTGAGGGCCGTGGATTCGATTTTTTCCAGGAAGGCGGCGGCAGACTGGCCGCGCCGGGGATTCATTCGCATGTCGAGTGGGCCGTCGTTCTTCATGGAGAAGCCGCGGGCGGGATCGTCGATCTGCATCGAAGAGACGCCGAGGTCGGCGAGGATGACATCGGCGCCGACGATCTGGCTGGCCGCAAGGATCTGCGGCAGGCCGGCAAAATTGCTGCGATGGGCGGTGAAGACTTCCGGGCCAAAACCGAGCTGTCGCAGGCGAGCCTCGGTTTTGGGCAGTTCGATCGGGTCAGCGTCGAGCGCCAGCAGTTTTCCGCCGGGCAACAAATGCTTGAGAATTTCCTGCGTATGGCCGCCGTAACCCAGGGTGCAGTCGACGGCGACCTCGCCTGGCTGCGGGGCGAGGATGGTGAGGATTTCCGCGACCAGGATGGGGCGATGCGTGCCCGCCGGGGTTTTCCCGGAGGCGATGACTTTCGCGACCGTTTCCACGTAACGTTCGGGGTTGATCTCCTTATACTTGTCTTCGAACCGGCGCGGATTTTTCCCGGAGTAACGCACACGGCGTTTGTGCGGCGGTAGCGAAGTCGCCACGGGCACTTTACCAGGCAGGCGGTCGGGTGTTGGGTCGGATGAAATCTCTTCAGGCACGGCGGAAATTCTGCAATTCTTCGCACGTGAGTTCGAGGCAAATCATCATCGTTGGTGGCGGGGCGGCCGGTTTTTTTGCGGCCATCGCGGCGGCGGAGCAGGGGGCATCGGTACGGCTGTTGGAAAAGACCTCGCGGTTTCTGGACAAAGTCCGCATTTCCGGCGGCGGCCGCTGCAACGTGACGCACGCCGTTTTTGAGACGCGCGAATTTGCCACGCGTTATCCGCGCGGCGAACGCGCCCTCCTCGCGCCCTTCCAAAAATTTTCCGCGCAGGACACGGTGGCCTGGTTCGAAACGCGCGGCGTGCAACTGAAGACCGAGGCCGACGGGAGGATGTTTCCGGTCACCGATTCCTCCCAGACGATTGTCGACTGTCTTTTCCGGGCGGCCGAAGCTTCAGGGGTGCAATTGCGATTGAGCTGCCCGGTGGAAACCATTGTGAAAAGCTCCGACGGAACATTTGATGTGACTCTGGCCGGAGGCGAAAAGATGGGCGGCGACAAAGTGTTGCTGGCCACGGGCGGTTGCCGGGCGGCCGCGGCGGGACAACTGGCGGTGGGGCTCGGGCATCAATTGGAGCCGCCGGTGCCATCGCTGTTCACATTTCAAATCGATTCTCCGTGGCTGCGGTTACTGGCGGGGGTGTCGCTGGAACGGGCGGAGATTTTGGTGCCCATCGCAAAGCTGCGCGAACAGGGGCCATTGCTCATTACGCACTGGGGTTTGAGCGGTCCGGCGGTTTTGAAAATGTCGGCCTGGGGCGCGCGGGAGTTGCACGGTTTGAACTACAAGTTTCCGTTATTTGTGAACTGGCTGCCGGAGTGTTCCGCCGAACGCATCGCGGAGGAGTTTCAAGCGCGTCGCCAAAGCGCCGGCGCGAGGCTCGTGGTGAATGTTCCGCTGGCGCCGCTGACTGCGCGGTTGTGGGAGCAACTCGTTTTGTCGGCGGGCATCGCTCGCGACACGCGTTGGTCGGCGCTGACGCGTCCGCAAATGCACGCGCTGGGGCAACAACTCACCCGCTCGGCATTCCAAGTCAGCGGCAAAAGTTTGAACAAGGACGAATTTGTGACCTGCGGCGGGGTGAAGTTGCGGGAGGTGAATTTTAAGACAATGGAAAGCCGGGTGTGTTCCGGACTTTTCTTTGCCGGCGAATTACTGGATATTGACGGTGTCACTGGCGGTTTCAATTTTCAAGCGGCATGGACGACTGGTTTTATCGCCGGTCAGGCGATGGCGGCTTGATAACGGGGCGACGGGACTGAATATCAAACGAGTGGGCAAGACGTTCCATTTCGAGTGTCCGTGGTGCCAATATCGCGCGCACCTTTCTGGCGGCGCGGACAGCGGCGTGCATTGTGAGGTCCAGACGATTGTGTGCCGTGACTGCCGCGAATTGTATGATGTGCCCAAGCGCGTCCGCCGACGTCAGCTGGAAAAGGAAGTTCCCTCCCGAAAAATCTTTCATTCGCTGCGTCCGGAAATTCCGCCGGTGGTTTTGCGCAACGGATCATTTCATAGCTTGACGACACCGGTGAGTCCGCTGGTGTGGCAGGAATTCAAGCTCGCGTGTCCGGCGAACCCGAAACACTTTGTCGAGGCATGGAAGGATCCGGGCCGCTGCCCGCGCTGCGGGAATTTCATGGAGAAGAACGGCTGGCCGTTCCGGCTTTGGGAGTGAGGGAGCTTTCGCTGCCGGGTTTGGTTTGAACGTTGAAAGTCTTGGGCTGGATCGACTAGATCAGCAGAACCTCCTTTGATCTGCGGATCGATTTCTCGGTGGCGCGAATCGGATGGCATTCGTTTCTTCCGTGCCATCCTGGCGGTCTTCGCGTGACAATTGCGCGCTGAGAATTCAAGAAGAGGAGAAGGTGAATTAAATTCCTAAATGTTACGGCCGTTCGGGCGAATAAACTGGCCAATTGCACCGGAGAATGGCACGTTGCGCGGATGAAGCAGTTCATGAAATTTATATCTGTCGTGATAGCGACGGGAGTTGTTTTTTTTCATTTTTCAACCTTCGCGCAGAGCACGACCAATGCCTCCGGCGCCGCGGCCAATGCCTTGGACTCGAGCGTGACTGTGGTTGGCACCACCAACAGCCCCTTTGGCTTCACGGGCCCTGAGATTTATCCGATTGACCAACAAGTCGCTTTGCTGCACGTCGCCGACCTGGACGGGGACGGGTTGAACGACATCATCGTGGCGAACAATTTGCGCGCAAAAATCAACCTGCTTTACAATATGACCGGCAAGACGAACAGGGTGGAGGCCAATCCGTTGCACAAGCTGGAGCTGAATGAGTTGCCGCCGGATTCGCGTTTCCGGATTGATTCGATTCCCGCGGAAGAGCGCATCGCGGCGATGGATGTGAAGGATTTGAACGGCGACGGCCGGCCGGACATCGTTTATTATGGCGACCAGAAAGACCTGGTGGTGATTTACAATCTGGGCACGAACGGGTGGAGCGACCCCAAAGTCTGGCATATTGATGACGGCCAACTGGATCCCAACGCGCTGGCGACCGGCGACCTGACGGGTGATGGCCTGAATGACATCGTTCTGCTCGGCGACAGCGGCGCGACTTATTTTTGGAAGCAGCAGCCGGATCACTCGCTGGCTGAACCGCAGAAGATCTCGTACTCCGGCACTCCGCATGCGGTGCAGATCGTGGATGTGAACGGTGACGGCAAGAATGATCTGCTGTTTGTGGATTTCGACAGTCCGGCACCGTACCGGGTCCGTTTTCAAATCGACGGCGGGCAGTTGGGGCCGGAAATTTATTTCAAGTCGCAGCCAATCCGGTCGTTCTGGCTGGATAATCTGGCGGAGGACCGGACGAACTATCTGACGTGCGTTGTGCAAGCCACCGGCCGCGCGGAGGTTTCGCAATTCACGCGGCAACCGGGCGATGTGATTTCCGGCGATTTTCGGGCGGGGCAATTTCAAGTGTTGCCGCTGAACAAAACGGCGGCGGTGCAGCGCGGGATTTTATTCAAGGATGTCGACGGCGACGGCCGTCCGGATTTGCTGGTGGCGGAACCGGAAAGCGGTCAGCTCTCGGTGTATTTGCAACTGGCCGATGGCACGTTTGCGGCGCCGAAAACGTTTCCGAGCCTGGCGGGTGTGTCGCAAATCTGCGTGGCCGACTGGAAGAACAATGGTCATCCGGCAATTTTTGTGCTGAGCCACGATGAAAATGCCGTGGGCATCACGCAGTTCGACAAGAAAGGGCACCTGCCGTTTCCGACCATTCTGCCGCTAGACGGCAAGCCGTTGATCATGGCAACGGGTGTGCTCAAGAAGGGCGCGAAGCCGGTGCTGGCGATCATCGTGGACAAAGACGGCGCCCGTTCGCTGGTCATCCGCACTGCCGATGGCAAGGTAACCAGCCAAAAATTGAGCGCTAGTTTTACTTCCAATCCCACCACCTTTGCGGTCCAGGATGTGAATCAGGATGGGCTCGGAGATTTTGTGCTGCTGATTCCCTACGAGAAAATCAAGGTGCTCCTGCAAAACACCCATGGCGCCTTTGATGAAAAGGACGTCGACCCTCCGGGTGGCGCGATGGATCAGCCGTGGCTCGCCTCGGCGGACCTGGATGGCAACGGCAAACCAGAGTTGTTGCTGCCGCAGAAAAATTTCATCCGTGCAGTCGTATTGGTGCAGCAGGCGAGGACCGACGGATCCACCAATCCGCCGGACTGGATATTCAGCGTCAAAGACCAGATCAACGGAGCGGACAGCGAGTCGCTGATCACCGGCGCGACGGCCGTCACCAACGGCAACAATTCGACGCCGTCGATCTTCCTGCTCGACTCCGGGCATAAGCAACTGACGCTGGCGGAACGCGACACGAATGGTGTCTGGCAGGTGGTGAAAAACATGGATTTACCGGTGTCCGACTTTGGCTCGATAGGCACGGTTCAAATCGGAGGCAAGGCGAGCGTGGCGTTTCTCAGCCAGAACGCGGTTGGCTGGCAATCCCTGGCGGGCGACGTTTGGCAACTGACCAAACTGGATGATTATGATACTCCGATCAAAGACGGTTATTTAAACGACTTGATCGCGGGCGACCTGACCGGCGGCCACCGCAAGCAACTGATCTTCATGGAAACAGCGCGCAATTACCTGGATCTCGTTTTCTTTGACAAACATCGCAAGCTGGTGCCCGGCGACCGCTGGCAAGTTTTCGAACAGCATACGTTCCGCGGTGCCGACAACGCCCTGCCGGAACCCCGCGAGTGCGTGGTGGCGGATGTGACCGGCGACGGCAAGAACGATCTTATCGTTCTGGTCCACGACCGCATTCTGGTCTACCCGCAAGAATAATTGACGGCAACCATTGAAAGCGTCCATTGTCACGGCCGAAGATCTCGTTGTTCAACTCCGCACGATTCTTGAGCCGCTGGACCTTGCGGAACTGTTTTCTCGGCGGCAGCCTCTCGAAGTGGAACTCGGCTGCGGTGACGCTTCATTCCTTATCGAGTACGCCCGGAGGAATCCGCAGATTAATTTTATTGGTGTCGAACGGCTGCTCGGGCGGCTTCAAAAACTCGATCGGAAGGGTCGGCGGATCGGGTTGCTGAACGTGCGCGGTGTGCGCATTGAATCGGCTTATTTTATGCAATATCTGCTCCCCCCGCATTCGGCCGGGGCGGTGCACATTTATTTCCCCGATCCCTGGCCAAAGAAGAAGCACCGGCGTCACCGGCTGATCAACAAGGATTTTCCGGCGCTCGCGCAGGGCGCGCTGTCATCCGGTGGCACGGTGTTTCTGCGCACGGATGATGCTGATTATTTTCAACAGATGAAGGAGGTTTTTGCGGCAGCAAAGGAATTTATGCCGGTGGAAACGCCGGCGGCTTTGGCGGAAGTGACGACGGATTTTGAGCGCGAATTTAACCAGCAGGGAATTCCTTCTTTGAGGGCGGCTTACCGGGTGAAAATGTAGTCCTCCTTTCCAGGTATTGGGTTGGTTCACCTTCTACGGTTTACGGTTCAGGCCTCAACTTGAAAATTCGAGAGGCGCACCGCGAAATTACAGCAGAGACGAAGAGACGGAGGAACAGTTTCGGCGTTCGAAGGAGCGGCTGATTAAACGTCGATCACGGGGCCGTTGCCGCCGCCTTTATTACCGGGCGGAGGAGGGGGCGAGGGGGGGCGACGGCGATGCACGGTGAGTCGGGCGTTGCCGGTGATGGCATTCAGCATCAAAGAAATGATGCTGATGATCAACGCGCCCAGGAAGGCATAGCCGAAACTGTCGACATGAAAGAAGGGCAGCAGGACGGAAAGGAAACAAAGCAGCAGCGCATTGATGACGAGCGTGAAAAGGCCGAGGGTAAAAATCAACAGAGGCAGCGCAATGAGCATCAATATCGGGCGGACAAACGCGTTGAGAATACCGAGCAAAAACGAGGCGATCACCAGATTGGCCAGCTTGTCACCATAGCTGATATGGTCGCGCAAAATGATCACCGTCAACGCCACCGCGGCAGTGTTGATAATCCAACTTCCAAGGAAGCGCAGGATCTTTTTGGTTCCAGGCTGCATAAATCACTAAAACGACGTTGGAAACTTGCTTGAGTTGGCCATGAAAAACAAGGAGCGATTTTTTGATGGCTTCATGGCCGACTTCCCGCCAGATTTTCACGGATCATGAAATCCATCGTTGCCGCCGCCTTTCTTGCCATCGCCCTGGCCGTGTCAGCGGCTGACAGCACTGTCATTGCTCCGGGTGCGACGCTGCAAAAACTGGCGGGCGGCTTCGCGTTCACCGAAGGCCCGACTTGCGATAAAAACGGGAATCTTTTTTTCGTGGACCAACCTAATGACCGGATCATGGAATGGAGCGTGGACGGAAAACTATCCACGTTCTTGCAGCCGTCCGGCTATGCGAATGGGATGGAATTTGACGCCGCAGGAAACCTCATCGCGTGCGCGGACGAGCAAAACGCCCTGTGGTCGATTACTCCTGACAAAAAAATTTCCATTCTCGTCACCAATTTTGAGGGGAAATACTTGAACGGGCCGAACGATGTCTGGATCGCTCCGAACGGGGCGATGTATTTGAGCGACCCATTCTATCTGCGCACCTGGTGGGATCACACTACGATGGAGCTCCCGAACGAGGAGGTCTTTTATCTTTCGCCCGACCGGAAAACCCTGGCTCGCGTGACGGAGGATCTGAATAAACCCAACGGCATCACTGGTTCGCCGGATGGAAAGAATCTTTTTGTTTCCGACATTGGAGCGGGGCAAACCTGGCGTTACGACATCCAGCCCGACGGAAGACTGACGAATAAAACCTTTTTTTGCGCCCAGGGATCGGACGGAATGACCATCGATGAGCAGGGGGACCTTTATTTAACTGGCCATGGCGTGACGATATATGACCCTTCAGGAAAGCGGATTGAGCACATTGAGGTGCATGAGGGATGGTCGGGGAACGTGAGTTTTGGCGGCAAAGATCACCGGACACTTTTCATCACCGCCAGCAAATCGCTGTATTGCATGCAGATGCGGGTCAAGGGCGGAAACTCGGCGAAATAACCATGCCAATAAATAATTTTGTTTTCCTCCCGCAAATTCATGTTATATTCAATCCAACCTGTTGATAGTTATTTGATTGGCGAACAGAATATTTTTATGAAAAAGATATTGGCAATCTCGTTAATGGCGTTTGTTTTCAGCTGTTTCCTGCCAGCGGCCAACGCCGCCGGGGTGGGACACAGGAGCCATCACAAGCATTCGCATCATCATCATCATAAGAATTAACGGGTGCCGGGCAGTAGGTTGGCGCGGGTCTGTCTGAGCCTCAGGAATTTCCAGACTCAGGCTGGTTGGTCTAACATTTGCGGTGTGCCGCTGGATATGGCATCGTCGGAACAGAAATTAAAATTTATTATGAGCAAACCAAAAATTATCGCTTATTTGAAACCGAGTTGTGGCTGGAGCCAGGGCGTGCGGGCTGTCCTGCGCAAATACGACCTGCCGTTCGAAGACCGCGACATCATCAACGATCCACTGCAGCGCCAGGAAATGATCGAGAAAAGCGGCCAGATGTTGAGTCCGTGCGTGGAGATCAATGGCAAGATGCTGGCGGATATCAGCGGCGAGGAAGTCGAAGCGTGGATGCTGGCGAACAATGTAGTGACGCAAAATGATCGCACACCGGATGCTCCGATCAATCAGCCCTGTGCCCACGAAATGCCACAAAGTGCGCCGCTGAATTTCGCCATTCGCCGTTGAAAAATTGATCAATCAGCCAAGTTTAACCAGGCCGCGTGGAATTATCCACGCGGCTTGTCTGTTTTTACTACAAGTGGAAAACGCAGTTGACGCTTGAATCCGAGTTGAGGGCTTGCACAATCGGGAATCATGGCTTTCAAAAAATCGTTGCCAACGGAGGATCCAGGGGCCAAATCACCATTCATTGTTTTCGTCCATCGGGCCACATTTCTACTTCTGTTGCTGTCAGCGAGGGTAGTAGCGAATGCCAATCCCGCGGATAAATGGTGGCCGGACTCGACGGAACAGGCTTTGGCACAGGCGGGCACGAACCGGCCGGCCCTGGTGGCCGCGTTGGAACAGACCCCGACAGCCCACCGGGGAGAAATGCAATTCCTGATTGAAAATGCGCCCATATCGGATTTACGGACCTTGCCCGCCGACTATCTGCTGCAAAACCTGGCGCAGGCCGACGAGGCGTTCGAAAACGCAACGTGGCACGACCAGATACCGCCCGATATTTTTCTGAACGAAATCCTGCCCTACGCTTGTGTGAACGAGACCCGTGATGGCTGGCGTGCGATGCTGCGTACTCAATGCGCGCCGCTGGTGGCCGATTGCCAGACACCGGGCGAGGCCGCGCAGCGGATCAACGAAAAGATTTTCAAGCTGGTCAACGTACACTATTCCACCGAACGCCGGAAAGCGGACCAGAGTCCCGCTGAATCAATGGTGACGGGCCTCGCAAGTTGCACCGGGCTCTCCATCCTGCTGGTGGATGCGTGCCGGTCTGTGGGTGTTCCTGCGCGGCTGGCGGGTACGCCGATGTGGTGGGACATGCGAGGGAATCATACCTGGGTAGAGGTCTGGGATGATGGCTGGCATTTTGTCGGCGCATCGGAGCCGGATCCCAAGGGACTCGACCACGCCTGGTTCGAGCATGACGCGTCGCTGGCGCAGGAAAATGTGCCGTTGCATGCCGTCTACGCTGCGAGCTTTAAGAAAACTGACCTTGCCTTTCCACTGGATTGGGCGCCGGAGATACACTGGATCAACGCGGTCAATGTGACTGAGCGTTATCTACCGAAGACCAACTCCGTGGTGCCGGGAACGGTCCGTTTGCTGGTGAAAGTGGTTCAAGCCGGCAACGGAGAGCGCATGGTTGCGAACGTCTCGGTGGACAATATGACGAACAGCGCCGCGCATCTCGAAGGCCTGAGCAAGGATGAATCGGCGGACATGAACAACGTTCTAGCGTTTGAATTGCCGGCCGAAGGGGTATACCAGGTTTGCGCGAGGCTGGGCAACCAGTCCACGGAGCAGGTTTTGGTTCCGGACACCAACACGGAGCAATTGGTCGTCTTGACTTTGCAAAAGTTTCAGCCGCTTGCGCCGCGTGATGAGCGGAGGTTGAAAACAGCGTTGACGAATTATTTCAGTGCGCCGGCCGCAAAACAGGCGGATTGGAAATTTTCCGGGCGGCTGGAAAAACTATTGCGCAACAATGAACCGGCGGTGCGCCAGGCGGCCTGGGAAGTTTTCAAATATTCCGCTGTCCACGGCGATCTGGCGGCGGACTTTGCCGCGAAGCAAGTGCGTTTTGAAGACTACCTAAGCCCGTACACGGTCAAGTATGTCGGTCAACGTCCGCCGAACGGCTGGGCGTTATTCATTGCCATGCATGGCGGAGGTGGTGCGCCGAAGGAAGTCAACGACAGCCAGTGGAAAGTCATGCAGAGCCACTACAGGGAGCATCCCGAGGCGGGCGGTTATATTTATGTGGCGCTCCGCGCGCCCAATGACACGTGGAACGGTTTTTATGACGTTTACGTGTATCCGCTCATCGCCAACCTTTTGCATCAATTCATCTTTTTTGCGGATGTGGACCCGGACAAGGTCTTCATCATGGGCTATTCGCACGGAGGATACGGAGCGTTTGCGATCGGGCCAAAGGAACCGGATCTTTTTGCCGCCATCCATGCCAGTGCGGCCGCTCCGACGGATGGAGAAACCACGCCAGTGACCTTGCGTAACACGATTTTCACGTGCATGGTTGGGGGGGTGGACACCATGTATGGCCGCCTCTGGCGCGACAAAAAGTTTCGCGAGGAGATCACGCAGCTTCGGGACGGACGGACTGATGTTTATCCCGTGACGCTGACCATCTCACCGGGGGTAGAACATCCCAACCTGGCGGACCGGGACAAAATTAAGGAAATGTATCCTGCCGTGCGCAATCCCGTGCCCCGTGAATTGACCTGGTTGATGACGGATCAGGTCATCACGAACTTTTTCTGGTTGCATACTGATTCACCGGGAAAGGAAAAGGAAATTGACGCCACCTGCCGGGACAATCACGTGACAGTAACGACCACGAACGTGGCCGACGCCACCGTTTTGCTGGACAGCCGGCTGATTGATTTTCAGAAACCGGTGACGCTGGAAGTGAACGGAACAGTCTCAACGCAAAAGCTGCGACCGAGCTTGCGGGTGCTTTGCGAAACCCTGCAGCGCCGGGGCGACCCCGGTCTGGCCTTCACGGCGGAATGGCCCCTGCCACTGTCACCGTCAAACAAATGAGCCCAAATATGATTCGAATCCTTTTTCTGCTCCTGTTGCCTTTGGGGGTGCGGGCGACGGATTGGAATTTTCCCTGCCCGGAAAATGAGATTGCGCATTACACCGCTTATCAGGTAAGCGAGCCGATCCACGTTGACGGACATCTGGATGAAAGGGCATGGCAGGAGGCGCCGCTCTCCCCGCGGTTCGTGGACATCATCACCGGCAAGCCGACGATTCACGCAACGCACGCGGAGTTGTTGTGGGATGAGACCAACCTTTACGTCGCCTACCGCGTCGAGGAACCGTTTATCCACGCCAAATACACGACGAATAACTCGCCGATTTATTACGACAATGACGTAGAGATTTTCATTGCCGGACGCGACGCCTATTACGAATTCGAGATCAATGGCTTCAACACCACCTACGAGGCCTTTTTTATCTGGGACGATTCATACGAAAAGGACGGATACGCGCAACTGCCCGAATTCGCCCGCGCCAACATGGTTCCGTTCAACGGCGTCGGCTTCACGACACATCCGCGCGGCGGCCGACTGGGCAATTTCAAGTGGCATTTTCCGGGCAAGCAGACGGCGGTGTTCATTGACGGCACGGTGAATGACGACACTGACCGTGATCGCGGGTGGACGGTTGAACTAGCGTTCCCGTGGCGGGGGATGGAACAATTGGCCCGGGCCGACGGCAGGGCGTTTCCGCCAAAGGATGGCGATGTATGGCGCATGGATTTCTCCCGGTTCAACACTTACAAAGAGGCGCCGCCCGCAAACGATTCCGGCGGCTGGGTATGGACCCGCCATGGTGTTTGGGATTCACATATCCCGGAATGCTTCGCTTTCATCAAATTTTCAACGAATGATGTCAGCACGGTGAAGCAACCTTGATTCGGTTTCGGGTTGAAAGCCGGTCCCGCCTGCGCAATCTTTTGGGCATGCAGATTCTTTCTTCCGTTGCGATGATGCAACGGCTCGCCCAAAAATGGCACCGCACTGGAACCCAAATCGGGTTTGTCCCGACGATGGGCTACCTGCACGACGGCCATTTGAGTCTCGTTCGCGAAGCCCGCGAACGTGTCGGCAAACGTGGAAAGGTCGTGGTCAGCATTTATGTGAATCCGACGCAATTTGCACCTACCGAAGACCTTTCCAAATATCCGCGGGATTTAAAGCGTGATTTGAAATTGTGCCGGGCTGAAGGGGCGGATGTTGTATTCACCCCCGGGGATGCGGAAATGTATCCACGCAAAACCGAAGGCATTTACAGTACGTACGTGGTAGAAGAACAGTTGGGGCGCGTCATGGAAGGCGTGTCGCGTCCGACTCATTTTCGCGGCGTTACGACGGTGGTCGCGAAACTTTTCAACGTGGTTCTCCCGGACGTGTCCGTATTCGGGCAAAAAGATTTTCAACAAGCCGCCATCATCAAGCGCATGGTGAGTGACTTGAATTTTCCGGTCCAAATCATTGTCGCTCCCACACTGCGTGAGCCCGACGGTCTGGCGATGAGTTCGCGCAATCAATATCTGGATGCGGAACAGCGGTCGCAGGCGACGATTCTCTTTCACGCCTTGCAGGCGTGCAAAACGGCGGTGAAACGAAAATCGGTTTCCGCCGCACGATTAAAAAATGACTTAAAGGTGTTCGTCACCGCTGCGCCGCTGGCGCGTTTGGACTATGTGGAGTTTTTTGATCCAGAAACGCTGGTGCCGGTGGTGCAGGTGAAACCTGGAACCCAAATGGCGCTGGCGGTTTTCTTCGGAAAAACACGGCTGATCGATAATTCGAGGCTTTGATTTTTCTCCGTGTTAACGTGTTTATGCGCTAGCTTTTCTCCGTGAAACAATTCGACTTCCTCATCCTCGGCAGCGGCATCGCGGGGCTTTCTTTCGCGCTTAAGGTGGCATCCCGCGGGCGGGTGGCGATTGTCACGAAGAAGAACCGGGCGGAGTCGAACACGAACTATGCGCAAGGCGGCATTGCGTCGGTGACCGGCAAGGACGACTCCTTTGAACTTCATGTCCGGGACACGCTGGAGGCGGGCGCGGGCCTCTGCAAAGAGAAGGTAGTGCGTACCATCGTCGAGGAAGGACCGGCGCGCATCCAGGAATTGATTGACCTGGGCATGAAGTTTTCCGAGTCGGAACAACGGGCCAAAGACGGTTCACGTGAACTGGATCTGGGCCGTGAAGGCGGCCATTCGCGGCGGCGGATTTTGCACGCCAAGGATATGACCGGCCACGAAATCGAGCGTGCGCTGCTCAATGCGATTTCAAAAGAGCCGAACATCCAGATTTTTGAAAATCATCTCGCGATTGACCTGATCACGAGCCAGAAACTCGGGTACGTGGGCACAAACCGCTGCGTCGGGGCATATGTTTTTGACAAGAAATCCAACCTGGTGGAAGTGTTTTCCGCGCGGGTAACGCTGCTGGCGACGGGTGGTTGCGGCAAGGTTTACCTGTATACGACGAATCCCGATATTGCCACGGGGGACGGTGTGGCGATGGCGTATCGTGCCGGCGCGAGCATCGCGAACATGGAGTTTGTGCAGTTTCACCCGACGTGTCTGTATCATCCCAAGGCGAAATCATTTCTCATCAGTGAGGCGGTCCGCGGCGAGGGCGGCATCCTGAAGAACCTTGACGGTGAAGAATTCATGGATGGTGTGCATACGATGAAATCGCTCGCGCCCCGCGACATCGTTGCCCGCGCCATCGACAGCGAGATGAAAAAGACCGGCGCCGACCATGTGCTGCTGGACATCACGCACAAGCCGGCAAAGTTCATCATCGAACGCTTTCCCAATATCTACCGGACCTGTTTGCGTTATGGGATTGATATCACCGAGGAAGCGATTCCAGTCGTGCCGGCAGCGCATTACCAATGCGGTGGCGTGGTAACGGATATTGACGGTGCCACGGACATCGCCGGGCTGTTTGCGGTGGGCGAAGTGGCGTGCACCGGCTTACATGGAGCGAACCGTTTGGCGAGCAATTCATTGTTGGAGGCGCTGGTGTGCTCGCATCGCGCGGCGCAAAAAATTCTGGCAATACCGGCGGTCATGACTGATTTCAAGATTCCCTTGTGGCAATCCGGCCATGCCACCAACGCCGACGAAATGGTGGTGGTCTCGCACAACTGGGATGAAATCCGGCGTCTGATGTGGGACTACGTCGGCATCGTGCGCACCAACAAGCGCTTGCAGCGCGCGCAAAAACGCATCGCCAACCTGCAGGAAGAAATTCACGATTATTACTGGAATTTCATTGTGTCGGCGGACTTGCTTGAATTGCGCAACATCGCGACGGTGGCGGAGTTGATTGTCAGTTGCGCGCTGCAACGACCGGAAAGCCGTGGATTGAATTATAATCTGGATTTTCCCGATATGAATCCCGAATGGGCGCAGCGAGACAGCGTGGTGCGAAAGACAAGTTAGCGGGTTTCAAAGTATTCTGCGGTCAGGAATGGAACACGGTTCTATTTGAGTGAGTCGAGCATGGATTTCGCCTGTGCCAGCAGGCTGCGCAGTTGCGCCAGTTGATCCGAATTGACTTGGATTCGAGGGAGGTCGCCAAATTCAACGTAGGTATTGATCACGTCCTGCCGTCGGTCACTGTGAGCGATGAAATGGAAGCCGGATTTGGTCACGTAACCGGCCTCAAAGCTGTTCAGTTGGGTCACTCCCCAAGTGACTTTGCCGATATAATCAGCGGCGGCGGTCAGCGAATCCAGTTCGTCGTAGTCCACCACCAGCGACAATTTGTCCGGGGCACCTTGCGGTAAAGACCCACTTAATGCGATGGTGATGCCGTACGCTTTCTGGCTGTGGTCGATGTCATTGGCTTCACGGGCGTGAACCACAAATGTGCAGTTGTTATCAAGTGCGACCGTGCCGACCAGGCTGGTGCCTTTGACAATCGTGGTGTTGGTTTGCAGTTCAAAATTCTCGAGTTCGGTCGCCGGCGGGTTGACGGCGGCGGTTTGCGCACTGAGGTTCAACGCGAGCATTAATCCGGCACCCAGTGTGGCCAAAGCCATTGTATATTTGCGCATAATTACCCTCTGATGTTAAGGCGTTACTTGACAGACAAGAGTTTCAACTCCGCGCCTGGTAAAAAGTTGCGAATCATTTCAATGCCAAGCGAAAAAGGCCGGACCAAACAGGAAGATTACTGCCACTGGATCCGGTGAAACATTGCGCGGTATCGAGGATCAAGGCTCTGGTGAAATCGAACTTGCCGACGCTGTCGAACTGGTTGGTGGCAAGGCGCATCCAGTGTGCCGGCGGCATGGGGTGGTCAGAATAAAATACCTCCATTCAGGGGGCCATCCACGGGTGAGATGAAGCTTGATGATTTGCGGCGAAGCGAGAATCTCAGCGCAAACAAGAGGCTGACGCCTGTCAAAGATGCGCGAGCTTTTCAGAAGCGGTCAGTAATTTTGGAAATCGCGCCGGTTACGCACCGAGATTCAGGTCCAGAGTTTAGCGGGATAATCGCCACGGGCGATGAGCTTGCGAATGCTTTCCAGCACCATCGGACGGTCTTCGCGATAGGTTACGCCGAACCAGGAATCGTTCGTGCGGAGAACTTTTACTTTCGCCTGGCCCGCAACAACGAGATCGTTGACCGTGCTGGGAATGTAGCACTCGGACTTTAATTCGCCACCGCTCTTTTTCAAGAACTCGGTGAACTTGACTCGCAACTGTGGGAATAGCGCGGGGGTGAAGCCCCAGAAATTCATGGAGACGGCCTCTTCACCGGTCAGCTTGATGATTTTTCCGTCGGCATCGGTGTTTTTTGCGGCCGTAACGTCGCGTTCGATCTTCATCATTTCGACGACGGAGGTAAGGTAGTCATTTGCATCCGTACGGGAGACCCCGCGCGCGACGCTGCCGAAATCAGATAGCGTGTTTTTCAGGATGAAACCAACCATCGCATAGTCGGGCGAACCTGAGGTCAAGTGCTGCGCGAGCAATTTATAAGCCTGCTGACCGTAAAAATCGTCCGCATTGATTGCGGCAAATGGCTCTTTGAGAACATCTTCCGCCATCAGAATGGCGTGGGTCGTGCCCCACGGCTTGGTGCGCCCGGCTGGCAGTGAAAATCCGGGCGGCAACTTGTCCAGTTCTTGGAATACGTATTCCACGGCGACGCGCTTTTCGAATCGCGCGCCGATGATTTCCTTGAATTGCTGCTCGATGTCCTTGCGGATGACAAACACAAGTTTGCCGAATCCGGCGCGTAAAGCGTCGTAGATCGAGTAATCAATAATGGTTTCGCCCGCCGGGCCGACGGGATCAATTTGTTTGAGTCCGCCGTAACGGCTGCCCATGCCAGCGGCAAGAATGAGCAAAGTCGGTTTAATCATGCGTGGAAATTTTAATTTCTTCCGCGCGATTGTCGAGCGTTCAGAGCATTTTTCGAAGTGATTCCGGGACCAGACTGAAAACTGATTTGAAAACGTGCGAACTATTTGACCAGAGGTTTTCACGGGACGGAGGTGATGGCATTGGTAATTCCTGGTGCACAGGCAAATGTGCCGCGAGGTAGCGATTCATCAGGGTGCCGCCCGAGTTTCAATTGGCCCTGCCTATGAAGCACTTATTCCATGGAAGGGAAAGGAGTTGCGCAGGATGGCATACTCACGAGCCCAATGTCCGAGGCCGCCGCAAACGACGGCCAGTTTGCCGCGCGTGGCGGCCGGAGACCGAAGCAAACTGTGCGTGCCCGGGAGTTCCGGTGTGAAAAAAGTCGAGCATTGGACGATTTTCGGGTTTGATCATAAGTCAATTTTAAATATGCTTCTGACGAACGAGGGTATTTCCAAAATGGAATGACAAGTTGGAATTTCTGCGAACAATGAAACGCCCGTATAAAGGGGCTGCGGTTATCGGGAACAAAACTATGGAACAAACCAAACGAGTAGTGGAAAAGGATGCGCCGCTGAAAAAGGACGACTTGATCGTCATCACTGGCGGCGGCGGGTTCATCGGCGGCAACCTGGCGCTTTACTTCAAGAAAAAAGGCTTCACCAACATCCGCGCAGTGGATAAAAAGCCGATTTATGAATGGTATCTGCACGTACCCGGCGCCCAAAATCTTTGTCTGGATGTCAGCCAGGAGGACAACTGCAAGCGTGTTTGCGAAGGCGCGGTGGAAGTTTACAACCTCGCCGCCGACATGGGTGGCATGGGTTTCATCGAACGTTTCCGCGTGGAATGTCTCCGCTCGATTTTAATCAATACACATATGGTGGAAGCGGCCTACCGGGCCGGTACGCGCCGTTATTTCTTCTCCAGTTCCGCGTGCGCCTACAACACACTCCTGCAAAAAGACCCGAAAGTCCGCGCCCTCAAGGAATCCGACGCTTATCCTGCTATGGCGGAACGCGGCTATGGCTGGGAGAAACTCGTTTCCGAAATGTTCTGCGAGGAATATTGGCATGAACGCGGGATGAAGACGTTCATCGCCCGTTTTCATAACGTTTATGGGCCTAATGGAACCTGGGATGGCGGCCGCGAAAAAGCGCCGGCGGCGATTTGCCGAAAGGTGATTCAGGCGATTGATAACAAGGATTTGAGCATCAATATCTGGGGCAACGGAGAACAGACTCGCAGCTTCATGTACATTAATGACTGTGTGAAAGGCATTGATACGATCACACACTGCGATGAACTGATCGCGACGCCGATCAACCTGGGCTCGAGCGAGTTAGTTTCCATCAACACGTTGGTCAGCAAGGTGGAAAAGATCGCCGGCGTGAAATTGAAGCGCAGTTACAATTTGAACGCGCCACAGGGCGTGGCGGGACGCAATTCCGACAACACCTTCATTCAACAAGTCCTCAAGTGGGAGCCAGACACGACGTTGGATGCCGGCCTGGCGGCCACTTACAAGTGGATTAAAGAGCAATATAATCACCGCAAAGCCGGCAAACGCATCGGCATCGGCTGATGAGACGCGC